>JAKQWZ010000034.1 GCA_029561735.1 Candidatus Omnitrophota bacterium | reverse complement strand
TATCAGAACTAATGTCTTTATCTTCTCCGGCATTCCAAGGCCTTTGGCCCGGCATGCGTAAATCTCCGTCCTCTTCGGCCCACAGTCTTTCTAGTTCATGCCTGGCTTGCCCGCCAGCCCCTGCTGCGGCTACAGAAGGGCTTAGATTAATTGCTTGTCCGGTCAAAGCCTGCACTATTTCTGTTACATTCTGTGCTAAGTGCTTTTGAGAATATATTATAAAATCAACTACTGACTCTAATTCTTCCCCACTATATCCTGCCTCTATTGCCAGCTGGCGGACATTGCTTACTTGCGTAAACCTGGCTATAGCTTGAACCATAGCTTCTCTATCAATCTGCTCCGCAGATAAAAACCCTTCTCTTAATCCATGATCATTAATCACATTATTGATTGTCTGCTCAACACCCAGGAAACCCCCTTGTTCTAACGCTCTGGAATATCTATCTATATATTCGTTAACAGTGGCTAAAAAGCGTTGATTTGCTTCTGATGTATTATGCCCGGAGGCTACCAAAACAGCAGCAATAGGCCTTATTAAAGCGTAATAACTATACCTGTTTCTGAAGTCATCAAAATATTCTCCGTTTAAACCAAAGAGATCGCTTCTAAAAGCCTCATCATTATCAATGGATACCGGAACGCCATCAGCATAGACTATATTCCCATAAAAAGCATCCCATCTCTGCAATAGTACATTTGCAACTAATATGGCTGAGTAGGCTTCGGCAGCGCTCTTATTAGGGAGGTCTTGTTTTGGAATATTCTGGCCAGATACCACCCGCACTAAATAATAATCGCCTAAGTTATCCGGAGCTATATTTTTAAGAAATTCAATGCTTTGCGCATCTTCAAGGGTAACACTTCTCACTTCAGCTGTATTAGCAATACCGCGGCATAAAAGATACGCCAGCCTTTCTCTTTCAGAGAAGTTCTTTTCTGTTCTTGGATCTAGCGCGCCTGCTGCGGTTTTATTTTTTTTCTTAACTATCCAGTAATTTCCGTTACCATCTTTAACCAGGCCTTCATGAAAAACCCTATCCTGACGCATAGCCATTTCAAAGCCGGACATTATCTCTACTGCGTTATCAGAAAAGTCCAGCCTTGTTCTAAGGGCAGCATGTTTTATACCTTGAATAAACCGGGCAAAATACCCGCCTGCTGACTTTGCCTGTTCTTGTTTTAAAGATTCAAAAAGCACTGTTTTTTCTTGTTCTGTCGCTTCAGTGTATAATGCCTGCGCTGTGCCTGCGGCGGGCTGCAAAACAGCCGAAGCCAATTGTATCCTGGCAAAATCAGAGGCCATATGCTGCGAATCGGATGCATTGCTTTGCGCAAATTCATTACCCATATGAGCTATATGAATTCTGGTGCCCACAAGCCCTTCGGATAAACCAGCTTCTTTAAATATTCGCTTAATCCGGTTTGCCAATTCTTCTGTGGCGTCATTATTTCTCTGAAGAAGATCTAATGCTTCTTGTTCCTCGGCATTTCTAAAGGCTTCAAATGATGCTTGCGGATTATCAACGCTAAATACCAGGTCCAGATCACTATCTGCTTCAATTGGCGTTCCCTTGACCCTGCCCCCGACCAGATACAGCCTTGCTTCTTTTGGTAAAAGTTTATATTTTTTTGCCACTGATAAATATGCATCCATAATGCTCTGGGCGAGATGCGGGAACCGGCTATAAATCTGTAATAGTTCTTGGGCTGTAGAAGATCCGTCTTCCTGCGCGCTGCGTATCAAATACGCCGGTATTTCATTGATTGTAATACTATACCCTCCCTGATCCGATGCATCTGCGCCGACAGGTGTTAATCCGGCTTGCGCAGCTATCAATACCGCGCTCTTCCCCTCATTTACCGCTCCGGCAACCGGTTGTAATTGGTTACTCTGCCCATCAGGCAATAAGGCATTAATGATCGCGGCGATGGTGTTGTAGTCGCGAGAATCTGTATTTTTCGGTAAATTGATATAAGCGATTTCAAGCGATGCCAGTTGATTTAATAATTCCTGCTTTAAATAGAAATGCTCGTCCTTGTTCAATAGTCCTTGTATTTCTTTTAAGCGCGTTTCTGTGGCTGGTCCGCCTTGAGCAAAATTCTTAACCTCTAATTGCTGGCTGTTTGAATCGGCACTTAAAATAACAATGCGCTCCACCTCAACAAACGCTCTTTCCTCATTAATGCCTGGTCTGGTTTTACTTCTATTCAAGGATCTATACTCCAGGGAATGTTCAGCCGGAGCATAAGCGCAACCGGCAGCTAACCGGCCTTCTGAGAAAAACAGAGAAACTGAATCGTCGGACCCTAAGCTCCATCCCGGATATTCTTCTGCTAAGATTTTTGATACAAAAGATTTACCGCTACCCATAGGGCCAAAGACCAATATTCCTTTTCCATCTTTAACCAGCAAGTTAGCATGAACATCTACGGCGCCTAATACATTCAGTATCGGCCTTAATCGTACCCAAACCTGTTCTCTTGCGTTCTTCTTTTCCTGAACAGATTTAGCATATTCGGAAGCGGGGTCTTTTTCTCTTATAGAGTCATATTCCGGGACTGCTGGCAAACCGCTTAATTCCTCTAATAAAGGATAAATTTCGCTGGTAGCAATCTGCATTTTTTCTTCAAAACTGGCAGCTTGCAGCATTCGGATTAAACTTTCATGGCTAGCATTTGTATCCTCAACAGCCATATCATGACCTAACCTATCTTCAAATTCACCTCCGGCCTGGACGCCGATTCCTTTCATGCGCATAAGCGCAATCAATTCATGGCGAAAAGCAGCATCACGCTCTGGCCCTGCGATGCCTTTTTTGATTACAATAATAAGGATGGTGGCGCCACTGGCATTTTTGTGCGAAAGAATGACTGCGCTCCCCTCTATCTTGTTTTCAGTAAACCAGGAGGCGTCTGCTTCATAAACTTCAACAGCTTCATTTATGCCCAGGTCTTCGCCCATTATTGTTACTTTTCCGTCTTGGCTTACTTTATAGTTGCCAAAATTAACTGCAGTTTGAGCATTAAGCGGCCTGCCTAAAGGCATACCAACAACTCTGCCCACCACCCCTGCCCCTGCCTGGCCGGAAACAATAGTGCCCGTATCCGCGCCTGCGGCTCTCGGTAATCGAACCTGAGCGGCTTTCTTGTTCTGCAGATATTGTCGCGCCTTTGATAACTCTTGCTTATAATGCTCTATTAATGCGGATTTGTGTAAAAATTCCCACACAGGGCTATTTAGCGGGGCAATTCTATTTAGGGCAACCTCAAGCTCTTCAAGGAATACTTCATCCGGATGATCCGGATAAGAATAAGCTTCACAATCGCCTGCCAAAATCCCCTTAATTTCACCATCCTCTATTAGTACCCGAATATTAGAGGCATCACCGTCATCGCCATGCGAATAACCTAGAGCATGTATCTTAGCCAAAAGGCCAACCCATTGTTCAGCTATCCTATATCGATAACCATCTTCAGACGCAGCATACTTATTATTGTATCTTTCTACTAAATGTACCGGCTGAAAATCTGTTAACCTGTTGGCATCTCTTTTATAAGTAAAAACTACCATCCCTATAGAACCCTTCGGAGCATGAAGGATACCTGCGTACATATCCACATCGCTATCCAAGATTATCATACCAAGCGGTTGTTCTATTACTGTATCATCTTCATAGGCTTCATAAAGCTCTTCCGCAATAGTATAGCCTGTCGGGGCAAGCCTTTGTTTACCGGCCAATAATCCGGGTATCTTAATTTCAACCTTGTTTTTTGGCCTGTTATTCTCATCCATATCGAATATAATAAATCTGCGGAAGGATTCGCTTACCGGTGTCACATAGAGCCCGGAGCCGATCGGAAAATACAATCCTCTGGCAACCGCATATTCAAGAGGTGGCGTAACAAGATCGCCAGTCATATAATCAAAAAAGTACCGCAGGAAACTTACATATTTTAATAACATTGCTATATTCTTACCGTCTAATAACAAATTACGCATCTGTTCGGGTAACGCATCAATTCCCTCGCGGTTTAGTATCGAACCGGCAGGGATCGGCACTTCTTGCCGAACGGTAAAATCATCGGTTTCTTTTGCTCCAAACTCTTTTGCAAGCTCATCGATCAAACCGCAGTCGTAGCCCGACGAAGTACTAAAGATAATTTTGATTAATCTGTCCGTCCGGGGCAAATAAAACCTCAGGGCTTCATTCTCTTTTGTCGCCCTAAGGCTATGCAGCTGGATATACCAGTTCATTATCGCTTTAATATGTTCCTTCCTTACCTGGGTATCCGCGTCTTTCTCCAACACAGCATATATTTTATTCAACAAATTATCCAGGGCCTGTTCAAGGGTTTGCGGTGAAGCTGCCTGGCCAGAGCTATTCTCGCTGGCAGACATGACGGGAACGCTTAGAATATATTTTTTAGTTATCTCAAGCCACTGTTCCAGAGTAAACGTATCAGCCATAGCATCATCGGGGGCAGACCTTGCGGAAACACCGTAATTAGCAATCTCTTCGGCTGAAGAATCCTCAGTCAGCCCTTTAAATAAAATCGCGTAAATTGGGCCTGCGGAAGAAGGCAAAGTTGGCG
>JAKQWZ010000005.1 GCA_029561735.1 Candidatus Omnitrophota bacterium | reverse complement strand
CCAATTAAAGAAATAAGTTTACAATTATCAATAATTATATATATAATATGTATGGACGCAGTTTTATAAGCCAAAAAGGAGGCTTAAATGAAGAAGGGCAGCTTTTTAGGGCGATTGTCGTCATTTGCTTTAGGATGCGCTTCTACCCAGGGCTCATTGCAGCCGCAAACCGGAGCGTTATCCGGGACTTTATCGCAAACATCATCTGCCTGTGCGCCAATATTTTCGCGTCAGGAACTTGCGCTGTTGGGCCTTTTAATTTTGCTCGTAGCCAGCCTTCTTGTTATTGCCTTTGATCAGGCAAAAAAGAAAAACGTCAAAAAAAGTAAAAGAAAAAAGAAATAAGAATAAAAATATAAAACATGGTTGATTTTTATCTGCCCTGGTTTATTGCGTTTAGTTGTTTTTGCGCCCTGTTATTTGCCGGGTATCTGTCGTGGAAAGTATTACGCCAAAGCAGAGGCACAGAAAGGATGCAGGAGATTGGGGATGCAGTCAAGCAGGGCGCAAGGGCATATCTGCGCAAGCAGTTTTCGGTAGTGGCAGTATTCTTCGGTTTTTTCTTCCTGTTTTTCCTCTGGTTAAGCTCGCGGGGTTATATATCAATATTTGTGCCATTTGCTTTTTTAAGCGGAGGTTTTTTATCCGCCTTATCCGGCTATATCGGCATGTCTATTGCCACAAGCAGCGGCGACAGGACTGCTCAAATGGCCTGTTCCGGGCTAAACAGCGCTTTAAGGACTGCTTTTTCTGCCGGGGCAGTAATGAGTTTTACAGTAGTAGGCTTGGGGATCCTGCATGTGGCAGGCTGGTATTATTTTTTAGACAGGTATTTCAGTATTAATCCTGTTACCGCAGGCGACGATAAGACAGCTTTGATAACCTTTATACTTCTTTGTTCGGCTTTTGGCGCCAGCTTTCAGGCCCTTTTTGCCAGAGTCGGAGGCGGGATCTTTACCAAGTCTGCGGATGTGGGAGCGGACTTGGTCGGGAAGATAGAGGCAGGCATACCCGAGGATGATCCGCGTAATGCCGCGGTTATAGCTGATAATGTTGGTGATTGCGTGGGCGATTGCGCTGGTATGGGCGCTGATCTTTATGAGTCGTATATAGGGTCTATTGTCGCAGCCATGGCATTGGCTACGGCAACCGGAATAGGGCCTGCAGCAATAGCCGCTCCTATGGCGATAGCAGGTTTTGGCATCCTCGCCTGTATAATCGGTATGTTTTTTATCCGCACAAAAGAGAAAGCCGGTCAGGAATATCTGCTCAGGGCTTTACGCCGCGGCATATTTGTCAGTGTTATACTGATCGCTGTATTTTCCTACTTTATTATCAGAAGATTGCTGGGGGCAGCTCATACCGGGATTTATTTTTCGGTTTTAAGCGGATTATTTTGTGGAGTTTTTCTGGGGATTTCTACGGAATACTTTACTTCTTATAAATATGGCCCTACCCGTTGGATTTCTGCCTCGGCGCTTACCGGCCCGGCAACTGTGATTATCAGCGGTCTGGCTGTCGGCATGGTTTCAATTGCTTTGCCTGTGATTATTGTGGCCTTGGTAATAATCGCCAGTTTTTTTCTTTCCGGAGGAGCGGGTAATATTAATATCGGGCTCTATGGTATAGGCATGTCTGCAGTAGGCATGCTTTCTACTTTGGGAATTGTTTTAGCCAGTGATGCATACGGGCCAGTAGCTGATAATGCCGGGGGCAATGCCGAGATGTCCCATTTGCCTACGCAGGTAAGGCAGCGTACTGATGCGCTGGATGCTTTGGGCAATACTACGGCTGCTGTGGGTAAAGGTTTTGCTATAGGTTCTGCTGCATTGACTGCTTTAGTCTTGATTGCTGCTTACAGGAATAACATTCTGCTTTTAGGGCAGAATATTGATATGGAGTTTATGAATCCCCGTTTAATATCGGGTTTATTCATAGGAGGTATGATTCCTTTTTTATTTTGTTCTCTGACTTTGGGTTCAGTAGGCCGGGCGGCGTTAAAAGTTGTTGAAGAGGTCAGAAGGCAGTTTAAACAGATCCCCGGGTTAATGGAAGGCAAGGCAAAGGCGGATTATGCCAGGTGTGTTAATATTGTTACAGCTGCAGCGCAAAAAGAAATGATTTTTCCGTCACTATTAGCTGTTATTACGCCTGTGTTGGTAGGTTTATTCATCGGGCTGGAGGCGGTAGTGGGATTACTGGTTGGTGCGCTGGTATCGGGTTTTTCTCTGGCGCTCTTTATGGCGAATTCCGGATGCGCCTGGGATAATGCCAAGAAATATATTGAGGCCGGTAATTACGGCGGAAAGGGTTCGGATGCGCATAAGGCAAGCGTTGTGGGCGATACGCTGGGAGACCCCTTTAAAGATACCTCCGGGCCTTCTTTGAATATACTTATAAAGCTTATGTCAATGATATCTATTATCCTCGCATCTTTTATAGCCAAAAATATGTTTTTTAAATAGAATAATATAAGTTATTTAGGTTCAAATATGCTATACTTACCCTAAATGAAACAATCATTGCAATCAATTTTAATATGGTTAGTCGGAATAATCCTGATTCTGGTGTTATTTTTGGCTATGGCGCTGCTTTCGCTGGTCCTGTACCCTTTTGACAGGAAACGCAAGCTTGTCCATGCGCAGTGTTTCTGGTGGACAGATGCGCTGATTGCGCTGAATCCTTATTGGAAAGTTAATGTCAGTGGTTTAGAGAATATTGACCATAGGAAAAAATACGTTGTCGTATCAAACCACCAGAGCCTGGCTGATATTGTACTGTTGTATAAAACCAAGATGCAATTTAAATGGGTGGCCAAAGACAGCCTTTTTAAAATACCGGTTTTGGGATGGAATATGGCTTTGGCCCGCCACATCAGGCTGGAAAGAGGGGATTTTTCCAGCATTAAAAAAGTATATAGAGAGGCCGGCGAATGGCTGCACAAAGGGGTTTCGGTTTTATTCTTTCCCGAAGGTACAAGAAGCGATAATAAGGGGATAGGTGAATTTCAGAATGGCGCATTTAAGCTGGCGATAAAAGAAAGGGTCCCAATCTTGCCTATCCAGATAGACGGCACTAAAGATGCTATTCCTAAGGGGAGCTGGCGTTTCACAACTAAGATATGCTGCACCTTGAAAGTTCTGCCGGCAATAGAAACTGCGGATTTTCCAATGCAGGATTTTGCGCGCTTGCGTGATTTGGCCAGAGCACAATTGTCCTGATTTATTTTTTAAAAGGAGGTGGAGTATGAAGAAAATAGTAGTATTTGTTTTTGCTTTAGCTTTAGTTTTTTCGCCGTGCTTTATTTATGCCGCGGAT
>JAKQWZ010000094.1 GCA_029561735.1 Candidatus Omnitrophota bacterium | reverse complement strand
CCGCTGTTGTTCAGCCGCGGTATTGAAGAAGCTTTATACCTGGCGGGGAAAAAAATTAATTTTGAGATTATCCCGGGGATAACTTCGGCATTTTCCGCGCCGGCAAGTTTTGGCATACCCCTGACCAGGAAGGGAAAATATTCTTCGGTTGCGGTTTTAACGGGGAGGAAAAGTTATGAAGAAAAAATTGATGCGCCAGACTGCTCTACTTTGATCTATCTGATGGCTGTCGGCAATGTCAGGAATGTAGTTCGCGCGATTTTAAAATCCGGGCGCCCGAAGTCAACGCCATGCGCTTTTATTGAACGGGCAACTACTAAAAAAGAAAGGATCATCACCGGCAATCTGGCAAATATAGTCAGCCGGGCAAAGCGCCGCTCAGTGCAGCCTCCGGCGGTATTTATCGTTGGAGAAACCGTCAGGTACGGTAAAAAAATATATGGCCATAAATATAAAAATAGATGATTTTATTTACCCCTATTTTGTGATTGAAGGGGCAAATAAAAAGCAGGAAATCAAGTCATTTCCCGGAGTATTCAGGTATTCGGTTGATGCCTTGATCAGGGATATTAGCCGGGCAAGAGCTCTGGGTATCAGAAAAATCCTGTTATTCGGAATCCCGGGCAATAAAGATATTTTCGGGTCTTTTGCGCATGAACAGGATAATATAACGGCGCGGGCAGTCAGCGCAGTTAAAAAAGAATTTAAAGATGTAAATATCTTCACTGATGTCTGCCTGTGTTCTTATACTTCGCACGGGCATTGCGGCATTGTAAAGAAGCAAGGGTTAAGGATTAAGGGTCAAGTTGAGATTGACAACAAAAAAACCTTAGAGGCTTTGACAGGAATTGCGTTGTCACATGCCGAGGCAGGAGCGGACTGGGTGGCACCTTCGGCTGTGGCTTGCGGGCAGGTAGCGGCAATAAGAAAAGCCCTAGATAGAAAAGGCCTTCGGTGCACAAAAATACTCGGATATTCCGCAAAATTTGCCTCTAATTTTTATGGCCCTTTTCGCGAAGCGGCAAATTCAGCTCCTAAATTCGGGAACAGGTCAGGATATCAGCTTGATTTTAAGGATGCCGGGTCAGCTTTGAGCGAAATAAGAGCTGACATTAAGGAAGGCGCGGATATGGTGATGATAAAACCGGCGTTGAGCTACCTGGATATTATAAGGACGGTAAGAGATAAATTTAATTTTCCTCTGGCTGCTTATAATGTCAGCGGAGAATATGCTTTTGTGAAAACAGGCGCGCAAAACCGGCTTTGGGATGAGAGAAAAATGGTATTTGAGATAATTACCGGCATAAAACGCGCAGGAGCGGATTTGATTATAAGTTATCACGCTAAAGATATCGCGGGGTGGTTAGATGAAAGAAAATAACAGAAAGTTATTTAAAGAAGCCAATAAATACTTGGTTGCAGGAGTAAATAGCCCGGTGCGGGCATTTAATTATGTAAGCGGCAAACCCCTATTGATTAAAAGCGGCAGAGGCGCAAGAATCTATGATTACAACGGCAAAAATTATATTGATTACGTGCTTTCCTGGGGCAGCGCTATCCTGGGCCATGCATTCGGCCCGGCAGTTAAGGCAGTAAATAGGGCTGCGAAAAACGGTTTTAGTTTCGGCACGACAAATTTAGGAGAAATTGAGTTGGCCAAATTAATTAACAAGGCAATCCCTTTGGCCCAAAAAATAAGGTTTGTTAATTCCGGTACCGAAGCAGTTATGGGAGCTCTGCGCCTGGCCCGCGGGTATACAAATAGAGAAAAAATCGTTAAATTTGCTAACTCATATCATGGCCACGCAGATTATTTGCTGGCTTCCGCCGGTTCTGGTTTGGCAACCTTAGGTATTCCTATAAGCAAAGGAGTCCCTGCGGATTTTATTAAACACACGATAGTTATTCCTTACGCAGACCGTGAGCGCTTGGAATCAGTATTTAAGGAATACGGCAAGCAGATAGCTGCGGTGATATTTGAGCCGGCAGGAGGCAACTTTGGAGTTATCCAGCCGGATATTGAATATTTAAAGTATCTGCGCAAAGTGACTAAAAAATACGGAACGTTGTTAATTAGCGACGAGATTATAACGGGTTTCCGTTTTGGCTTTGGTTCGTTAAGCCAGAAGCTTGGTATCAAACCGGATTTAATCTGTTTAGGCAAGATCATCGGCGGAGGTTTACCGGCCGGAGCTTTTGCCGGTCCGGCTAGAATAA
>JAKQWZ010000033.1 GCA_029561735.1 Candidatus Omnitrophota bacterium | reverse complement strand
AGTATGGCAGTATATGCAAGGTCCGGAAAATGACGGTAAATTCTCAAGCGTGCATCTTTTAATGTGGCCGCAGAAAGCCCAAACAGGCCCGGATACAAGCTGCGCGGGGATAGAGCAAGTATTTGAGATAATGCCTCAGGTAACCAAGGCATTGGAAGAAAAACGCGCAGAAGGGGTTATCGGTAGTTCCTTTGATGCTAAAATAAATATATTGACAAATAACCAGATTCGTTATAATTATTTAGACAGCTTAAAGGCTGATTTATGCGAAATATTCAAGGTGTCGCAGGTTTTAGCAATAAAGTCTGATAAAGCCGGAGATTGTTTGATAGAAGTCTTTCCGGCAGAAGGCAAGAAGTGCCAGCGTTGCTGGAATTATGTAGTGAATGTCGGAGAGAATAAGCAGCACCCTGAAATCTGCGATAACTGCATCAGCGCCATAGGAGGAATAATTTGAAAAAGAAATTAACGAAGCAGGAATTAGTTGAATTTAAAAAGCTTCTGATTAAGATTAAGGATAAAGTCGTTGACGATATCAAACATATTTCCGAGGATACTCTGAAGAAATCCCAGAAGGAAGCATCCGGAGATATTTCCGGATACACCTATCATATGGCTGATGTAGCAACCGATACTTATGACCGCGAATTTTCTCTTTCCCTTGCTTCTAATGGCAGACAGTTTCTTTATGAGCTTGAAGATGCTTTTAAGAAGATAGAGGAAGGTACTTATGGCACTTGCGAGGATTGCAAAGTCCTTATTTCAAAAACCCGTTTACGGGCCGTGCCTTTTGCCAAGCTATGCGTGAAGTGCCAGGAAAAAAGAGAGAAGAAGTAGGCCTAACCCAGAAACATCCGTTTTTTGCATGCCATTAGTAATTGTAATCTCCATTCTTTTTTTTGATCAAGCGGCAAAATTCCTTGTTATAAAAAACCTGAGCCTGAATGAGTCTATACCGGTTTTGCGCGGCATATTCCATATCAGCCTTGTTCATAACCGGGGTGCGGCATTTGGTTTATTGAATAATCAGGTTCCTGTATTTATAGCCGCAACGCTGCTGGCTATAGTGCTGATTGCCTTAAGCCTGAAAAACTCTAAGGCCAACAGGCTTTCCCTGTATAATATTTCGCTATACCTTATATTAGGCGGGGCGCTGGGTAATTTGATTGACAGGTTATTATTCGGCTATGTGATTGACTTTCTTGATTTCCGCGTCTGGCCCGTATTCAATATCGCCGACAGCGCTATTACAATTGGAGCGGTGCTGCTGGGATGGTGTATCTTGCGTAACAAATAAAATTATGCATCCGATAATTTGTACAATAGGCCCCTTTACGATTTTTTCTTACGGCCTGGCTTTGGCTATGGCTTTTATCGTTTCTGTCCTGCTGGCTTCAGCCCGGGCAAAAAAAGACAACATTGATCCCGGGGTGGTTTATAATGTAACTTTTATAGGTTTTGTATCCGGCATAATAGGGGCAAGGGCCTTCTATGTTTTAAGCAATATCAGTTATTACTCAAAAAATATTCCTGAAATATTCTTACTACAGAACGGAGGGCTATCGGTTTTTGGCGGCCTGATTCTAGGCACAATAGCAGCTTTAGCCTATATAAAGGTTAAAAGGCTCTCTGTCTACCTTATTTTTGATACGCTGATGCCTTTTCTGGCGCTTGGCCAGGCCATAGGCAGGATAGGATGCCTGCTAAACGGCTGCTGCTTTGGCTCAACAGTAATTCCGGTACAGATCTATGCTTCTTTATCGCTTCTGGTTATCTTCATTTTATTACGGCTTATACAGGACAGGCCTCATGCTTTAGGCGCGGTATTTTATTCGTACCTGCTGCTATATTCATTCAAAAGATTTTTTATTGAATTTCTGCGTGCGGATAGCCCGAGGATATCTTTCGGCCTTACCTTATTCCAGTTGTTATGTATACCGGTGTTTATAGTAAGCCTTGCCTGGTTGTTCGCCCGGTTTAATAAAAAAACATAATGAAAATATATAATCTTGAAGTCAGCCCGCAGGATTCGGGAAAGCGCCTGGATATTCTTTTGCTTGATTACGCCAATCAGAATGATTTGGGCCTTTCGCGGACTTTTCTCCAGAAACTTTTAAAATCCGGTAAAATATCCCTCAACGGTAAATTATGCTCTAAGGCCCATCACAAAGTTTCTCTGGGCGATAAAGCCAGGATTGAGCTGGAGGACAAGGCCGCAGAAGGCCTGCTGGCAGAAAAAATACCTCTAAAAGTAGTTTATGAAGATAAAGATATAGCGGTCATAAATAAGCCGGTGGGTTTGGTAGTGCATCCTGCTCCGGGCAACAGGGAACATACCCTGGCCAATGCTTTATTGCACAGATTTAAAACGCTTTCCGATATAAACCCCGCAAGGCCGGGTATAGTGCATCGCCTGGATAAAGAAACCTCCGGGATTATGGTAATAGCCAGGAATAATAAAGCGCATTTGCATCTTGCCGGGCAATTTGCGGATCATTCCATTAAACGCAGGTATATCGCTTTGGTTGAAGGCAGGGTTGAGTTTGACCAGAATATTATTGAGGTCCCCATAGAGAGGCATCCGGTAAAAAGAAAAAATATGGCTGTAGGTTTTGGCCCGGAATCAAAATACGCAAAGACCCTGTACCGCACTATTAAG
>JAKQWZ010000086.1 GCA_029561735.1 Candidatus Omnitrophota bacterium | reverse complement strand
AATTTTATGCCTTCGTCTATAGAGGCAACTCCCAGATAATCCACTCCGCAGGAAATAAGCCTCTTGGTGACCGGGATAAGGCCATGGCCATAAGCATCGGCCTTAACAGTAGCCATGACCCGGGTACCCGAAAACACAATTTTCTTTATTTGGGAAAAGTTATGGTCCAAGTTACCCAAATTAACTTCAGCCCAGGTCGGCCTAAAGCCTATTTTTTCGTGCAAAGATTTCGTATTTGGCATTCTTTTGGATAAAGATAAATTGGATTTAAACAGAATGTATCAGTAAGTTTTTTTGATTTGATTGCCTTAAGGGCAAGCTCTATTATGATGCCGGGCCGGGGGTACCAAAAGTCTTTTTCCATTAATTTGGCCTGCGGCGCAGACCTTAATAAATCAGCCTTATAAATATTAATTGCATCCCCTAAGACTACGCTGCCCGGTTTTATTTTTTTAAGAAATTCGCTTTTGCTTAGCAGCATATATGGCGAGAGCTTTTTTAGGCCTCCCCTGTTGTTTTCATAAACACAGCAGTAAATAAGCCCTCTTTTTGCATCCACAGCAGGTATAATAAACCTGCCTTCTTTTTTTGCCTGATTTGCCAGGATATCCAGGCTGGAAATCCCCGCAACAGGTTTTTTAAGGGCAAGACTTAAGCCCTTTATCGTGGCAGCGCCTACCCGTAAGCCTGTAAATGATCCCGGCCCGAGCCCACAGGCAAAATAATCCATATTTTCAAGCCTTAGATTTAGGGCCTCCAGTATCCGGCGGATATGTACGGTTATCAGGACAGACATCCGCCTTGCAGCTACCAGGCGGTATTCATATAAATTAGCGCCATCAAGTACTGCGATACATAAATAATCCGTGGATGTATCAATTCCTAATATTCGCATAAATTTTTTTGGCTGCCGCGCTGTAACTCTTGCCCTTGCCTTTTATAGTGAGCCTGCGCGTATTGCCGGATTTAATATCTAATTTGACCATTAGAAATTCCTTGGGAAGCAATTTACCCATCCGTTCAGGCCATTCAATAACCGATATCGCATTTGAATAAAGATATTCCTCCAGCCCAAGAAGCTCTATATCCTTTATTGATGCCAGCCGGTAAAAATCAAAATGATACAATTGCGGCCTAGTATCGTAAGGCCTTAGGATGACAAATGTCGGGCTGATCACCGAATCAGGGTCAACGCCTAACCCTTTGGCTATGCCCTTAGCCAGGACCGTTTTACCGGACCCGAGATTGCCGTAAAGGCAGATTATGTCTCCCGGATTAGCTGACTTGGCTATTTCTGCCCCCAACGCCATAGTGTCCTTAACAGACCCGGATATTATTTTCATATGCCTAAAAATGGTTAAATCCCAGATTCCTGCCGGAGATTGGCTCTTTTTTATTTTCAAACTTCAAACCGTATTTTTTATCAACTATCTGCGCAGCTAAATGAAATTTTCCCCTTGTATTCTTTAGCAGCCTTGCCGCCTCTTTACGCGGCATGGTAAAGATAAGCTCAAAGTCCTCGCCCATAAAAAGGGCCTCATTGAGTGATGCGGCATCTTTATCTAGCGGGATCAATTTTTCAAAAACCACTGCGCCTACCTTGCTTTCTTCGCAGATATGCCTGAGGTCCTGCATAAAACCATCTGATATATCAATCATGGAATTTATTTTATAATTCCTAACCAGATACTGCGCCTCTTTTATGCGCGGAGTAAACTTAAGGTGCCTGCCGTGTATGGAGCCTCCAAGCCTGCCGGTGACAAAGACTAAATCACCGGGTTTTGCGCCACTACGCAGAACCAAGGCTTTCTTATCCACAACCCCGAGCATACTCACATCTATAACTATTCTTTGCGAACGGCTCAAGTCCCCTCCGACAATGTTTATATTGAATTCTTTTGCTAAATCAAATATCCCCCGGGAGATCCTGTCAACTTTTGTTAAAGAAGTATTTTTTGGCAGCCCCATAGACACAACTGCATAGCGAGGCAGCCCTGCACAGGCGGCAATATCGCTGATAGATACGGCAATGGCTTTTCTGCCAATCAAATAAGGGTCTTCCTTGGGCTTAAAATCCACGCCCTCAATTATCATATCGCAGGTATAAAGCATATAAGTAGATTTATCCCGCTTTATAACTGCGCAATCGTCGCCGCTTCCTTTGATTACAGTAGAATCAAGTTTTATGTGTTTTTTAAAACGCTGAATTAACCCGAATTCTCCGATATGGCTTAATTTCATATTATCGCCCGATTTTGCGCCTAATGTTTTTCTTATACGGCGGCCTGATTACTCCCTTATCAGTGATTATCGCCGTAATCAATCCGGAATCAGTAACATCAAAAGCCGGATTAAAAACCTTTACTCCCTTAGCGGCCACCGGATGCTTAAAGAACAAATCAGTCACTTCGCTTCCTGCGCGCTGCTCTATAGGTATATGCCTGCCGCAGGGAATAGAAAGGTCAAACGTAGAAGCCGGCGCGGCAATATAAAAGGGGATATTATGATAGCGGCTTAACACAGCCAGATTATACGTCCCGATTTTATTTGCGGCGTCACCGTTTGCGGCTATACGGTCAGCTCCGGCAATCACTTTGCTGATTTTTCCCTGTTTCATCAGGGTTGCCGCCATATTATCGCAGATCAAAGTCACGTCAATGCCTTTTCTTTTTAATTCCCATGTAGTCAGCCGCGCGCCCTGCAAAAGCGGCCGGGTTTCACAAGCATAGACCTTGATTCTTTTACCGTCCTCATGCGAACGGTAGATTACCCCTGCTGCAGTACCGTAATCAATCGTCGCCAGGATCCCGGTATTACAAATAGTCAAGATTGTATCATTGTTTTTTATTAAACGCGAGCCATGCAGCCCTATGCTTCGGCAAGACGCCATATCCAAACTTACGATGAGCTTGGTTTCGGCAAAAAGCGCCTGTTTTATTTTTCTGGCTTCTTTTGCTTTATTATCCAGAAAAACTTTGCGCATCCTTTCTATCCCCCAAAAAAGATTACGCGCCGTCGGACGCGATGAACCGATATATCTGCAGGCCTTCTCAAACAGTATTTTAAACTCCTCTGCATTGCGCGGCTTTAAATCCTTAACGCCCAGATAAACGCCTAATGCACCCGCAGCCCCCAAAGCAGGCGCACCCCGCACTTTAAGCAATTTTATTGCCTGCCAAAGCTGCTTAAGGCTCTTAATCTGCAGAAAAACAAGCTTTGCCGGTAATTTTGTCTGGTCTATGATTCTGATACCGTTATTTTTCCACTCAATAGTGACTAATTTCATTTCTAAAGCTATTTTTCCTTTATTTTGGCTTCAAGCTGGGCTATCTTCTTTGCTATTTCCTTTTTTAAACCTAAGCAGCAACCCGGCTTTAAAAAACTTATCACACTGCGATAAGCGCCTATCGCCTTCTTTATCTGGCCCAAATTAAAATAAGCATCAGCTAAGCTGTCGTAAGTAACCGCCCTGCCCGGCTCCAGCTCCAGCGCCTTAGTCAGGTATTTTATTGCCTCGGTATGCATGCCGATATTATTCAAGAGCCAGCCCTTATTATGATATATAGTAGCATAGCCGGGCTCAGCTTCAATACCTTTGTCAAAATTACTTATGGCTTCGTCAATAAAGCCTAATTCCGCCATACACAGCGCTTTATCGTTAAAAGCAGCGCCGTCAAAAGGGTTAATTTTTATAGCTGAGTCAAAATGTTCAATTGC
>JAKQWZ010000074.1 GCA_029561735.1 Candidatus Omnitrophota bacterium | reverse complement strand
GACAGGATAATCCATTTGGAAAAAGGCAAGCGCGCTGTCGGAATAAAGAATGTTACAATAAATGATTATTTTTTTAAGGGCCATTTTCCGGGCAAGCCGGTTATGCCGGGAGTAATAATCTTAGAAGCCCTGGCGCAGGTGGGAGGGGTGATGATGCTTTCCAGCGAAGAGAACCGGGGAAAGCTGGCTTATTTTATGGCTGCTGACAGCGTAAAATTCCGAAAAGTAGTTGTGCCCGGAGACCAATTGATTATGACAGTAGAGGCCGGTAAAATAAAATCGCGCACAGGCCAAGTCCATGCTAAAGCCGAAGTGGAAGGCAAAGTAGTCTGCGAGGCTGATTTTATGTTTGCGCTTGCGGAAAATTAACCCAATGGAAATACATAATTCGGCAATAGTCTCTAAAAAAGCTAAAATAGAAAAAGATGTTGTTATCGGGCCTTATACGGTTGTTGCGGATAATGTTGTAATAGGCGCCGGAACAAAGATAGGCGCGCACTGCGTTATTGAAGGGAATACCACAATAGGCAAAAATTGTCAGCTTTTTACCGGGGCAGTTATCGGCAGCCAGCCGCAGGACCTCAAATATAAGGGTGAGCGCAGTTTCTTAAACATTGGTGACGGCAATATTATCCGCGAGTACTGCACTTTTAATCCCGGAACCGGCGATGGCGGAAAGACAATTGTGGGTAGCAATAATTTGTTTATGGCTTATTCTCACGTTGCCCATGATTGCCTGGTAGGCAGCGGCTGTGTTATTGCCAACAACGGCACGCTTGCCGGGCATGTCACTATTGAAGATAAAGCCGTAGTCGGAGGGATAGTGGCAATACATCAATTTGTAAGGGTGGGAAAACTTTCCATTATCGGCGGCTGTTCTAAGGTCGTTCAGGATATTCCTCCGTTTTCAACCTGCGACGGCCATCCGACTCTTGTCTATGGGCTTAATCTAATCGGCCTGCGCCGGCAAAACGTCAGCAGAGAATCAATAAAACAGCTGGATCAGACTTTTCGCCTTATGTTTAATTCAGGCATGTCAATTAAACACTCAATAGTTGAGATCAAAAAGCAGTTTCCCAGGCCCGTAGAAGAAGTGATGTATTTACTTGATTTCGCGCAAATGAGCGAAAGGGGCCTTAGCCGCTCCTGCAGGGCAAAATCACAATAATATCCATATGGAAAAAATAGGGCTTATTGCCGGAAATAGAAGATTCCCTTTGTTGTTTTCTGAATCGGCGCGCAAAAAGGGTTTTTCGGTTGTGGCTGTTGCTATCAGGCACGATACCAGCCCGGCTTTAGCCGGATACGTCAATAAGATGTACTGGTTGAATTTAAGGGATTTTGACCGGCTTGCCGATATTTTCAGGAAAGAAGGAATTACCAAGGTCGTTATGGCCGGGCAGATCAGCCCGCATAGGCTATTTAGCAGAGAAGTCATTCATAGCCAGGATATCCAGGAGATATTAAAAAGTATTAAGAATAAAAAAGCAGATACAATATTCGGCGCGATCGCGGATAAGTTAAAAGGAGAAGGGTTAGAGCTTCTCGATTCAACTATATTTATTAAAGATTCTCTGGCGCCAAAGGGCGTTTTGACTAAGAGCGAACCGGATCCTGCGGTCTGGGAGGATATAAAGTTCGGTTTGGAGTTAGCTAAAGCCATAGGTGCTTTAGATATCGGCCAGACA
>JAKQWZ010000064.1 GCA_029561735.1 Candidatus Omnitrophota bacterium | reverse complement strand
TGTCTGTCCGCTTGAAATTGCGGTGATCAATCAGCAGACGCCATGGACTAAACCGGTTATACCCTATAAACAGGATCATCCAAATAAATAGAGAGGAGAGCCAGATGAATAAAGTATTTTTTCTGTTTTTAGCGTGCGTTTTTACCATTTTAACCTGCTGTTTTGCTGAAAATACGCCTCTGGTGATCGATGACCTGGAAATCGGAGTGATCGGCGGACCTGATGGCACGGTTGATTTCGGCGCGGGAAACGGCTCATCAGTTGAAGTTTCGTCTGCTTCGGAAAGCTTTCATGGGGGAAAATTAGCTTTGAAGATTACCTATGATGCTGTTGCCGGCGGATATATTTATGTGGCCAGGGGAGAAGGCCTGGATGCTAAAAATGCCGGTTGGGATATCAAGCCGGACAAGATAGACTGGAATAAATACAAAGCAATCGCTTTTCATATGTATGGCAATGATTCTAAGGGCCAGATTGCCTTTGATTTTAAAGACAGCGGAAATGAGATCTGGCGTTATATGGTAACCGATGATTTCAAAGGCTGGAAACAGGTAGCCTGCCCGTTTGACCAGTTTGTTGCCCGTTCTGACTGGCAGCCGGATAATGCGGAAAAGAATATAACCATAGATTTTCCCCTGAAGAATTATCAGGTTGAGCCGCTCCCGGAATCCAAAGGCGTATTATATTTTGATACAGTTCAATTAATCGAAAAATAATGATTGAGAAAGACTTAAAAAACCTTAAAAAGCGCTATCTTATCTGGTTCTATAAAGTGACCAAGGATGAGCTGGACAGGATTGAGCGTAAATTTACTCAAGCCGGGCTGGACCGTTTTATCTTGAAAGAGCTAAAGTCATTGGACAAGGCAGGCCATGCGGCCGGCAAGATCAAGGAATTTGAAGACTATATTGCCAGTAAAGAAAAAGATGGCCTTGCGCTCAAATACGAAGGGAAAGACCTGAAGCCCGAATACTATTTCCTGAGCATAAAGCTTCTGGCCATAGAGAAGGCAATCAGGAAAGAATTCGGCCCAAGAGAACTGGCCGGGATAAAAGCCTCTTACGAAAAAGAGATGATTAAGCGCATCTTAAAGAGCACTGAGCATAAATGATAATTGACAGCCACTCTCACTGGTTACCTGATGAAATCATATCCAATGCCCATTTTTTTCACAAAGGCTGGGGAGATATTGAGGCGCATGCCAAGGCAATGCAGGATGCCGGGATTGATAAAGCAGTTTTGAGTTATCCCACATCTGACGCGCATTTAAAACTGGGCGCTAAAGAAACCGCTGCAATCTTTAACAACAACGTCGCCAAAATACTTAAGCGTTTTCCGGATAAATTCA
Organism: Candidatus Omnitrophota bacterium; assembly: GCA_029561735.1. Taxonomy (GTDB): domain Bacteria; phylum Omnitrophota; class Gorgyraeia; order Gygaellales; family Profunditerraquicolaceae; genus JAKQWZ01. The sequence goes on along the minus strand of JAKQWZ010000064.1, from coordinate 110,205 downwards.
TCGGCGCGGCAATACTGCCGGTTGATGATCGTAAATTGATGTTGGATGAGTTAAAGCGCGCAATCGAAGAGCTTGGGTTTAAAGCGATTTCTTTAGCTACTAGTTATTCAGGTATTTATCTGGATGACCCTAAATTTGACCCTTTGCTGGAAGAAGCTCAAAAAAGGCGTATTCCGGTCTTTGTGCATTCCCAGATTATCGAGCCGATCGGAGTTGAGCGCGTAAAAGACCCTTTGCTTACTCCGGTTATTGAATATATCTTTGATACTGCCATGTGTATCGGAAAACTGATGATGTCAGGTAAGCTCAAGGATTTGGATGCACCTCTGGTCTTTGGATATTTCGGCGGGGCAATGCCGTTTTTAGAGCATCGTTTTGACGCTACATATCAGATGCTGCGCGGAATGAATTTTGTCAAAGATATCGGCGGCCAGCCGTCGCAGTTTCTTAGAAAAATATACGTTGATACCGGAGGAGATAGGAATAAATTGAATATTGAGATAGCGGTATCGTTTTTCGGAGCATCTCACGTAGTCTGGGGAAGCGACTGGCCGGCAAAAAAAGACATCGCGGCCTCAATTGAAGCAGTAAATAAGTTATCCATTCCCGCCAGCGACAAGCAGTCAATCTTAGGCGGGAATTTAGAATTAATGCTTAGCTAGGGATTGAGGGGGCAGTCCCCTTAGAAAGCTCTTTTTTAATTTTGTTGCGAGTTTTGTTCGCAGCAAATTTCTGGCCCAGCGGGGGGGCGTTTTTAACCCTCAGCAAAATTGGGGAATTGATTTTTAGCGTCGCTCGTACCTAAAAATAGGGCGACGTAAATTCGCAGACGCTGTATATTATCAATAGCAGCAGCTACAACTTATGTCGCATTTCATGCTCCATAAGTTGTCTGCTCATTTAAGGAGAAATAGATATGCAAATGCAGAAAGACGTACACTTAACTGGCAAGGATTTGACCGCAATGGTGCAGCTGAGGCCGCAGGATGTGGGTAATACGCGATAGTGCCGGGGCCGCGTGACAGGATGGAAGTATTGATGAAGAAGATAGAAAATCCGGTAAAGAATTTCTCGTTTATGGAATATACTATGTATACCGGAATGTTTGAAGGTATAAAACTGACTACTATTAACGGTGGGAGGTTTTCAACTGATACTGCAATCACATCAGAAGTTATGTGCAATGCCGGAATTCAGAATATTATCCGTATCGGCACCTGTGGATCACTTGACGAAAATATTAAAGTTGGCGATCTGGTTATCGTAGATAAAGTTATCCGCGGTGACGGAGTAACGCCTTATTATGTGGATAAAGATTTTGTGACAGTTGCAGATAAGAAGATATCGGATTTGATGTTTAATATAGCCAAAGAAATGGGCTGTAATGTGCATCGCTGCACCACCTGGACCACAGATGCGCTTTTGCGCGAGACTAGAGAAATAGTCGAGGCAAAGCGCAAAGAAGGCGCTACGGCAGTGGATATGGTTTCTTCAACACTCCTGACCATTGCCCAGAAATATAACGTTAAAGCCGCTTCGATTCTGGCTGTCAGTGATAACGTAATTACCGGCGAAATGGGTTTTATGAACCCGCTTTATTATATGGCTGAGGCCAATATGATAAAAATCGCTTTGGAAACAGTGAAAAAACTGGAAGGAAAATAATCATGAAGTTCTCGCCCCTTTTCTGGCCGATTGAATTAAAAGGCAAGTTCATCTCAATATTGGATGAGACTAAGCTGCCGTCCAAAGTCTCCTATATAAAGGTAAGGGATTATAAAGGCTCTTGCCGCGCGATAAAAGAGATGAAGACTCGGGCAGTAGGGCAGGTGCTTCTGGTATTCTATACTTTTCTTCTGGAGGCAAAAAAGATTAAGCGTAACAAAAATATCCTGCCGGTGTTACAGAAAGTAGCCAAGGCTATAAACGCGACGCGTCCGACGCTGTCTTTTAAGTTTATGACTGATATGGTTTTGGGCTGGGTCGCAACAGGAAAACCTTTAGAGCAGAGTATTCTCGGATTTCTGGAAATGTTAAAAGGCAGGCGCATAAAGCAGGCGGAAGAGGCGAGCAAGCTTATTTTAGACGGCGATACGATCCTGACCCATTGCAATATCAGCGGGCTAATGCCTTTAATCGCAGAATTCTGCCGTAGGCAGAAGAAGAAAATTAAATTTATTGTTACCGAGACCCGGCCTTATTTACAGGGCGCGCGTTTGACTGCCTGGGAATTGAAAAAGGGAGGGTTTGATGTAACGGTTATCGCCGATAATATGGTGGCGCATGTCCTAGGCGAAGGCAAAGTTAGCAAAGTGATTGTCGGAGCAGACCATTTGACTAAGAACGGAGATATTGCCAACAAAATCGGCACATATCAGATTGCTCTTTTGGCAAAACATTTCGCTATTCCTTTTTATGTTATCTGCCCGCCGCCGTCGTCTTTTGCCAGCGGCAAAGATATTAAGATTGAGATCAGGCCCGAAGAGGAGCTCTTGGAGTTTTGCAAGGTTCGTTTGGCGCCCAAAGGCGTAAAAGGATATTATCCGGCTTTTGACGTGACCCCCAGCGAGCTGATCACCAAACACATACATTTAGGAGTGGGTAAATGATCTTTAATAAAGAAAACAAATACAGAGACGAAATAATTGCGTTAGGCAAAAAGCTTTACGATTTGCGTTTAGTAGTTGCCCGTTCCGGAAACATCAGCCAGCGGATAGACCAAAATTCTATACTGGTTACTGCTACCGGCACATCTTTAGGCAGCCTGACGCACGAAGATATCATAAAAGTCGACCTTTCTAGCCCCATGGACATCAAGAAGGAGCGCCTGACTTCGGAATTTCCATTACACTCGTTAGTTTATAAGAATTTTCCCAGTAAAGTTGTTATCCATTGCCATCCGACGCTGATCAATGCTTATTTTGCGGTTTATCCGGATCTTAAACCGATTACTTTTGAGACTAAGCTTTATCTGGGCAATATTCCGGTGGTAGAGCAGGATACCCCGACGATTACCAAGCCGGAATTAGTGATCAATGCCCTCAAAGAAAGCAGCATAGTAGTGATTAAAAACCACGGGGTCATTTCAATCGCCGATAAATTCAGCGATGCGCTTTATATTATAGAAACGCTGGAAGAAGCGATAAAAGTTGCGGCAGTGGCGCGAATATTTAAGAAAGATATTTTTGATGAGCTGGATAAGGGTATAAAGGCCGACCTTGAAAGCGATAAGAGCTTTCTTATGTTTAGCCAGGAGCATATCCAGGCAATAGTTGACCTTGTAAACAAAGATGAAGTTATCCGCAAAAAAGGCGGGGAGCTGGATCTCACTGTTAAGTTGGTGATTAAAATGGACGGCGCAGGCAAGCCTTTCAGGTTCAATTTTGAAAAAGGCGTGATTACAAAACTTGATTCTGAAGAAGACGCGCCTTTTATAATTTCAGCGCCAACCGATGTCTGGGAAATGATATTTTACGGCAAGATCGACCCATTTGTGGCTACAATGCAGGGCAAGATGAAATTAAAAGGAGAATTCGGCAAGCTTTCCCGCTGGTATGTGCCGTTTACAAAGGTTTTTGAGAAATTCAGGATGGTCAAAATTAAATGAGAAATCTAGAAATAATCAATCCTTGCACCTCTGAAATTATCACTCATTTGGAGCCTGACAGCCAGGAGCGCATTGAAAGCGCTATTGCCAAGGCCCGCAATTCCTTTGATAACGGCAGATGGCCGCTTATGCCTTTAAGCGAGCGAAGGGATATTTTGCTTAAGATCTCTAAGGGGATTTTGGAAAATGCCGCTGAATTAGCGAAATTAGAGTCAATGAATTCCGGTAAGCCCATTAAAGAAACAACTTTTATGGACATCCCTTCCAGCGCTAAGGCCTTTGAACATGCCGCACAGGCCATGGAGGAATATCTGAAACCCGAAGGGCTGGAAGTTGAGAACGCAAAAAGCTTATTAGTACGCCAGCCGCAAGGGGTAGTTTTATTGATAATTCCCTGGAATTACCCGTTGTTAATCGCATCCTGGAAATTAGCTTCGGCCTTGGCTGCCGGCAATACGGTTATTTTGAAGCCTTCGAGCCTGACCCCGTTAACCGCACTGGAGCTGATCAAAATAATGGATGATGCCGGCCTGCCTGAAGGGACAGTTAATCTGGTTGTGGGAAGCGGCCCGTTATTAGGAGAAAAGCTTTGTTCGGATAAGCGCGTGGATATGATCTCTTTTACCGGCAGCAATGAAGTGGGCAAAGAGATATTAAAATATACCTCATCAAACGTTAAGAAACTGCTTATGGAATTAGGCGGCAAATCAGCCTCAATAATTCTAAAAGATGCGGATATGGAGCTTGTTGTTAATGCCTCGCTGTGTTCCGTGTTCTTGAACCAGGGCCAGATGTGCACGCAGATGTCGCGTATTCTGGTGGATGAAGAAATCTATGAGATATTTATTGAGGCGTTTTTAGACAAAGTTAAAAAGCTTAAATTAGGCAATAGCCTGGACCACGAAACGCAGATCGGGCCGTTAATATCAGAAAGCCAGCAAAAGAAGGTGCAGGCTTTTGTTGAGAAAGCCAAAAAAGAAGGGGCGCAGCTGCTTTGCGGCGGCAATATCCCCAGGGGCGAAGAATTTAAAGACGGATATTTCTTTGAACCTACTGTGTTCGCCCAGGTGGATCCGGGAAATACGATATTTCAACAGGAAGTCTTTGGCCCGGTTGTATGCGTGAATAAATTTATTAATACCGAAGAAGCGTTAAAGTTGGCTAATGATTCGGATTTTGGCCTGGCCGCATGTGTTTGGAGCGCGGATGTCAGTAAAGCCAGAGAAATAGCCGCGCAGGTTAATGCCGGCACAGTCTGGGTTAATACTTACGGGATGTTTTACAATGAGTTGCCTTACGGCGGATTTAAGCAGAGTGGTTTTGGCAAGGAGCTGGGCCGGGAGGGGATGCTGGAGTATACAAAATTAAAAAATATATTTATTGATGAAACCAAAGGCGCAAAACCGATAGTCAACTACTGGTACGGGGTGTAAATATGGACGTGATAAACCTTTTGGAATCAAGGGCAAAAAGAACGCCCGAAAAAACAGCAGTAATTTTTAAAGACCAGAATATCAGCTTTTTACAGCTGAAGGATAATTCGTTTAGATTAGCCGACAGCCTGTTTGGGCTGGGGGTTAATAAATCGGACAAGGTAGCTATCTATTTGCCCAGCTGCCCCCAGTATTTCTATGCGTATTTGGCTATCTGGTCCTTGGGCGCAACAGCCGTGCCTTTAGATTTTATGCTTACCGAAGATGAGCTTATTTCCTGCATAAGCCATTGTGAGGCCAAGACGCTGATACTAAAAACAAAAGCAAATATTTCCTTGGACAAATTAAAATCTGCCTGTCCGTCGCTGAAAAATATTATTACCTGTTTTGAAAAAAAAGAAGGCTGCTTTGGCCTTGAAGAGCTGATTGCCCGGGGAAAGAATGCCGCTCCTAAGGCCGCTGTCAATGATAAGGACTATGCCATAATTTTTTATACTTCGGGCACTACCGGAAAACCCAAAGGTGTTTTAATTAATTATTTGCAGCTGGGAGCCGCGCCAAAATCCATGGGCTTCTTTGTGGATTTAAACGAAAAAGATATTGTGCTTTGCGCATTGCCTTTTTCGCATTCAGGGGGCCTGATCCATATTCAGAACTGCGTATCTTTCGGCATAACCATAGTTATAATGGAGCGTTTTATACCGCTGGAATTTATCAGGAATATTCAGGCTTACAGGGTGACTTGTTTCTGGATCGTGCCGTCAATGTATTATGCGTTTTTGCAGTTGAAAGAATTTGAAAGCTTTGACCTTTCTTCTCTGCGTTGGATGGTCACATTCGGGGCTTCAAATTCGCCAGATGCTTTGAAGAGATTCCATAAATATTGCCCTGATGCGCACCTGTTAAACGGCTGGGGCATGACTGAAACTAATGCCCCTACAGTGGTTTTGCCTATGGGCTCAACAAAAATAGAGAGCGTAGGCAGACCTTTGCCCTGGGTTGATATAAAAATATTTGATGACGCAGGAAAAGAAGTTGCGCAGGGCCGGGTAGGAGAAATTGTCTGCCGCGGATGGGTGGTTACCGACGGGTATTTTAAGGACCCCGAGACCACTAAAGAGGCAATCCGCAATGGCTGGTTTCATACCGGCGACCTGGGGAGGTTTGATGAAGAGGGACATTTGTATATTGTCGGCCGCAAGAAAGAGATGATTAAGGTGGGGGGAGAGATAGTTTTTGAGCCTGAAGTAGAGGCAGCCATACAAAAACATCCGGATGTTGCTGAAACTGCGGTTGTGGGTGTGAATGATAATTTAAGAGGCGAAGTCCCTAAGGCATTTGTAGTCTTAAAGGATAATAAGAACCTGGAGGAAGAAGATTTGCGCTATTTTCTGCGCCAGCACCTGGCACATTTCAAGATTCCGCATTACTTTGAGTTTAAACCCGCATTGCCGAAGAACCGCACCGGAAAAATAGACAAAGAATTGCTTCGTAAATAAATATGGCTATGGTAGACCTCAAAGATTTCAGCCTGTCTGAATTAGAGCGCGAATTGCCGCAGATTTCGGCTGAAAAATTCCGCGCTAAACAGATATTCTCCTGGATATACCAGAAAGGCGTGTTTGATTTTGACCGGATGACCAATCTGCCGGCTGAATTACGTAATAAGCTTAAAGATAAGTTCTTCATTATTGGCTTTAAACTGGTCAAAAAATCCATTTCGCGCGACCAGACTCAAAAGCTGCTTATGGGCCTGGACGACGGAAACTTAATAGAATCGGTTATAATTCCTGCAGATGACCGGGTTACCGGATGTGTCTCCAGCCAGGCAGGCTGTAAATACGCCTGCGGGTTTTGCGCCAGCGGCGCTTCGGGTTTTAAAAGAAATCTCACCTGCGGTGAAATGATGGAGCAGGTATTGTTGATTAAATGCAATTCAGAGGGCAATAAATTAACCCATATAGTTTTTATGGGTACGGGTGAGCCGCTGGATAATTATGACAACGTATTAAAGGTAATCCGTATTATTAATTCCAAGGAGTCCCTGAATATAGGCCAGCGCAGGATTACCATCTCAACCTGCGGCCTGGTTCCTCAAATCAGAAAATTAGCCAAGGAAGGCCTGCAAGTGGAATTATCCGTTTCTTTGCACGCGGCAGACGATTTAACCCGTTCCAGAATCATGCCGATAAATAAAAAAATATCCATTAAAAGAACTGATAGGGGCATTAAGAGAATACATCAAAGATACCAATAGGCAGGTCACTTTTGAATATACTATGATCAAGGGGCTGAATTCAGACCTGCAAAGCGCAAAGAATCTGGTTAAGCTTATAGCCGGCCTGGAGGCTAAAGTTAACCTGATACCGTGCAACCCTATAAAAGAATTAGGGCTTGAACCCCCGGGAAAAGTGGATATACTGATGTTCAGGGACATGCTGATAAAGTCTGATGTAAATGTGACTTTACGCTCAAGCCGCGGACAGGATATTGAGGCGGCATGCGGGCAACTCAGATTAAGAGAAAGTCAAAAGTAAAAAGTCAAAATGACAATTAAAAATTCAAAAGCAAGAAAATTTATAAAGTTTTTAGTTTTAGGCTGTAGTTTTACGTTTTGTATTTTTAGTTTTACCTTCTTAAGCGGCTGCGGGAAGAAAGAAGTACGCAATACCGGCTCAAAAGGAAAGACAATTGTCTGTTTCGGGGACAGTATTACTTTTGGCTACGGCGTTACCAAACAGGAGAGTTATCCCACCGCCTTGGCTGAAATGGTAAATATCCCGGTGATCAACGAAGGGATAGACGGGGATACGTCTACCGAAGCTTTACAAAGGCTGGAATCCGATGTCTTAAGCCGCGACCCGTTACTGGTCATAATAGAATTGGGCGGAAATGATTTTTTACGAAAGGTCCCGGAAGAAAAAACTTTAAAGAATATCAGCGATATGGTTGATAAGATCCAGGCCAGGGGCTCCATGGTGGCAATAGCCGATATTAGCGCCGGTATGCTTATGAAAAATTACCGTAAAGCCTATAAAGAGCTTGCCAGGCAGAAGGGGGCGATATTTATCCCTAATATCCTCAGCGGCATTATAACCAATCCGCGTTTAAAGAGTGATTTTCTCCATCCTAACCGCGACGGCTATAAGATCGTGGCTATGCGTATTTACCGCACAATCTCGCCTTATATTGATAAAAAATACAAATTAGTCAGGAAATAAAAAACCGCTGCCCTTTCTTCCGGAAAGAACAGCAGTTTTCTGTAAAAACCCTTCAATTACCTTCTTATTAGCCAGCGGCTGACCACTTTTTTTGCTCCGAAAAATTTCCTGCTGAAATTTTCAGCCAATTTCTTATCAAATGTCTTACAGGAGAATATATTCAAGTGCGCTGCGCACCATAACTCCGAAAAATGCCCGGTAATTGAGCTGGTTTCGATCAGCTGTACCAGCGAATAACCTTTAGTCTGCGGCTCATTCAAGCCGAAATAAGGCAGGAACGTCTTGCCGTATTTCTTCATATCTATGACTTTGCATAGTTTGTCCACATATTGCTGCAGTTTTTTCTTTGAGCTGATAGTATTTGGATTGCAATCATAGAGGTCAAGAACAAGCTCATATCCGTATAGCTTACCTTTATCCATTTCGTTTTTCTCTCCTAACGCAGAAGGTGTAGGCCCGTTTATCATTTAAAACGGCGCCTAATGTTGCTTTTATTATTTTGTTTAGTAAAAAACCGGCCCCGAAATAAAATACTGGCCGGCAAAATTAGCTTTTTTTCCTCTGTTTTCGCTCATCTATTCTGAATATATAGTATAACTTTTTTCAGGGAAGTCAATAATTTTTTTTAATTTTTTATCCGGCAAAATGAATTTTCTTGCTTATCAGCCCAATCCTGATTATAATAAATCCGCCATGAATATAGACACGCCTTATTACCTGATTGACGAGAGAAAACTCTTAAAAAACCTTGAAATAATCCGGTATATCCGGGAGAGTTCGGGAGCGAAATCTCTGCTGGCCTTGAAATGTTTCTCGGCGTGGAGCGTTTTTCCTTTGATGAGAAAATACATGGACGGGACTACCTCAAGCTCATATTATGAAACCCGCCTTGGCTATGAGAAATTCGGCAAAGAAACCCATAGCTATTGCGTGGCATTTTCAAAAAGCGAAATCAGCTCAGCCAGCAGGATATCTGATAAGCTGATCTTTAATTCCGTATCGCAATTAAAGCAATTTTATCCGCTGGCTAAAGGCAAAGAGATAGGCCTGAGGGTCAATCCGGGCGTGAGTTATTCGTATTTTGATCTGGCAGATCCTGCGCGTAAGTTTTCGCGTTTAGGAGTCATAGATAAAAGAGAAATGCAAAAAGTGCTGCCTTTGATCAGCGGTATCATGTTCCATTTTAACTGTGAGAACTGCGATTTTGAAAATCTTTCAGCAAATCTGGATTATATCAGCTGTAATTACGCAGATGTTTTGGATTCTTTGGAATGGGTCAGCCTGGGGGGAGGAATCTATTTTTCCCGGTCCGGTTATCCTGTGGATAAGCTCTGCCGCAGGCTCAAAGAATTCAGCCGCAGGTTTAAAGTTCAGGTTTACCTTGAACCCGGAGAAAGCAGTATAACCCAGTCTTGCGAACTGGTGACAAAAGTGCTTGATATTGTACGCAACCGGATTAATATAGCTATTGTTGACGCTTCAGCCGAAGCCCATATGTTGGATTTGCTGATTTACCGTTTAAACGCCAAAATAAACGATAGCGGTAAGGGTAAATATAAATATATGGTTGCCGGGCGCTCGTGTTTAGCCGGCGATGTGTTTGGGACCTATAATTTCAGGCATCCGTTAAAATCCGGCAGTATCATCAGGTTTTCCGACGCAGCCGGATATACCATGGTTAAAAAGAACTGGTTTAACGGGCTGCAGATGCCTTCAATAGCCGTAAAAAGGCTGAATGGCCGGATTGATTTGGAACGCAAATTCACTTATAAAGATTTTGTGGGCAGTTTGTCATAAAAATCCAACAGGAGAGAATAAGAAATGAAGAAGAATGTTTTGATTGTCGGCGCAGGCGGCGTGGCGCATGTGGCAGCGCATAAATGCGCGCAGAATAATGACATTTTAGGCGATATCTGTATTGCCTCCAGAAAACAGGCAAAATGCGATGCGATAATTGAGAGTGTTAAAAGAAAAAATAATATAAAAGATAAGTCCAAAAAAATATATTCCCGCCAGATAGATGCCTTGGATGTACCTGCTACAGTCAAGCTTATTAAGGACACGAAGTCCGAAATAGTTATCAACCTGGCCCAGGCCTATGTAAATATGTCCCTCTTAGAGGCTTGTATCAAAGCCGGTGTGGCTTATATGGATACCGCCATCCACGAGGATCCGGCTAAAGTCTGCGAAGACCCGCCATGGTATGCCAATTATGAGTGGAAACGCAAAGATCTTTGCAAAGAAAAAGGAATTACTGCGATTTTAGGTTGTGGATTTGACCCGGGCGTGGTCAATGCTTATTGCGCTCTGGCAGTAAAACATTATTTTGATAAGATTGATACAATAGATATTATGGATGTCAATGTGGGCAACCACGGAAAATATTTTGCCACTAATTTTGACCCGGAAATAAATTTCCGTGAGTTCAAAAAGGTCTGGACATGGATCGACCGCAAATGGGTGGAAGAAAAAGTCCATTCTATAAAGATGAAATATGATTTTCCGGTTGTAGGCAAACAGCCGATCTATCTTAACGGCCATGACGAGCTGCATTCTTTGTCCAAGAATATCGAAGCCAACAGTATCCGTTTCTGGATGGGGTTTGGCGACCACTATATTAATGTATTTACGGTCTTGACTAATCTGGGCCTGACTTCGGAAAAGCCGATCAAGACTGCCGAGGGAGTAGAGGTTGTGCCTTTAAAAGTATTAAAAGCGCTTTTGCCGGATCCTTCAAGCCTGGCGCCTAATTATACCGGAAAGACCTGTATCGGAGATTATTTTAAAGGCAAGAAAGACGGCAAGAGAAAAGAGATCTTTATTTATAATGTCTGCGACCATGCCGAATGCTACAAGGAAGTCGAATCGCAGGCAATAAGCTATACCGCAGGTGTTCCGCCGGTTGCCGCGGCAATGCTTATTGCTCGAGGCGATTGGGATGTCAAGGCTATGGTCAATGTGGAAGAACTTGACCCGGATCCTTTTATCGCTTTGCTGGATAAGATGGGCCTGCCTACGGTGATCGAAGATAATCCTACGCCGCTGCGGCCAAGCGCGCGGGTCAGGTCGGATAAAGCCGATATTTTGAGTTAAAAAGCAGGGACGGTTCTCAAGAGTTACGCAGATTTCAAGAGTGCCGTCTCTATTTATGAAAGACTGCTCTTCCTCTAAGGAATACCCAAAAGGCCATTTGTCAAATATCTTACCGCCTTTCAGATTACTACAACAATAATTATAAGCCAACCAGAGGATAGGGCACCGGGGAAAATACTTGCAGTAGTTCAAGTGCCTTGCTACAATACAATAGTTAAGATTGATGGTAGCAATTTCATTATAGTAAGGATGGTCATGGAGTTTATTATTCAGCCTACTCTAAGGTTCCGCAGGAAAAGCAGCAATAGTTTTTTAAATTAGAAAGCGTGGGGGGGGATGACAGATGAAGCGATTTATCAGTTTCAGCCTTATTTTATTACTGTTGGCCGGTTGTAGCACTACTAATAGCGTTGGCAATAAAATACTAGGTAATGTAAAGTTGTATGAGGGCACCCCGCTGCCAGACAGCGAGATCAGCGTGCTTCGGGGAATATCCTCCGGATACGAGCAACAAGAAAAGGCGGCGCAATATGAAGGCTGCGACATAGAGTATTATATGTCGAACACAACAGCTAAAGTTGACGGTAAATATGCTGACGGCGAAGCAATCCCTAATTATCTTAATTACTCTTGGGAAGATGAAAAACGTCGACCTCCATTTGATGAACCGGGAAAAAATGTTGATTATCACCTTAAGCCGGGTGTCCATACTATTCTTACTTATATCGGTCATAACGCGTGGATAAATTATGGCGGTAGCTATGGCCCCTCTAAGTTCGTATCGACAAAGCATAGTATTACCTATGATTTCAAAAAAGGGTGCCGGTACCGGATAGGGGGCCATTTTACAACGATTAAAATAATCATGAAAGCGGTTCAACCGCAGATTTTGTATACATACACAGTATGGCTGCAACAAATAAATGCCGATGGTTCGGTTATTGACGTAGCGCAGTTTAAAAAGATCGGTTCGGACTATTCCGGATGAATTTGCGAGAAGAACCAGTGGAGGATATTTCTATGAAGAATACCAAAATAAGCATTGTGATTATTACAGTTTGTTTATTAGTAACGTTCTTTTATGGGCTAGCTTCTTGCGCAGACTCGAATGACATTTCGATGGCTTCATCTTCTAAGCTTAAGCCGCAGCTTACGTCATCATTGACAGACAAGGCTTCGCCGGAGGCCAAAATGCGCGAAGTTCTGCGCGGCTATAAGATCGGCGTGACCACTCAAAAGCAGTGCATGAACGATATAACGGTTGGATCATGGGATGTGGATTTTGGCGGTATGGGGATGGAGGTACTATCGGGGAAAGTGGCTTTGAGTATGACCGTTGGCATCGGCGGGCGAGACGTATGCGATTTAGTATTTGAGGGAGATAACCCCCAACAAACTGGCGCAGGGAAGACGCCCGACTTCGGCAAATTCCTTTTAAAAGAGATCAAATTTAAGCCATGATGGTTCTAAGTTTAGGGAACGAAATTGAGCTGATATGACACCGCAACTCTTGGCAGCCAAAATATTACGGAATTTCTATTGACTATTGGGGTTGTTGGCTGTGGATAGTATGATAATGTTGACTGGTTGCAGCAAATAAATGCCGATGGCTCGGTTAGCGACGTAGCGCAGTTTGTAAAGGTTAATTAGGGTAAAACATTATTCCAAATTTATACTTAACTGCGCAAATGCCCGCATTATCTGGATATTCACCATAATTGCTCGCTCACTATTTAGTACGCTTGAAAGCATGGCTATGCCTTCTTGAGTAAAGACATAAGGAAGATACCTTCTGCCGCCTCGATTTGAGGTCGCATTTTGCGACCTCAAAAAATTAGTCTCTTCTTCTGTAAGCTGAAACATAAAATCTTCGGGAAATCTTTTCCTATTTCTTGCCACCTGTTCATTCAGACGTTTTGTTCTTACCTCATAGAGTATAGCTAAATCGCTATCCAGCATAACTTGTTTGCCTCTAATGACTAAGATTTTTGTAGCTATTGTTTCCGTAGGGATTAAATTAGGCATTTTGAACCTCCTTTCTGCTATAACAGACGCGGCAGGAGGTAAAATCTAACAAAGATTTTCTATTTTATTGAGAATTGAAGCAGGTAGGCATACAAAAGAGAAAATGCCGGGGGAGGGACTTGAACCCTCATGACCGTGAGGTCACCGGTTTTTGAGACCGGCCCGTCTGCCATTCCGACACCCCGGCAATAATCTGTTGACGCAGACTATTTTATATTCTAAAATAGCTTCGGTCAATAGATAATGTTAATAGCGGTAGTCACAAAGTCTCAAGGTTACCAAGTCACAACTCGTCGTAAAGTCTTACGTGTGACTTGGTGTCATTGTGACATGGCGACCCGTGTAATTTTATAATATTTTCGGGGCTGTAGCTCAGCTGGGAGAGCGCGTGCATGGCATGCATGAGGTCAGGGGTTCAATCCCCCTCAGCTCCACCAGATTTTTGCCGCTTTAGCGGCAAAAATCAGAGCAATCGAAAATAGAAAATAGAAATTCGACAGGAACTTTTCGATTGCGTTCTATTCTCTATTGTCGATTTTCAATAGCTGCGATTGTCAATTTAATGCCGTGGGGGTCAGGGCTATTTTATAAATAAATAGATCTGGCCCCGTTTTCTTTGACCTTGACCGAAATCTGCGACTGGGATATAATCAGACCATGTACGAATTTAAACTTATAGAAGAAAAATGGCAGAAATACTGGCAGGATCATAAGGTATTTGAGGCCGCGATCGATCCAAAGAAGAAAAAATATTACGTGCTGGAAATGTTCCCCTATCCGTCGGGGAAGATCCACATGGGCCATGTGCGTAATTACACCATTGCCGATGTCGCCGCCCGTTTTAAGATGATGCAGGGTTTTAATGTCCTGCATCCGATGGGTTTTGACGCCTTTGGCCAGCCCGCAGAAAACGCCGCAATCAAGAATAACTCTAAACCCGACATCTGGACTCATAAATGCATAGATTGGATGAAGATAGAGCTCAAAAAAATGGGCTTTTCTTATGACTGGTCGCGCGAACTTTCCACCTGCGAAAGCGGTTATTATAAATGGAACCAGTGGATATTTTTAAAAATGTATGAGCGCGGCCTGGCTTATAAAGGAAAGGCCGGAGTCAATTGGTGTCCGTCATGCTCCACAACTCTGGCTAACGAAGAAGTCATCGACGGTGGTTGTTGGCGTTGTCACACTCAGGTCGAGCAAAAAGACCTTGAGCAGTGGTATTTAAAGATCACCGAATACAGGGAAAGGCTTTTAGAGGATCTAAAGCAGCTTAAAAACTGGCCTGAACGGGTTATTGCCATGCAGAATAACTGGATAGGCAAGAGCTTGGGCGTGGAAATATATTTTCGCCTTGATAACAGCGATAAGATTATCCCGGTTTTTACCACGCGCGTAGATACGATTTTCGGCGCAACTTATATCGTTCTGGCCCCTGAGCATCCCCTGGTCAAAGAAATCGTCAAAGGAAAACCGCAGGAAAAAGAAGTGCTTAAGTTCATTGAAAAAGTATCCAAAGAGACTAAACAGGTGCGCTCCAAGGATGACGTTAAAAAAGAAGGCGTTTTTACCGGCTGTTTCTGTATCAATCCGGTGAATAATGAAAAAATCCCTATCTGGACTGCGGATTATGTTTTAATGGAATACGGCACCGGCGCGATCATGGCGGTTCCTACGCATGATCAAAGAGACTTTTTGTTTGCCAAAGAACATAAGTTACCGATGAGGATTGTTATAAAAAATCCGGGATCCGAAAGCAATAATCCGGATGAGCTTGTTGAGGCTTATGAAGATGACGGTATTCAGGTTAATTCCGGGAAGTTTGACGGATTATCTAACTCAGAAGCGAAGATAAAGATAGCTGAGTGGATGGAAAAAGAGAAGATCGGCAAAATCCAGACGCATTGGCGCTTGCGTGACTGGTTGATTTCACGTCAGCGTTTCTGGGGCACGCCTATTCCGATGATAAATTGCCCCAAGTGCGGCACAGTACCTGTGCCTTACGAAGACCTGCCGGTTAAACTCCCAAATGATGCTCCGTTTACCGGAGAAGGCGGCAGTCCTTTAGGAAAAGTAAAAGAATTCACTGACGTAAAATGCCCGAAATGTAAATCTTTGGCCCGGCGGGAAACCGATACCATGGCTACTTTTTTTGATTCTTCGTGGTATTTTCTGCGTTTTGCCAGCCCTGATTTTAAAAAAGCGCCTTTTGATCAAAAAGAAGCCCGATACTGGATGCCGGTTGATCAGTATATCGGCGGCATAGAACATGCTATCCTGCATCTTTTATATTCGCGTTTCTTTACCAAATTTTTTAAGGACTTAGGGCTGATTGATTTTGATGAGCCGTTTTTACAATTACTTACCCAGGGCATGGTGCTCAAAGACGGCGAAGTAATGTCTAAATCGCGCGGAAATATCGTTGATCCGGATTCGATCATCTCTAAATACGGAGCAGACACTTTAAGGCTTTTTATTCTTTTTGCCGCTCCTCCTGAAACAGAACTGGATTGGGATGAGAAAGGAATGGAGGGAGCACACAGATTTCTTAACCGTGTCTGGAGGATCCAGGAAAATCTTAAAAGTATTGCCGATCCGCAGCTTTTGCGTATCTTACATAAAACAATTAAAAAAGTCAGCGATGATTATGCGGGTTTTAAATTCAACACCGCGATTGCCGGGCTAATGGAGCTGGTTAATGCGATTTATCAGTACGGAGCCGATAGAAACACTTTCTCTATTCTTATTTTATTATTAGCCCCGATTGCCCCGCATTTCTGCGAAGAGCTATGGCAGCAGATGGGTAATAAAGGCTCGATTTCCAAGTCCGGCTGGCCGCAATATGACCCAAAGATGCTTATTGACGATACGGTGACAATAATTATTCAGGTTAACGGTAAAGTCCGCTCGAAATTAGACGTGCCGCAGGATATCAGCGAAAAAAAAGTAAGGGAAATGGCTCTTTGCGATGATAAAGTCAAACCGTGGATAGAAGGCAAGGCAATAAAAAATATTATCTTCGTTCCTAAAAAGCTTTTAAGCATAGTGATTTGACCTGCGGGGGTGGATTATGGCTGCTATAAAAATGGATACTGAAAGCGCAAGAAGGGATTTTAATAACGCGGTCTGCTTGATGAGTATAATCCCGTTTCTAGTCTTTATGTATCTGGCTGTCTGGGAATTCGGCAGTTTTGATATGCTTTCAGGAAGGTTCGGTAAGGTGATGTCCATTGTTTTGACAGTGGTTTTATTAGGTATAATCACCGGCAGGAAAGCCGTATGGAAGATAATCGAGAAATTGATAATTTCTAATAATCAGATAATTCAAATGCAGGAAGAGCTTATTGAGAAAAACCGTTTAGCCGCCATAACCGAGACTGTCCTTGCCGTAGGCCATGAGATCAATAACCCGTTATTGGCCATACAGGGCAATCTGGAATTAATGGAAGGCGATTGTAAAGAAAAACCGTCTATTGAGAGCCTGGTCAAGCGCCTGAATACCATGAAAACCCAGTGCGCCAGAATAATGCAAGCTACCGGCAAGCTGTCTTCTTTATCCAAACCGGTTTCCACTGTTATCAGCGGAAACTCCCGCATGATTGATCTGGACAAATCCGAATAACCCAAGCCCGCAGTAAAAAATCTTTGTTAGATTTATCCCTGTCTAGCGTCTTATAAGTATAGAAAACAAAAAAAGGGGGATCTATGCTTAATTTAACCGCGCAAGAAAGGAAAGTTATTTTATTTCTTCTTGGCGTTTCTTTGTTGGGCGCAGGGATTGATTTCTTGCTTAAGAAAAATCCCCGCATTAAAGAAACATTTTCTCTTAGCCAACAGATTTACAAAATTGATTTAAACAGCGCAGATAAAGATACGTTAATGAGTGTTTCCGGTATCGGAGAAAAATTAGCTGACAGGATAATTGAATACAGGCGCTCCGGATGCAGCTTTCAGCACAGTGAAGATCTCAAAAACATTAAGGGCGTGACTGAAGCCAGATTTGAAAAGATCAAAGATTATTTTATTGTCCGCTGATGAAGCACTTTATATTTATACTGGCCATTGTCTTTTCCTGCGGCATTATTTTTTCCCATTTCCTGTTTTTTAGTTTTATCGCAGCCTATGCCGGGGCTTTGATAATATTAGCTTTGTGTTTTTTCTTACGGGCAAAGAAATTATTTCATTTGTTTGCTTTTGTCTCCGTATTTATGCTTGGTATTGTCTGGGCGGTAAACCAAAATACCCGCCCTAATGATTATGTAGGAAAATTTGCCTATTATGCAGGCAAAGAAACCTGTTTAATTAAAGGCCGGGTTATCAGTCAGCCGCAGCAAAATCAAGGAAAGCTCTCCTTTTTGTTTAATGCCCGGGCAATCCAGCCGTTGAATAAAACTTTTATATGCCGGGGCAATATTCTGGTTACAGTGCATTCAAAAGCCAGTTTTAACTACGGAGAAGAACTAATCCTGCGGGGTAAGGCATGCCGGGCTTTTGGCAAAAGCGGTTATGCGGCTTATCTGGATAAACAGGGTATCCGGCTATTAATGAGCGTACCCGATGCTGCGGGAATAACCAGATTAAATAGAAACAGCGGATTTATATTCAAGCGCTTCAGTTTTTATATTAAGGATAAGATTCAAAAACAATTATACAGTTTGCTTTCTCCGCTTTGCGCCGGAATAACCGACGCCATGCTTTTAGGAAATAAAAAGAATATCCCTTTTATAGTTTATAAGTCAATGATGAAATCCGGGACAGTGCATATATTAGTGGTTAGCGGATTTAATGTCGGGCTTGTGGCAGTTTTGGCGGATATGGTTCTTAAGGCCCTGCGTTTTAAGCGCAGGTTCAGGGTGATCCTGATAACCGCGGTATTATTTTGTTACTGCCTGATTACCGGAGCGTCCAACCCGGTGGTCCGCGCAACAATAATGGCTACGGTATTTCTGGCAGCTGTATTTATAAAAAGAGAGGCGGATATTTATAATTCGCTCGGATTGGCCGCGATACTTATTTTGCTGGTTAATCCGCAGCAGGTATTTGATGTCGGATTCCAGCTGTCGTTTGCAAGCGTATTAGCGATAGTTTTTTTGTACCCTAAAATGAAAGGCAGGCTTTTTGTTGAAAAGATCACATGCAAACCGGCAAGAATAACCGCAGAAGGCTTTCTGGTATCATTAGCTGCCTGGTTAGGCACGTCCGGGCTGATCTTCTATTATTTCAGGTCAATTTCGCCTGTTGCTGTGCTTGCGAACATCTTTATTGTACCCCTGGCATCCTTTATTACTTTAAATGGTTTTGCCTTGGCTATCCTCGGCTCTATAAACCCTTGTCTGGCAAGGTGCTTTGCGCCTGTCAGCGAACTCGCAGTAGTAATATTGCTGGCCTTAAATGCCGCTTTTCTTAAGATCCCTTTCGCTTATTTGAGCCTGAATAAGCCGTAAGCCAAATATCTTTACATTTAGGGTGTATTGGGCTATAATTTCTCAAGAGGGAAAATATGCCAGATAAAGATAATATTTTAATCGGCCAGATGCTGATTGACCAGAAGTTGATCACACCTGAACAGCTGGATGCCGGTTTAAAAGAGCAGAGAAAAACCAATGATTTTATCTGTGCAGCCCTTGTTAAGCTGAAATTCGCCCCTGAAGACAAGCTTTATAGCACGCTTTCCCGCCAGTTAAACATTCCTTACGTCAAATTGGCTTCTTTAAATATCGCCTCCGGGATAATCATGAAGGTTCCGGCAAAATATGCCAGCCATTATAAGGTCATACCGATAGAGTTTGCAGATAATACGCTTACTATAGCAATGACTGACCCGCTTGATGTGCGCACCCTTGACGATATCCGGTTATTGCTGGGCGTTGAGGTGAAATCCGTATTAAGCAGCGAATCAGATATCCGCGATGCAATACGTAAATACTACGGAGTCGGGGCCGAGACATTAGAAAAGATAATAGACCAGCAGGATACTCAGGCCCAGCAGCAAAAAGACCGGGCTGAAGATATCGATAGCATGGCCGAAGATGCATCTATAATTAAATTCGTCAATCAGATATTGTCCGAAGCAGTGAGAGACCGGGCTACTGATATTCATATTGAGCCTTTCAAGGACGAGCTGCGCACCAGGTACAGGATAGACGGTGTGCTGTATGATATCAATATCCCGGAGACAATAAAATATTTTCATCCGGCGATAGTCTCGCGTATTAAGATTATGGCGCAGCTAAATATCGCCGAGCGCCGGCTGCCGCAGGATGGCAGGATTAAAATCAAGATTAATGAGGAGGAGATTGATTTGCGCGTATCAACCTTGCCGACGGCTTTCGGCGAAGGTGTGCATATCAGGATATTGAGTTCGCGGTTTTTCCTTGATCTGGAGAAGATAGGTCTGATGCCTGATGAGCTGAAAATTATCGGTGAGGTTATTAAAAAGCCGCACGGGGTTATATTTGTAACCGGGCCTACGGGGTCAGGCAAATCCACCACGCTTTATGCGGCTCTTGCCAAAATAAATTCAGCGGGAATAAAAATTATTACCATTGAAGACCCTGTAGAATATCAGTTAAGAGGCGTGAATCAGCTGCAGGTTAATCCTCAGATAGGTTTTACTTTTGCCAATGCCCTCAGGCACATATTAAGGCATGATCCGGATGTGATAATGGTCGGAGAGGTCAGGGATTATGAGACCGCTGAGATCGCCATCAGGTCAGCGCTTACGGGACATCTAGTTTTTTCCACTCTGCATACCAATGATGCCGCAGGCGCGGTTACCCGCTTGTTGGATATGGGCGTGGAGCCATTTCTGGTTTCTTCTTCTCTTGAATGCCTGATTGCGCAAAGGTTGGTCAGGCTTATTTGTGAAAAATGTAAAACGCCCGTAAAAAATAAAGAAGAGATTCTAAGAGAGATGAGCAGGGATATAAAATTTGATGCAAATAAGGCGGAAATTTTTGAAGGTAAAGGCTGTGAGGCCTGCAGGTTTACCGGATACCGCGGCAGGACAGGCATCCATGAGATTATCGTGATGCAGGATGCAATTAGAGAGATGATCCTTGAGCGCGCCTCCAGCCAGCAGATTAAGCAAAAAGCTGTTCTTTTGGGAATGCGCACTTTGCGCCAGGATGGCCTGCAAAAAGTCCTTTCCGGCCTGACTACTTTTACCGAGGTCGTGCGCGTTACCCAGCAGGAAGAACTGCCGGAAGATTAATGCCTATATATTCCTATACTGCAAAGAGTTCGCCCGCGCGCAAAGTACAGGGTGAGATTGAAGCCGAAACAGAGCAAGAGGCGATTAATAAGATCAGCCAGAAAGGATTGTTTCCGGTTTCTGTTCAAGCCCGCGGCCTTGCCCCGGATAAAAAAGACATCTTCAGCCTCAACAGGATCCCTAACCGGGACGTGGTTATATTTACTCGGCAATTATCCAGCCTTATTGATTCCGGAGTCAATATTGTAAATGCTTTAAATATTGTTTCCGGGCAGACCCCTAATAATTATCTGAAAAGCATACTTAATGATGTTTGCTCCCGGATTAAAGACGGGCACTCTCTGTCGGAAAGTATGGGCGTTCATCAGTATGTATTTGCGCCGCTGTATACTTCTATGATCCGCTCCGGAGAGGTAAGCGGCACCCTGAATAAATCGTTTGGCCGTTTGGCGGACTTCATGGAAAAAGAAGAAGAATTCAAAAATTCTATCCGCTCTGCGCTTACTTACCCGATTTTTGTTTTTGTGATCGGCGCATGCACGGTAATTGTCCTGCTTCTTTTTGTGATCCCCCGCTTGGTAAGAATGTTTGAAGATATGGGCCAGGCCTTGCCTTTACCGACAAAAATACTTATCAGTATATCCGGTTTTCTAAGCAGTTATTGGTGGTTGTTGCTGGCGTTGATAATTGCAGCCGTATTTTTACTGCGCCGGATTTATCAGGACCCTCAAGGCAGGCTTAATTGGGATGCGGCAAAATTAAAGCTGCCGCTGATCGGAGCGGTTACGCTTAAAACAGAAGTCAGCCGTTTAAGCCGGACGCTGTCGCTGCAGCTTTCCAGCGGCATAGGGATAATTCCTTCGCTGGACGTAGCATATTCTGTTATGGGCAATCAACTGCTTAAGGCTGAGATCAGGAAGTTTAAAGAACAGATTATTAGCGGCTCAAGCCTGTCCGCATCGCTTAAGAATTCAAAATTATTCCCTGAATTTATGACTAATATCGTCAGTATCGGGGAAGAGACAGGTTCTCTTGATAAGGCGCTGGGAAGGATCGCCGATGATTATGAAAAAGAAGTAGATGCGCTGCTAAAGGGTTTAGCCCGGATGATTGAGCCTATAGTCATACTTTTTGTCGGTTTGGTTGTCGGTTTTATCGTGATGTCTATGTTGCTGCCGATTTTCCAGATAAATTTATTAGTCAAATAACCCCCGGCCCTAAAGGATGAGGCTGGTGTGCACTTTCTGCGCAAGGAGAAGAACATGGATAACAAATATTGTTACAAGAAAAAAGGATTTACTCTTATTGAACTCATGTTAGTGGTCATTATAATCGGCGTATTGGCGGCTATGGTTATGCCAAAACTGGTTGGCCGTTCTGAACAGGCCCGGGTTACCGCAGCCAAGGCGGATATCAATGCTAATATTGCGCTTGCCCTTGATCTTTATGAAATGGATAACGGGGCTTATCCTGCTTCGCTGGATGAATTGCTGCAGAAAACCGATAATGGGAAAGGCCCGTATCTTAAAAGGGCTCCTAAAGACCCGTGGGGCAATGACTACTCTTATACCAGAGTGGACAGCGGGAATTATATTCTTTGTTCTAATGGCCCGGGTAAAGACGGCCAAGAGGGCAGCAGGATTTGTAATGATAGCGCTCAAAAATGATTATGAAGTCTATGCCCAGGGCTTTGACATTTATTGAGTTGCTTATCGTTGTTATTATTACAGGCGTACTTGTTGGTTTAGCAGTTCCTAATTTCCGTTCTACATTCAGTTCAGCCCGGGCAGAAAGTTTTTCCCGCCAGCTGCAATCATATATGAATAATCTCAGAGGCCAAAGTATTGTTGAGCAAAAAGTATTATACTTGGATATTAGTGCTGATAAGAGCCGGTTCAACGCATGGCGGCAGCTGGAAAACATTCCATTTAAGGCCTATCCTATACCGGAAGAGGTCAGTATAGAGATATCCAAAAATTCAAATATTAATAATCAGGAAATTTATTTCTATCCTGATGGCAGGATTGATGCGGCTTCCATAACGGTACTTTCCGGAAACCGCAGGATTACGCTGACTACGGAGGGCTCCTTTGGCAAAGTTAAGATGCAGAAATAGCCGCGGATTCTCCCTGCTTGAAGTAATTATTTCGGTAGGGGTTTTGGCTATAGCACTAGTAGTTATCCTACAGTCACTTTCTTATTCCGCACGCATAACGGGCTTGAGTTTTGATATAGGCGAGGCTGTATTGCTTGCTAAAGACAAAATGCAGGAGCTGGAGTTTGCTCAGGGCCGGGGGTTGCTGCTTCCCGGGATGTCCACCGGAACAAGGGGGAAATTTTCCTGGAATTATAATTTGTCCGAATTGGATGCCCAAACACAGATTTTCAAAGCCGATTTCGAGATTTACTGGGGCAGGATGAATCAGCTTCGGGACATACGTTTTTCGGCAAATTTAAAAAATTATCAACCATGAGAAAGCCCAGGGCTTTTACATTGATGGAGATGCTTATTGCCGTGACGATCTTCGCGGTGATAGTTGTTTCAATATATTCGGCGTTTCAATCCGGTATTTTCGGATACCGCAACATTGAAGACGCGCTTGATTTAAATCAGGCAGCGTTTTCCTCTTTAGACCGGATGGATACCGATATACGTAATTGTTTCAGCTTTAGCTCTGATGATAATAAATTTAGCGGGGATAGCGGTAATATAAGTTTTCTGACATTGGCCAATATCTATGAAGCGAATAGGATAAAAAAGAGTTTTGCTTTTGTTTCATACTCGGTTAAAGATAATAAACTAATCCGCCTATGCAGGACAGGCAGCGCTGCGCTTAATGCGGATTCGGCAATTTCTCCCGAAGAGATGGTTGAAAATTCCGGGATAAAATTTGAATACGGCTATGTTCAATCCGGCAGGGTTGTGGTTTACCGGAATTCATGGACTGATAAAAAGAACCTTCCGTCCTGTGTGAAGGTAACTCTATCCGCCGGCAGCGAGGCTAAGGCGCGCAAAGTTTTTGAACGCACAATATACCTGACTGCGATAAATGAACAAAAACAATAAGGCCCAAGTAATAATTATTACTCTTTGGATATTGATTATCCTGAGCCTCTTGGCTGTAAGCGTGGCCAACCGGGTTTCTCTGGGACTGCGTTTATCCAGGTTTGCAACGGACAGGCTGAAAGCCCGGGCTTTGGCTGTTTCCGGGATCAACAGGACCATTATTCAGCTTGATGCTGATAATAACAGTTATGACAGCCTAAAAGAGTTTTGGGCGGATAGCCGGGAGAGCTTTAAAGAGGTAAGGTTAGTTGATTCTGTTGATAACGAAGTATATTCAATAGAGTATACCAGGCCTGATGAAAGCCTAAAACCATCAACCATATTCGGGGTTATTGACGAAGAAAGAAAGCTTAATATTAACTTGGCAGACGAGGATTTACTGCGGATGTTATTTGAGGAGCTTAAGGTTTCTGACGCAGGGAAAATTTCCCGGAATATAATGGCCTGGCGCGGTGATTCAAATATCCCCCCTGACGACGAAAGCAGGGATTATTCATTGCAGGGTTATCCTTGCAAGGCTGCGCCGCTTGTTAATATAGAAGAACTTCTTTTGGTCAAAGGCATGACGCCTGCGATATTTGAGGACATAAAAGATTTTATTACGGTTTGGGGAATTCAGCAGGACCGGGTTAATGTTAATATTAATACCGCCAGCCGTGAGCTTATCTCCGTGTTAATTAAATATGCTGTATTTCAGAACGGTTCCGGCAGCAAAGAAGCTATTGCCGGGTTATTAGATGCTATTATTGAAAAGCGCAAAGCCGATCCGTTCTTGAGCATTGCCGATTTATCGGCGAAGTTAAACTTACCGGAGGATAGCGAAGAAAATAATATTTTTAATTCCCTGCAGCAATTTATTGATGTGCAATCAGACTTTTTTTACATCAGCGCCGTCGGTATTATTAAAAACCGTTCCCACAGGCTACGCCTGGAATGCGTCTATGACAGGTCGGAGAAAGCGATTAAGTTTTGGCATCAAGATTAGCTTTGAATTCAGCCTATTTTATAGTAAGATAAAATATATTAAATGTTTAAGCGACTGCTAAGCTCAAAAAATAAGACTGCTATATATGCCTGCCAGATTAGCGAAGGCGCCTTAAAGGCCGTTAAGTGCTCTTTGGGCAGTTTGGGCCGGAAAGAATTTTCCGGCATTGAATTTGAGCAGTTTCCTGTAAATCTCGACGATAAAATGCTGGCTGAAAGAATAGCTCAGGTATTCAAGCGCCTCGGCTATAATAATGAGCCGGTGATCATAGCCCTGAACCGCAATAAATCTACCTGCCGTTACATAAAGATCCCCAGCACTCAGCCGGCAGAGATAGAGCGCATAGCCAATTTGCAGGCCCCGCGCTATATCCCCTATCAGCAGGATGAATTAATCACTGCTTATCAGATTATTACAACTTTACGAGACGGTTATTCCCATGTGAATTTATCAATAGTACACAGGGATATAATAGAGCGTTTTATTAAAATCATCCAGTCTTTAAAAGCCACCGGGATTACTGTCGGTTTGAGTTCTTACGGCCTGGTTAACCTTTATGCATACCTGTATCCGCATGACCAGTCTGTTGTTATGCTGGCGGACCTGGATCAGCAACAGGCAGAATTAGCCATTATCAGCGCCCGTAAGTCTTTATTCAGCCGGTCATTCCGTTTTAACAGGGATGACCCTGTGTGGCAGGAGCATTTTGCGGATGAGATCAAAAGGACCCGTGAGGCTTATGCAAAAGAGGTTTCTAAAGTATTGCCGCAGAAGATCCTGATTTTCGGCCAAAGCGGATTATCCAGCCAGTTAGCGCAGTATTTAACTAGCACCGCTGGCCTGGCCGCAGAGCCTTTGGCTTATGAAGAGAAGCTAAAGATCTCGCCGCAGATATTAAATAAAATTAACGCAACTAACCTGTCTTTTGCGGCGCTTTTTGGCTTGGCGTTGGAAGAGCTGCCTGAATCGCTTAATATGCTGCCGCCGGGCTTGAAAGACGTGAGTAAAAGGTCCCTGCAGAAAAAAGAAATATTCCGCCTTGGCGCATTAAGCGCGGCAATAATTCTATTGTTTGTTTTAGGCCTGTCTCAAAGCCTCCGCAATAAATCGTTATATCTAAAAAAAATTAAGCAGGAGATAAACAAAATAAATAAAGAAGCCAGGCCGCTGGAGGAAATGGATAAACGGCTCAAAATATTGGAAAGGCGCTCTTCAAAAAAACCTTCCACCATGGATATGATCCGCGGGGTATTCCAGTCGCTGCCTTCCGGAATTCAGCTGGTATCTTTAAGTTTTGACAGCGACGGACAAATCGTATTGCGCGGTAATGCGGCAGATTTGAATTCCGTATTTAATCTGGTGCCGCAGCTGGAACAGTCTGCGGCCCTCTCAAGGTTTGGAGTAAAAGTAAGGTATGCTACTAAAAAAAATACCGGCCAGGGCGAAGAGGTTGATTTTGAGATTATTTGCCAAAAAAGATGATTATGCAAAAATTCTTGAATAAAAGAGAACAGCTTATGCTTTATTTGGCTATCGGCGTTATGGCCTTTGCCGCGGTATTCAACTTGCTACTTTATCCGCTTTTACAGAGGAATGATACTTTAAACAGGGAGATTAATCTGGCCCGTTCGAAACTCAAAAACTATGCCCGCCTATTATCGCAAAAGGATTATATAATGCATAGATATAATACTTTTGCTCCGCAGTTAAAACTTCCGCAAGACAACGAAAGCGGCATAGTGTCGTCTTTATCAGAGATAGAAAATCTGGCCAAAGCCAGCCGCGTGCACATTATTGATATCAGGCCGCAGAGTCAGAAAGGCGGATCTGCCCTTTATATTGATGTCAGGGCAGAGGCCAACTTGGAAAGTTTTCTAAGGTTTATTTACGAAATAGAAAATTCTCTTTCCGTGCTCAAGATAAAAAAATTCCAGCTCAACTCCCGCTCCGGTTCAACTGCATTAGAAGGTATCTTTATAATCTCCCAGTTTTCAGCAGCAGATTAATTTGTTCTTGACAAAGGGGTAGAAAGTTGATACACTCCCTAGTTAGAGAGCAAGGGGAGGAAATATTTCTAACATATATCTTATCAAAGACTTAGCTCGATTAAGCGGCTATTCTATTCATACGCTTAAGTTCTACCTTAAAATCGGCCTGCTTAAAGAAAAAAGCCGCAGCCTTGAAACACGTTATCGTTATTTTGATGATTCTTCCTTATTATTTTTAGAGAAAATCCGGAAATTAAGAAAACAATCCAAATCTTTAAAGGAAATTAAGGATGAGTTATTATAAAGTTTTGGGCCTGAACAAGGAGCCGTTTTCTACCAGCCCTGACCCGGAATTTTTTTATCATTCTACCAGCCATAATACTGCGCTTAAACGTTTAGAGATCGCTATACGCTTGCGCCGCGGGCTTTGTTTAGTACTCGGAGATGTGGGTACCGGGAAAACTACGCTTTCGCGCACGCTTTTGCAGACCTTCAAAGATGAACCGGATTTCATCTTCCACCTGATACTTGACCCCAGTTTTAAATCAGAATTCCAATTTCTGTACAGCCTGGTAAAGATGTTTGATATTGTGCCGGAATTTAAATCTACTATGGATTTTAAAGAGGCCCTTGAAAAATATCTTTTTCAAAAAGGCGTGGAGGAAAATAAAACCATAGTTCTTCTTATTGACGAGGCCCAGAAGATTACCCAGGAAAACCTTGAGGTTTTGCGCACCCTGCTTAATTTTGAGACCAATGAATATAAATTATTGCAGTTAGTCATAATGGCGCAGGTAGAATTATTGCCGCGGGTAAAACGTATCCGTAATTTTATGGACCGGGTCGCCTTAAAATATACGATTAATCCTCTTGATGACAGCGAAACAAATGAATTGATCCAGTTTAGGCTTAAAGCCGCCGGCTATGATAATCAGAATGCCTTATTTACCGATGAGGCAGTCAGGCTTATTTACCAACATACTCAAGGGTATCCGCGGCGTATTGCCATGCTCTGTCATGACGCGCTGGAATCCGCAGTGATGAATGACAGCCCGCTGGTTGATGCCCAGATAATAAACGGGCTTATCCGCGAAGAGGCGAAAGTATGAGTGCCAGAGACAATATGACCCCGGAAGAAAAACTCTTAAGATTGATCAGGGGCAAGGGCAAGGCTGAACCTAAGCCGGCTGCATCAGTTAATGGCCGCTCAAGGGCCCCGGATTTTAAGGCTGAATTTGACAAAAAAACGTATTTCAGGATCGGTAAATTCGTTACTTTAATAAATATCGAAAAACTTTTAATTGCCGGATTAGCCCTAGCTTGCCTTTACTTATTGATTTCATTTGTTTATCCGTTTGTGGCGCCGAAGAAAATCACTCCGCCTGGAATTCAGCCTCAAAGCCAGGTTTCGGAAAAAGAAAGTATAAGGCAGAAAATTGAGCCGTTTGACTATTACGGACAATCAATATCAGGTAAGCAGATATTTGGTCAGGCAGGCCCGGAAGGTGCAGCTTCTGCCGCGATAAATTCTAATCTGATCAAAGATATGAATCTGGTCGGGATCATGGCCGGAGAAAACCCTCAGGCAATTATCGAGGATAAGAGGACCCAGAGGACTTCCTATGTGGTTAAGGGGCAGTTTATCGGAGAATTTCAGGTTGAAGATATACAGGAAGGCAAGATTATACTAAATTACCGCGGCCAGCGATATGAACTTTATCTTTAAGGGCGGCTGGCGCTAAAGGCACCCTGCAATCATTTATGTCAAGGTGCCCTTTTCGGGGCAAATAAGCCGGGGTGCGCGTATCTAGCGCGAGGAGGATATATGAAAATAAAATTATATTTTGCAATAATCTTTTTTGTTTTATTCTGCGGGCTTATTTTTGCCCAGGATGAACAGGATCAGGCAGAGTTTTTCCCTGAAGAAGAACAGGTGCAGACTGAAGTGGTCCGCTATGACGACGCGGGGCAGCTGGTTGAGGCAATTTCTATTGAACAGGGCCTGCAGCCGCAAGCGCGGCAGAATATTCTTGTCCCGGTGGTTAGTAAAGAGCCGGCGGCCGGCAGTTTTGTAAATAAAAATAAAATTACCCTTGATATCAAAGGTATGGACATTGTAGATGTGCTGAAAATGTTGGCCAACCGCGCCTCAATAAATATCGTAGTCGGTAAAAATGTAGTCGGCAGGGTGACTTTGTTTTTAAAAGATGTGGATGTTTGGGACGCTTTTGAGATTATTCTTTTTTCCAATGATTTGGCTTATGAAAAGACCGGCAACATAATCAATGTAATGACCCAGCGAGATTATGAGCTTATTTATGGCAGCCGTTTTCAGGATAAAAAAATCGTCAAGACCGTTAACCTCAAATACGCCCGGGCAGCGGACCTGGCCAAATCTTTGGCTCAAATTAAAAGTAATTTAGGCAGGGTAGTAGTGGATGAGGGGTCAAATACCATAGTCTTAATTGACTCCTCGGATAAAATCAGGGAGATGATGGAGTTTATCACGAGTACGGATTTGCCTATTCAGACCCGGATATTTAATCTGGATTATGCCCCTGTTGATAAGCTAAGCGCTAAATTAACCGATGCAATAACCAAAGGCGTAGGTTCCATAAAAATAGACGAGCGTACAAATAAGATCGCGATTACGGATTACGTATTCCGGCTGGATGAGATCGCCAAGATTATTACTGCTTTTGATGATAAGACTCCGCAGGTGCTTATTGACGCACAGATAATTGAGCTTACCCCATCTGATAAGTTTGTTATGGGCGTTAATTGGGATTATTGGATACGCAAATATTTCAGGATCAGTGCCGCGATGCCGATGTCCGGGGCCAGCCAGCTTTTCTTAGGCACTTCTTCAACAGCTTCGGTAACTGAACCCGGAGAATATAAAGCCATACTTGACCTCCTGCAGACTGTGGGAGATACAAAGGTATTGGCCAGCCCGCGGATTATTGCTTTAAATAATCAAGAGGCGAAGATCCACGTAGGCACCAAACAGGCATATATAACGTCTACGACTTCTCAAGCCGGAACCGGTACAGAAGTCACTGCCCAAAGCGTAAATTTTGTGGATACCGGTATATCCCTGTCAGTCACCCCGACTATTAATCGCGATGGTTTTGTGACAATGAAGATAAAGCCTGAAATAAGCTCTTCCGAGGACAAAACATTAAAATCACAGGATCAGGATACGACCGTGCCAATAGTCACTACCTCGGAAGCCGAGACTACTATTATGATTAAAGACGGAATTACTGTTATAATAGGAGGGCTTAAGAAGGAACAAAGGACTAAAACCGTAAATAAGATACCTTTCTTAGGGGATATTCCTTACATCAGGAACCTTTTCCGGAATATTTCGGATGAATTGACAACAAAAGACCTGGTTATTTTATTAACCCCCCATATTATTACCGGCGACCGTGCCTTCTCGGTCTTCTCTGAAATAAAACCGGATGACGGGGCCAGGGCAAAGATGGAACAGGGAGAAGTTATAATTGAAAAAGTAAATTCTTCTTTACTGCCTGCCTCCAGCGCCACTTCCAATAAGGCTTATTACAAAGCAATAACGGAAAAATTATCTGCTTTAACTGCTTTTGAGCGGGCAAAAGGCCAGCAGGGAGAGGTGGAAGTATCATTTTCTCTTGCTCCCGACGGCAGGCTTAAGCATGAACCAAAGGTTACCGCTTCAAGTAACCAGAAATTGAACGTTTTAGCCATAAAATCAGTTAAAAATGCTGCTCCTTTTCCTGCTTTTCCTCCCGGCATGTCTAAAGAAGAGCAGAATTTCCGGATTAGCCTGGTCTATAAATAAAGGGCCGGTTTTCTTCTGATCCAAGGCGTGTCGAAGGATTGACAAAGCCTGCCCGGTATGTTAAAGTTACTGATTATGAGACAAGTATTTTTGTGCTTGATTATATTCTTCTGGCTGGGGTTAGGCCAGGCTTATCCCTATTGGATTTGGACGCCTAAATCCGGGAAATGGGTGAACCCTAAGAATATGCCTAAACCTACGCCCAAAGAGCAGTTTGAATACGCGCTAGGTTTTTATGAAATAAAAAAATACGATGATGCGAAAAAAGAATTCCATAAATTACTTAAGGCATACGGCAAGACAGCTGAGGCAGCGGAAAGCCAGTATTATCTGGGCAGGATAGAAGAAGACCGGGGCAATCTTTACTGGGCCTATCTTGAGTACCAGAAGGTTATAGATAAATACCCGTTTTCCGAACGCATTCAGGAAATAATCGAGAGGGAATATAAGATCGGCGAGGCCTTTATGCAGGGAGAGAAACGCAAGGCTATGGGTGTTGTGCTGCCGGTTGAGAACCCTTCCATAGAAATTTTTAATAAGGTGATTGAGAATTCCACTTATGGCCCGTTTGCGCCAAGGGCGCAGTATAAATTGGGCCTGGTTTTAAAAAGCCTGTTGCGTTATTATGAAGCAGAGGAGGCTTTTGGCAAAGTCATCTCAAATTATCCTACCAGCGAATGGGCTGAACCGTCTAAATTCCAGATAGCCAGCTGCCGCGCTGCTCTTTCGCGCGGCCCTTCGTATGACCAGGGCGCTGCAGAAGAAGCTAAGCAGAAATTTGCAGAATTTGTCCGGGAACACCCGGATGCGGTGCTCTCTGTTGAAGCAGAGAAAAGTATAGCCCAAATACAGGATAAAGAAGCCCAGGCCAGCTTTAATATCGCGGTATTCTATGAGAAGCAGAAGGCCTATGATGCGGCAAAGATCTATTATCAGGAAGTCATCAATACCTACTCTGATACTGCATGGGCTGCCAAGTCTGCTGAGAAGCTGCAGGCTTTAGAAAAATTACTGGATAAAAAAGCGGAGAAGAAAAATGCTAAAAAGAAAAAATAAGCTTGCAGTTTTATCATTTGCCCTTTTGTCAGCTTCTCTGGCCTTGCTTGGCGGCTGCGGATATTCTACGCATTCGGCATTTGTCAGCCAGTACCGCACTATTTATGTGGAACCTTTTATCAATAAAGTTGATTTTACGCAGGAAAAATATATTGCCAATAAGTACCGCACTTATAAGCCCTTGCTGGAGACTGACGTTACCCGGGCGGTAGTTGACCGTTATTTATTTGATGGCAACCTTAAGCCTGTGCCAATGGAAAACGCCCGGTTGATACTGAAGGGGGAGGTTACACAGTTTCGCAGGGATCCTTTGAGGTATCAAAGCGACAATGAAACAGTAGCCGAATACAGAATAAATATTGTGGTTAATATGAGCCTGAGGGATGTTCAGGAGGATAAAATACTCTGGGAGGAGAATGGGTTTACCGGAGACAGCACCTATTTTACCTCCGGATCCAGTGCCAAATCCGATGACCAGGCTACACAGGATGCGATTACAGATCTGGCCCGCCGCATAGTGGAGCGCACAGTTGAAGCATGGTAAAAAAAGAAATTCCCGTATTTTTATTTACCGGCACAGACTCCGCCTCCAAAGATAACAGGCTTAAAGAATTAAAAAGAGAATTCTTTAACGCAGAGCTTGACCAGTTTAATTGCGATTTATTTTACGCAAAAGACCTTAACCTGCAAGACCTCCAGGAAAAAATACTCTCCCTGCCTTTAAGGGCCAAAAAACGCGTAATAACCATACGGCTGGCCCATCTTTTAAAACCGGATGTAAAAAAATTTATTCTTGATTTTGCCAAAAAAGCCCCTGCCCAGACAGTCCTTGTCCTGGATATGCTAATTTGTGATAAAAAAGACGAATTTATTAAAAAGATATCTCCTCTCGCAGAGATAGTTTCTTTTGATGAACAAGAACAAATTGACGCTTTTACTCTCAGCCGGCAGATAGAGTCAAAACATTTAGAGCCTGCGCTTAAGGTCTTAAACAGGTTGCTTGAAAACGGAGAAAAGCCGGAGTTTATACTTGGGGGGCTTAGATATGCCTGGGAAAGGCAAAGCGCGGCTGCCTTGCTAAAAAAGAAAAGGTTAAAGCTGCTTTTGAGTTGTGACCTGGATATAAAATCCAGCAGGTTGAAGCCCGCGTTTGCCTTGGAAAAGCTGGTAGTCAGCCTATGCAGCCTTAGATAGGCTTTTAGCTAAACGGGATTTTTTGCGGTTGGCCAGCCGTTGATGGATGATTTGTTTTTTTGCGGCTTTATCCAGCTGAGAAAACAGTTTTGCCAAAATCTTTTTTGCTTCAGCGGTATTTTTAGCCTGGAGGAGTTCCTGGAAATTTTTTAAAGTCTTCTTCAGCTCTCTTTTGATCTTCAGGTTGCGAAGATGCCTTTTTTTATCGACTCTCGTCTTTTTTATTGAAGTTCTGCGTCTGGGCATTTGGTCTCCTTAGTATTTAGCGGGCATTGTTAATTTTATATTTATAATACAAAAATTCATATTTTAATCCTGCCCTTAATTTACTGTTATATTATACACAAAACAAGGGTGGGGTCAACAGGCAATTATGGAAAATCATTCTAACCGTCAAGTCGCCAAATCCGCCGGTATTATCGGTTTTGCTACGCTGATTTCCCGCATACTCGGTTTTGCCAGGGATGTTGTTATTGCCAGGATTTTCGGCGTATATATCTATGCGCAGGCTTTTGTGATTGCGTTCCGGATACCGAATCTATTCCGTGATCTTCTCGGAGAAGGCGCTGCAAATGCGGCATTTGTGCCGGTGTTTACCGAATACCATGTTAAGCATACGGAAAAAGAATTCTGGGAGCTGGCAAATGTCGTATTAAACCTACTGCTTGTGATTCTGGCGTCTATTACGATTCTGGGCATAATATTTTCTCCGGTAATCGTGCGTTTGATAGCCCCCGGTTTTATCGCTGACCCGGCCAAATTACAGGCTACAATCGCCCTGAATAGAATAATATTTCCGTATTTATTACTGATATGCCTGGCCGCTTATTCAATGGGCCTGCTAAATTCGCTGAAGCATTTTGCTGTGCCGGCTTTTGCGCCCTGCCTTTTAAATATCTCAATTATAGTATTTGCCATGATATTCGGGGAAGGGATCACCGGGCTTGCCACAGGGGTATTGGCCGGAGGAGCGCTTCAATTAGCTATTCAGATGCCGGTTTTATATAAAAAAGGTTTCAGGCTTAACTTATTCAAAAGATTTGATCATCCCGGGGCACGGCATATCGGCAGGCTCCTGCTGCCGCGCCTGGCCAGTTCTTCGATTTACCAGCTGAATAATTTTGTTGATACCATATTCGGCTCACTTGCCTTTATTGTCGGAGAAGGCGGCGTGGCTATACTGTATTTTTCTTACCGGCTGATCCAGTTCCCTTTAGGGGTTTTTTCCACGGCGCTATCGCAGGCGATATTGCCTACATTATCGCATCAGGCGCTTGAACCCGGCCATGATAGCCTTAAACAAACACTTTCTTTCGGCCTGCGTGCGACATACTTTGTGCTCCTGCCGAGTTCTGTCATGTTCTTTTTGTTTTCCCGGCCGCTGATTCAGGCCCTTTTTGGCGGAGGAAGGTTTGATGCATACTCTGTAATAAATACTTCTGCTGCATTGAAATTCTATAGCCTTGGGCTTGTTGCATACGGTATGTCCAAAATATTGCAGTCGTGTTTTTTCGCGCTGAAGGATACTTATACGCCGGCAAAAATCGCTTTTGTCGGGCTGGTTTTAAACGTAATACTAAATGCCGTATTGATGTTCCCGCTGAAGATCGCCGGGATTGCCTTAGCTACTTCTATATCGGCTATTGTAACGACAGCTTTGCTTTTTATAAAGCTCAATAAGCGGCTAAGCCCGTATGATTTTAAAGAAGTTGTGTCTTCTTTTTTAAGGATATCTTTATCCGGCTTATGCATGGGCTTGATTAGCTGGTTGATTTATTGTAATTACGCCTTTACAGCTTCCGGTAAAGGCGCCCAGATTATCGCTTTGTTTGTTATTTTAGCAGTTTCTGTTGCAGTTTTTGCTGCGCTTTGTATATTTTTGAAGGTTCGCGAGATAAAAGAGCTATGGGCCTGGTTGACAAAAAGAAAAATATCTTAAAACAAAAAGTGCGGGAATTACCGGTTTGCGCCGGAGTATATTTATTTAAAGATGACCGCGGCAATATAATTTATGTCGGGAAAGCCAAGTGTTTAAAGAAAAGGGTTAATTCATACTTTAGCCGGCTTCTTTCGGATAAGACCCAGGCGCTTATCTCAAGGACGGAGGATATAGAGTATATAGTTACCCCTTCGGAAGCGCAGGCGCAGCTGCTGGAATCGGCCTTGATTAAAGAAAAGCAGCCGCATTACAATATCAGCTTGAAAGACGATAAATCTTTTCCTCTGGTTGGCATCAGCAGGGAAGATTTTCCAATAGTTTCGGTTTGCCGCAAGAAATATTCCAAAAAAGGCAAGGCATCCTATTACGGACCGTATACCAGCGCGGCGGATTTACGCCAGGCGCTTAAAGCTATGCGCAGGATATTCGGTTTCCGTTCCTGCAGAATAATGCCTAAAAAAGCCTGCCTTTATTACCGGTTGAAACTTTGCCCCGGGCCTTGCGAGGCAAGGATAAGCAAAAAAGATTATAATGACACAATAGAGCAAATAAAGCTGTTTCTATCTTCCCGCTATGAAGAACTTTTGCATAAACTGTCCGGGAAGATGCGGCAATTTTCAACGGAAAAAAAATTTGAAGAGGCAGCCCGCCTGCGCGATCAAATAAATGCTCTAAGCATCTTTGCGCAGGGGCGAATACATTCTACCGGCCTGAATGAGCTTGAAGACCTTAAATTACTGCTTAAATTAAAAAAAATCCCTGAAAGGATTGAAGGTTTTGACATTTCAAATATTTCAGGCAGGCAGGCAACCGGGTCAATGGTCAGCTTTTATAACGGCCTGCCGGATAAGGATAATTACCGGCGGTTCCGGATAAAATCCGGGTGCGGCATAGATGATTATGCCATGCTGCGCGAAGTTATCTCAAGGCGTTACTCAAGGCTAAAGAATGAGGGCAGGGCTTTGCCTGACCTCATATTGATAGACGGAGGAAAAGGCCATCTTGGCGCAGGTAAACAGATTTTAGATGCCTTGGGCCTGGATACCGCAGTTATATCTATTGCTAAAGAAAAAGAGCAGATATTCATTCCGGATAAAGCCGGGCCTCTAAAAGCCCGGATAGATTCTCCG
The DNA here is from genome assembly GCA_029561735.1 of Candidatus Omnitrophota bacterium. Classification (GTDB taxonomy): domain Bacteria; phylum Omnitrophota; class Gorgyraeia; order Gygaellales; family Profunditerraquicolaceae; genus JAKQWZ01. Next base: position 74,428 of record JAKQWZ010000064.1, on the reverse strand, counting down.
GCGCTTAATCTTATCAGAAGGGTGAGGGATGAAGCTCACCGGTTTGCGCTAAAATACCATCATTTATTGCGCAAGAAAAAAATCATAGGAAAATGACTGATTTTACTAAGAAGGTCTACAAGGCAACTTTAAGCATACCCCTTGGCCAGGTACGCACCTATAAATGGGTGGCTAGGAAATGCAATAAGCCCAAAGCATTCCGGGCAGTCGGGCAGGTACTGAAAAGAAATCCGTACCCTTTGATCATACCATGCCACAGGGTAATAAAATCAAGCGGCCGGATTGGGGGATATTCCGCAGGCGGCCCGGCGGCTAAAAAGAAATTGATAGAACTTGAAAGACAAATTGCCAAGTTCGTGATATACTAAATTATACTTTAATCATGGCTATCCGGTTGTTTGATGGCCGCGGCAGCACTAATAACGAGGTAAATATGAATATAAAACAATTAATTAAAGAGATGGTTGATACTCAGGCTTCAGATCTTTTTTATCGTGCAGGCGGCCCGGCGCGATTAAGGTTAGACGGCAAGATTGTAACCAGAGGAGACGGCGAGCTCAGCCTTGATGATGTAGTTAAGGCAACCGAGGAGATCACCACTGCCGAACAAAGGGAGGAGTTAAAGAAGTCTATGGACATTGACTTTGCCCTTTACCTGGAAGAATTCAACCAGCGTTTCCGCGTCAGCGTGTTTATGCAGCGCAACTGGCCGTCCATTGTTATAAGAAATGTGCGTAATTATTTTTCTTCATTTGATGAGTTGAATCTGCCTGCTGATACCCTTAAAAAGCTGTGCCTGGAGCCAAGAGGCCTTGTGCTTCTGACCGGTTCTGCAGGAAGCGGAAAATCCACCACCATAGCCAGCATGATAGAGTATATCAACAATAATGCTTCCAAGCATGTGCTTACCGTTGAAGAGCCGATAGAATTTACTTTTAAAGACAAGCAGTCAGTTATCAATCAGAGGGAACTGGGGCTGGACGTTTCCAGTTATTCTACGGCGCTGCGTTCGTTCACTTTGCAGAGCCCGGATGTTATTTATATAGGCAATATCAGGGATACGGAGACCATGACCGCCGCTCTTACCGCCGCAGAAACCGGCGTCCTGGTTTTGAGCACATTGCATACGGTAAATGCCGCGCAAACCGTAGAGAGGATAATAAATCTTTTTCCGCCGCATCAACATCAACAGCTGCGTGTCCAGCTTTCTTATTTATTAAAAGGGGTGATTTCATTGAGGCTCTTGCCCCGCAAAGAAGGCGCAGGCAGAATACCGGCGGAAGAAGTCATGCTTCTGACTCCGACTATAAGCAGGTTGATCAGAGAAGGCAAGAGCTGGGAGATACAGAAGTTCATTGAAGAAGGCGCTGTTTTCGGCATGCAGTCTTTTAATCAGTCCCTGATAAAGCTGCTTAAAGAAGGTAAAATTACCGAGGAAGAAGCCTTGAATTTCTCCGACGATAAAGATGAGTTTGCCCTGGCTTTGCGGGGCATTAGAAGGGGATAAAAAATTTATGTTAGAAGAGATCAGAACGAAACTGGAGAATGTCCGCATACGCCTCGAACAGTTACGAGGTTATCTTTGACATCGATAACAGAAACAAGCTTATTCAGGAACTTAATAACAATATGTCTCTGCCGGGTTTCTGGGATGCTGCGGAAGAATCCACGAAAGTCGTCAAACAATTAAAACACTTAAAATCAATTACCGAGCCCTGGCAAATGAGCTTTGCCAGGTATAATGAATTGCTGGAATTAAGCGCTATTTTAAATTCAGGCGACGAAGAACTGCTGCGCAATTCCCTGAAGAACCTATCTGAACTGGAAATTGAATTAGAAAAGCTTGAATTTAAAGTTTTACTTGGCGCAAAATTTGACGAATGCCCGGCTATTCTAAGCATCAATGCCGGCGCCGGCGGAACCGAATCCTGCGATTGGGTGCAAATGCTTTTGCGTATGTATCAGCATTGGGCTGACATGCACGGATTCAACGTTAAGATTTTAGATGTGCTTTTCGGTGAAGAAGCAGGAATAAAAAATGTTACAGCCTTAATTGAAGGCGAATACGCCTATGGTTATCTTAAGGCTGAACGAGGAGTACACCGCTTGGTGCGCATCTCGCCTTTTGACGCCAACAAACGCAGGCATACTTCGTTTGCGTCCGTAGACGTCATTCCGCAGATCGAAGAAGATGCTGATATTAAACTTGATGAAAAGGATCTGCGTGTGGATGTGTACCGGTCTAAAGGCGCAGGAGGCCAGAGCGTAAATACCACGGATTCAGCAGTGCGCATTACGCATATTCCTACGGGTATAGTGGCCCAGTGCCAGAATGAACGCTCTCAGCACCAGAATAAAGATACCGCGCTTAAGATTTTAAAATCGCGCATTTACGAATTAGAATTGCGTAAAAAAGAAGAAGAACTCTCTAAGCAGTATGACGGCGATAAGAAAAAGATTGAATGGGGCAGCCAGATTCGTTCCTATGTCCTGCATCCGTATAATCTGGTTAAAGACCACCGCACAGCTCATGAAACAGGAGATGCCACCCGTGTTTTAGACGGCAAAATAGACGATTTTATTGAAGTGTACCTTAAATCACAGGCAAATAAAACAGCAGGGAAAAGGTAGATATGTTCGGAGCAATTAAAAAGGCTATTTTAAGCAACAGGCAGAATGCGATCAGTTCGCGTTTTCCGGATTTACATATTACTCTGCATCAGGATATGCCGGCCCCCTCGCAAAGCAAGATCGTTGAGCTGGCCCGCGTAGTCAATCAGATAAATCTGCTCGAGCCCAAAATAAGCGCGCTTAGCGACGGGCAGTTAAAAAGTAAAACCGGTGAGTTCAGGCAGAAAATTGCCGCCCGCTCAAAAGAGCTGGCTCCCCAGATCGCCCAGATAGAAGAAGAACTCTTTGCCGTAGCTATTCCTGAAGAAAAAGCCAAGGTAAAAGGAAGGTTAAGGGATACGCGCAATAAGGTGTTTGAAGAGATCCTGCCTGAAGCGTTTGCTGTTGTGCGGGAGGTATCAAAGCGTACCATAGGCTTAAGGCATTTTGACGTACAGTTGGCCGGGGGTATGGTTTTACATGAGGGCAGAATTGCGGAAATGGCCACCGGAGAAGGCAAAACCCTTGTGGCTACTTTGCCGGCTTATTTAAATGCGCTGTTGGGCAAAGGCGTACACGTAGTGACTGTCAACGATTACCTGGCAAGGAGAGACCGGGAATGGATGGGGCCGATTTATGAATTTCTGGGTTTGAGCGTAGGGGTTATTCAGCATGACTTGTCCGATGAGCAGAGAAGGCATTCCTACGGCTGTGATATAACCTACGGCACAAATAACGAATTCGGTTTTGACTACCTGCGCGACAATATGAAATATTCCGTCGCCGATATGGTGCAGAGGCCTTTTTATTATGCTATTGTTGATGAGGTTGATTCTATTTTGATTGACGAGGCGCGCACGCCGCTGATAATTTCCGGGCCGGCTGAAGAATCCACGGAAAAATACTATATTGTTGATAAGATAGTCCCCAAATTAAAAGGCCGGGTCATCCTGGAAAAAGATGAAATTGATGCTAAGTTCAAGGGCGTTGACCTTTCTCTAGGGTTTGATTATATGATTGATGAAAAAGCGCATACTGCCAGCCTGACTGAGCAGGGAGAGGCCAAAGTCTGTGCCATGCTTAATATCGCCAATCTCCATGATTTGGAGACTATGGAATGGCGCCACCATGTATTGCAGGCGCTCAGGGCTCATAATCTTTACCGTAAAGACGTAGAATATGTGGTTAAAGAAGGCCAGGTCCTGATTGTTGATGAATTTACCGGCAGGCTTATGCCGGGCAGGCGCTGGTCTGACGGCCTGCATCAGGCAGTGGAGGCCAAGGAAGGGTTAAAGATTGAGCGCGAAAACCAGACTTTAGCCACTGTGACGTTCCAGAATTATTTCAGGATGTATGAAAAATTGTCCGGAATGACCGGAACCGCTTTTACCGAAGCCAATGAATTTAAGGCTATCTATCAGCTTGATGTGGTGGTAGTGCCTACGAACCGGCCGTTGGTCAGAAATAATTATTCCGACCGCATTTATAAGACGGAAAAAGAAAAATTCAATGCGGTTGTGGAAGAAATAGCCGAATTATATAAGACAGGCACTCCGGTTCTGGTGGGCACTATCTCTATTGAAAAATCAGAGCTGCTTTCCGAGATGCTTAAAAGGCGCGGCATACAGCATCAGGTGCTTAACGCAAAATATCACGAGACAGAAGCCCAGATAATTGCTCAGGCCGGAAGATACAAGGCAGTGACTATCGCCACTAACATGGCCGGCAGGGGAACAGACATTATTTTAGGAGGCAACCCGGAATTTGTGGCGCGCAGCATTGCCAAACAAAAAATAAAATCCGATGACCCGAATTTTGCAGAGGAGTATAAAGCGATTCTTGATCAATATAAGAAAGAAGCGCAGGAAGAGCATAATAAGGTGGTTGCCTGCGGAGGCTTGCATGTTTTAGGCACAGAGCGCCACGATGCCCGGCGTATAGATAATCAGTTGCGCGGCCGCTGCGGCAGGCAGGGGGATCCGGGGTCATCAAGATTCAGTGTCTCTCTGGAAGATAACCTGATGCGGCTTTTTGGTTCAAATAAATTGATCACCCTGATGGATAAATTAGGATTGGAAGAAGGGCAGGTTATTGAACATCCCTGGGTCACCCGGTCAATAGAGATAGCCCAGAAGCGCGTGGAACAGCATAATTTTGAAATAAGAAAACAACTTCTTGAATATGATAATGTCATGAATAAGCAGAGGGAAGTCATTTATGCCCGCCGCAGGGAGATCCTTGAGGGTGTATCTTTAAGAGAAGAAATCATGGAATTTGCCGGGGCAACGATTACCGATATAGTTTCGGGTTATTATGTAGATATTTCCAAAGGGGCAGAATTAGATAAAGCCGGGCTAATTAATGCGTTTAAACTGGCCTTTGGCGTAGAGGTCGCGGCGGAATTAATTGATGAAGTAGATAAAGAGGCTACTATCGCAGCGGTTTCAGAAGCAATGATAAAAGCCTATGAAGCCAAAGAGTCAGCAGTGGGTAAAGACCTGATGCGTTTTTTAGAGCATGCCGCGTTCCTGCAGATAATTGACAGCAAATGGAAAGAACATCTTTATTCTATGGATAATCTGCGCGAAGGCATAGGGCTGCGCGCTTACGGGCAGAGGGATCCTTTGGTAGAATATAAGCGTGAAGGGTTTCAGATGTTCAGCGATATGATGTACAGCATAGAGAGAGAAGTTGTTGAGACCGCCTATAAGATGCAGCCTGCCAGGCCTGAAAGAGTAAAAGGGGTCTTTAGCGAAGTTTCCAAGAATTTAGTCCACAACGAGGTGGAGCAATTCGGAAATGCTCCTGTTGTGCAGGAAGAAGCAGGCCTTGCGGATATGCCGCAGGCAAATGATGAATCAACTCCTGTTGCCCAGGCCCACGCCGGACCCAAGGTGGGCAGAAACGATTCCTGCCCTTGCGGTTCAGGAAAAAAATACAAAAAATGCTGCGGCAAATAAAGTCGCCAGTCGCCAGTCGCCAGTCGCCAGTCTTTAAAGATTTGTTGCTTTGTGCCTTTTCCGGAGTTTTATTATCTTTTCCTTTTTTAAGGATAAACCTTTGGGTTTTTGCCTGGTTTGGATTTGTACCTTTATTTTTTGCACTCCAAAATAAATCCAAGACGCAGGCATTCCTTCTTGCATATTTTACCGGCCTGATATTCTGGCTGGGGACGATTTATTGGCTGATGCATGTGACATTGATTGGCATGTTTCTAATGTCGCTTTATCTGGCTTTATATTTCGGCTTATTCGGCACTATAGTATCGTCCTTATCTATTCCCCCCCGGCCATTCGCGCCGCTCTATATTTCATCTATCTGGGTTATTCTGGAATATATCCGCTCGTATCTGATGACCGGATTTCCCTGGGCGTTACTGGGATATTCTCAGTCAACAAATTTGCCGGTTATTCAGATTGCTGATATTACCGGGGCGTGGGGAGTGTCATTTGTAGTGATGATGGCCAACGTAGCGGTATATCAAGTTGCAAGTTGCAACTTGCAACTTGCAAACATAGTAAGAAAATGCTGGTTGCCGGTTGTATGTTTAGCAGGGGTTTTAGTTTATGGTTATTTTTGCCTTTATTGCCCATTGCCCCTTGCCCCTCGGACACCGCCTCTTAAAGCCTCTGTAGTCCAAGGTAATATTCCACAGGAACTTAAATGGGACCCCGCAGCCAAAGATTATATAATTGATAAATATCTGGATATTGCCGGGCACGCAGCTAAGGAGAATCCGGATTTGATTATTATGCCTGAGGCGACTATGCCGGCAGTCCTGGAACAATCTCCGGATGTCCTGGAAAAAATAAAACATTCGGTTAAAGAAAACAGGATACCTTTGTTATTCGGAGCGGTGACTTTAAGGGGCGGGAATTTCTATAATAGCGCACTGTTAATTGCTCCCAGAGAAAGTTCTATCCGGCAGTACGATAAGTTACATCTTGTGCCTTTCGGGGAATTTATTCCCTTAAGAAATACGTTTACATTCTTAGAGACCATTGTGCCTATAGGTGATTTTTCCGCAGGCAAAGATTATACTGTATTTAAGGTCAAAGACGCAAAATTTTCGGTTTTGATTTGTTTTGAAGATATGTTTCCTGATATTTCGCGCGGATTTGTCAATGCCGGAGCCGGTTTTTTAGTGAATATGACCAATGATGCCTGGTTTAAAGATACTTCCAGCCCGTTCCAGCATCTTCAAGGTTCGGTATTCCGGGCAGTTGAGAACCGCAGGTTTGTGGTGCGGGCGGCAAACACCGGCGTATCGGCTTTTATTGATTCGTACGGCAGGGCCTATGCGCAGTTAAGCGATAAAAACGCAAGGCTGACATTTATTTCCGGATTTCAGGCGGCAGATGTGTACAGCATCAGCAATTCCCTGACGGCCTATACCCGTTTCGGGGATTATTTTATTCTTTTCTGCATTTTTATTCTGTTTCTTAATCTGGCTGTTGCTTTGCACAACAAGAGGGCCGGCTGAAGTATCTGCAAGGCGTTTTAAATATTTTCTTTGGGTTCCAGATGGACTACTACGTCGGTGACTTCGGGGATTTGCTTTTTTAATGCCTCTTCAATAGAATAACTTATTTTATGCGCTTCTTTTATCGGCATTGACGGGTTGACCTGCACATGCAGGTCAATATGGATATCGTCAGATCTGCCGCGCGTCCTGATCTTGTGGCAGGTCTGGACACCGCTGACGCTTAAAACTACATCAATTATCCTTTTGAGGTCTATTATGGCTATTGTGTCGCAGAGTACCCGCGATCCCTCCCGCATTATCTCAAATGCCGAGTATGCTATAATCAGGGCAATTATTATTGTTACAACAGGGTCAATAATAGGCTTGACTCCCAGCCTCATCATGATCAGGGCTGCGATTACAGAAAGCGATACCAGTATGTCTGCCCTTGTGTGCAGGGAATCTGAAATAAGCAGGTCGCTCTTCAGTTGTTTGCCTTTTTTGTTTTCGTAGGACATCACCGCTATGTTTATCACCATTGTGGTGACCATAACAATAAAACTGTAAATATCTATTTTGGGAATAACCGGATTGAATATCCGCTTGACGGCCCCTTGGATAAGCTCAAATGCTACCAGGAATAGAATAGATGCAATGGCTATTGAAAAAAATGTTTCATATTTCTTATGCCCGTAAGGATGGTCTCGGTCAGTAGGCTGGCCGGCAAAATATATGCCCACCAGGCAGATAATATTGGAGGCTCCGTCGGAAAGCGAATGAAAGCCGTCAGCCGTGATACTGCTTGTCCTGCTGATAAAACCGAAGATTATTTTGGCTATTGCTACCAGCCAGTTCAGCGCCAGGATCCATATGAGGATAATTTTTATTTTATTATAATGCGCTCTAAAATTATTGTTCATATGCTTATTATATATAATGCCGCATTTATTGCAATAGCTTTAATGCTATGCTAAAATAAGCCAGTATGAGAATCCAAAGGACCTTTTTAACGGTTTTAATTACCTTTTGCCTTACAGCCTGCGCCTGGGCGCAAGCCAGCCCTGTTGCGCAATCTCCGGCAGCGGGTATTCCTGCAATAGATAAATTTAAGAATAGCGACCGCGTTTTGATACTTGCCCCTCACCCTGACGATGAAGCAATAGCCTGCGCAGGGGTGATTCAGGATGCTTTAAAGAGCGGGGCGCAGGTACGGATCGTTTATCTGACCAACGGCGACCACAATGAGTTTGCGTTTATTGTTTATGAAAAACGCCTTGTGGTTAGAAGAAGCGCTTTTATACATCTGGGGAAATTACGCAAGCAGGAAGCCATAAAGGCGGCAAAAGTACTCGGCCTTGGTGAGGATAAGCTTTTGTTCTTGGGATATCCGGATTTCGGGACTTTTGCCGTATTTGCCCGATACTGGCAACGTTCCCGGCCCTACATGAGCTGGCTTACCCGTATTTCCAGTGTTCCTTATAAGGGTGACCTGTCTTACGGCGCTTCTTATACCGGAGAAAGCATCCTTAGCGACATGAAACGAGTTTTAATGGATTATAAGCCGAATAAAATATTTGTTTCTCACCCTGCCGATACTAATCCTGACCACCGTGCTTTTTATCTATTTTTAGAGATCGCTTTGGCTGATACGGAAAAATTTATAGGCAGGCCCCAGGTCCATTCATACCTGGTGCACAGTTATGGCTGGCCTGTCCCGCGCCATTATCATCCGGAGCTGTGGCTTATGCCCCCTGAGCAGTTCCGGGGGTCAGCTGTGCAATGGAAAAAATTTGAACTTAGCGCCGAAGAATTGAACAAAAAATATATGGCCATACTATGCAATAAGACCCAGACTGAATCCAGCGCATTTTATCTTCTTGCGTTTGCCCGCAGAAATGAATTATTCGGAGATTATCCGGTTGCGCGGCTCATTGACAGGAATCAGCCGAATGAAGGCAAACTTTTAATGGGGGCCAGGATCCTTGATGATTTGATGCGCGGCAGCTCCGAGGGCGAGTCTGCCGAAGACGCCTTGGTCTTAAGGGGCAAGGGGCGCGTACGTTATGAGCTTAAAGACGGCTCCTTTATCATCGGTATCTCTAAACCCAAGGAAGCCAATTCCCGGTTTAGCGCCATGGTGTATATTTTCGGCTACAGTAAAAAAACTCCTTTTGAGCAGATGCCTAAGATCTGTGTCATCCTGCAGCGCAAGGCTTTATCGGTATTTGATGCCAATACTCAAATTAACGCTGAAGGCGCGGTTATGGAATTCGGCGAGAAAGAAGTGGTGTTTAATATACCGCTAAAAGTTTTAGGGGATCCTGATTTTATTTTGGTTTCTGCCCGGGCGCAGACCAACATGCTGCAGCATGATGCCAGCGCATTCCGTAAAATTATCTTAAAATAATGGCCCAAGAAAACCGGATTATTATCAGGCCGTACAAACACGAAGATAAAAGCGCATTAAGGGACATTGCTGTTGATACGGCATTTCTGGGTAAAAGCGGAGAGGCCTTTCTTCCGGACAGGGTAGTTTTAGCTGATATGCTGTCCGGTTACTACCTTGATTATGAGCCTGAATCGGTTTTTGTCGCCGAATATTCATCAGGCGTAGTCGGCTATATCATGGGTTCTGTTGATACAGCCGGTTCACACCGGGTAATTGACAAGAATATTATGCCCGGGATAATACGTAAAGGCATATTGCGTGGATTATTGCTTAAGGCGCGCACGTGGCGCTTTGCGTTTTATTCGCTGCGCAGCCTGATCAGGAGGGAATTCAGCCGGCCGGATTTTAATCAGGAATACCCGGCACATTTCCATATAAATATAGCCGACGGGTTCAGGGGCATGGGGATCGGCCATAAATTACTTGACGCATTTTGCGAATATCTAAAAGATAGAAATATCAAAGGCGTATGCGCCTGGACATTTACTGACGGGGCAAAGAGGCTGTTTGCTTCATCCGGATTTTCCCGGCTATATGATCAGAAGGTCACATATTTTGATTATCTTTTGGGCAAAGAGCTTTTTTTGAGCTGTTGGGGTAAGAAGTTGTAGAGAGCTAAGCACGGAATTTCTGCTTGAAAACTGCCCCAAGCTTGTTATAATCTCTAACCTATGGATTTTAAAAAAATATCTAAAAATTTTCAGCGTTATTTAGCCTGGGTCGGCCTGAGATTCTGTTCTTTTGCGGTCAAACTGCTTCCCGGAAGCATGATTTACGGGTTTGCCCGTTCGGTTGCCTGGCTGGCATATAAATTTGTCGGTAAACAGCGCGAGATAGCTTTTGACAGCCTTTCCATGGCTTTTGAGAAGGAAAAATCCCCAAAGGAATTGCGCCAAATAGCCAAAGATTGTTTTGTAAATATGGCTAAGTCCGCGGTTGAGCTTATGTATTTAATGGAAAGGCCCCGGGCATTAAAAGAACAGGTTGATTTTGAAGGCAAAGAAAACCTTGACAAGGCCTTGTCTGAAGGCAACGGTGTTATACTGGTCAGCGCTCATTTTGGCAATTTTGCTTTGATGATGGCGAAACTCAGCCTTGAAGGATATAAGACCGCCGGGATCATGCGCCAGATGCGCGACGGCAGGACAGAAAATTTTTTCCTTAAGAAACGAAATAATATGGGCATACAGACCATTTACAGCCAGCCGCGTAAGGCATGTGTTGAGGAATCTATCCGGGCCTTAAGAAATAACAGTATACTGTTTATCCCTATTGACCAGAATTTCGGCACTTCCGGAGTATTTGTAAAATTTTTTGGTGTTCAGGCGGCTACAGCTACCGGGCCGGTTGTTTTGGCCCAGCGCACCAAAGCCAGAATACTGCCAAGTTTTATTGTCCGCCAGGGCAATGACCGGCATAAGATTTTCTTTGAGCCGCCTTTAATTTTAGTTGAAGGAAAAGATGAACGTGATACAATACTTATTAATATACAGCGCCTTACCGATATTATAGAGTCTTATATAAGGAAATATCCTGCGGAATGGGGTTGGGTCCACCGCCGGTGGAAAAGTAAACCCAGCAAATAGCGCCCGGCCTGTAAGGAATCGGCCGGTAAGCACACGTTGTGCAAGGAGGTAAATACCATGGCAGAAGAGGTTAAAAAAGAATGCGGTTGCGGTTGCGGCTCCGGGTCAAAAATGATCGGCACATTGATCAAAGTGATTTTGGGTTTAGGTTTTTTGGTTTTAGGCATTTTGGCTTTGATCAGGTGGTTTCCTGCTTTGTTGATAGTAGGTAAAGGGTGTATCGGGTTATTTTTGATTATGGTCGGCGTAATAACGCTGGCAATAGCTAAAGATTGATAAACATTTTAAGGCAGAGGCTATGGAGACAATTTTAAATAAAGAATTAGCTATCAGTAAGAACCAATGCAGGGCTATTGGTGTTTTAGTTTTTGTGGTGTTGACTGCATTGGGTGCGTTTGTGCGCATTCCTTTGCCTTTTACCCCGGTGCCGCTGACCTTACAGACATTTTTTGTCTTATTGGCAGCGGCAGCGTTGGGCGGTAATCTCGGCGCGCTTACTCAGGTTATCTATATAGGATTAGGGCTATCCGGGATGTCTGTATTTACCGGTTCTACAAACGGGCCGTTGTATCTTTTAGGGCCGACATCGGGGTATCTCTTTGGGTTTGTATTGGCCAGCATTTTTGTATCCGCCTTTATTAAGAGGATATCAGACAAGCCGGTTTTTACGTTTCTTTTATTCTTAGCCGCAGATTTTCTGCTTTTAGCCTGCGGGGCTTTATGGCTTAAATTTATGCTGGGAATAAATATCCAGAAGGCTTTACTTATGGGTTTTGTTCCGTTCTTAGCCGCGGATATATTCAAAGTAGCTATGGTTACTGCGGTCTTTTTGAGATTCAGGGCCAGATTTAAGCAGATCTTTCAATAATTATACAGCTGTTTTATCCAGGGGGGAGCAAAATGAAAAAAGTATTATTTATTTTTGCTTTAATAGCAGCTGTTTTTCCAACAGCACCTTTATGGTCTGCTGATGACGCCCGGACAACTTTGATATCCGAAGAGCCGGGGATACAATGGCAATGGGGCGAGGTTGTCTCGGTTAAGCCCGGAGACAGGCTGATAACAGTCAGGTATATAGACCCTGAAAGCGATAAGGCAATGACTATGGTTTTGTCCGTAGACGAGAAAACCAAATTTGAAAATGCAGGATCTATAGATGAGATTAAGCCGGAGAATTCCATAAGTTTTACTTATATTGCTGCAGCCTCAGGGCAGAATATCGCCAAAAGTGTAAATTTAGAGAAGATTGAAGAAGTCTCGTCTTTTTCGGAAAACCCTTCTCCGGGCCAGGATCAGCCGGTTGTTTTACAGCAGGATGTTTTTAATCCTGTTGACAGTATTAACTAATCCGGCGCGCATATCTTTGCGCCATTATAAAGGCAGGGTTTACGTCCCTGCCTTTATTGCTTTATGAAAAAACCAAAATTAATAATTTTTGATCTGGATGGCACTTTAGTTGACGCCTATAAGGCAATCGCATCAAGCGTGAACTTTTCTTTGTTATCTTTAGGGTATCCGGCCAAGAAATTTCTGGCTATAAAACGCTCGGTTGGATGGGGAGAGGCCAGATTATTTTTTCCTGAAGTAGATAAGAAATACCTGGGAAAAATAATTAATATCTATCGCCGGCACCATAAAAGGGCCCTGCTAAAATATTCCCGGATACTTCCCGGAACACTCAGGGTATTAAAATACCTCAGGAAAAATAATTACAAACTTGCTATAGCCAGTAACCGGCCGACAAAATATTGCCTGATTATATTAAGACACCTTGGCCTGTTGAAATATTTTGATTATGTGCTTTGTGCGGATAAGCTAAAATATAAAAAGCCTCATCCCCAGATACTGCGCAGAATAATAAGGCATTTTAAAGTTACCCCGGGCCGGACGGTTTATATTGGGGATATGGCTATTGATGCCCAGGCGGGAAAGAGGGCTAAAATCAGGGCTATTATAGTGCCTACCGGCTCCAGCTCTAAAAAGGAGATCGCCAGGGAAAAGCCGTGGAAAGTCATTGCCAGGCAAACTGATTTATTAAGGCTGTTTTAAGCGAGAGCGCCTCCTTCAAAGGGAGCATCCCTAGGCAAAGGGCTTTTCTCTTGACAGTGCGGTGTTTTCTATATAGTATAAAAAAGTTGGCAGTTATTTAACTGCGCTTACCTATGAAATCCGTAAGAATAATCTGTATATTAGTAATAAGCACTATTTTTCTTTATGGTTGCGCTTCGGTTGGCAGCGCCAAAAAACCGGCAGCTAAATCTGAAGATGCTTCATCAACAGCGCCCCTATCCGCTTATTCCGGGCCCAAGGTTAAGGTTGCAGTGGCTGATTTTGAAATGAAGACCGCTAATGCCGCAGGCGAATCCGGAATGGGGTTGAAAGAAATGTTTATTACTGCGCTTAATAATTCTAACCGCTTTCAGATCGTTGAGCCTCAGGCATTAAGCGCAGTTGTAGATGCGCCGGAAAAGGCTGTATCAGGGTTAGTTATTAGTGTAATAGTGGTTGAATTTGAGCCAAGCGCATCCGGCGGAAGCGCAGGTGTCGGCGGCGGCGGCGGAGTGGGCAGCGGATTTATGGGGGCGCTTTTAGGCGGCTCGCCTAATAAAGCGCATGTAGCGCTGGATGTGCGCGTAGTTAATCCTGTTACTTCCAATGTTTTATTTTCTACCCGTGTTCAGGGCCAGGCCTCTGATGTCAGCGGCGCGATTATGGGTGGGTTTTTGGGCAGCTGGGCATTGAGCCAGCACTTGAGCGGTTACGCGAATACGCCTATGGAAAAAGCCATACGTATTTGTATTATAGAAGCTGTCAGGTATGTATCCGGCATAGTGCCGCCGGAATATTATAAATACTGATAAGGAGGGACTTATTATGGGTATAGGGAAAAGAAAACGCAGGGGAAAATTAAACTGGCGCTCAAAACGCGCTAATAAAGGCAAAAAGCCCTGCATGGGGCATTAATCCAGAAAAGGGTTTGACAGGGAATTTGTTAGTGCTACAATTATAAAAATCGTATTATTCACTAACAGGATCATAAATGGCTAAATTAGTAAGGTTTGGCGTATCTTTAGAGAGTGATCTGTTGGCTATTTTTGATGCCCACCTTAGAAGCAAGAAATATACTAACCGTTCCGAAGCTATTCGCGATTTGATCAGGGAAGACCTGATTAAGAAGCAATGGAAGGAAGATAAAGAAATTGCCGGGACTATTACAATCATTTATGACCACCACAGGCGGGAATTAGTCAATAAGCTTATGGATATTCAGCATGATTTCGGAAAAATAATAATATCTACTCAGCATATACATTTAGACCATCATAACTGTTTGGAGATAATTGCGCTGCGCGGCAGGCCCGGGACGGCGCAGGAGCTGGTTGATACTTTGCAGGCAGCCAAGGGTGTTAAACATGTTACATTGAGCATGTCTTCTACCGGCCGGGATATTTAAGTATATTTTTTTGGCTATTAGTAGCACGAAATTAATAATAGTATTACTAAAAGATAGCTTTATAAAAAAGGAGGGGGTGTGACGAGCAAGAAAAAAACAGCAGTTTGCCTGTTGGCCTTTTTGTTTTTATTTACCATGACAGTTTTTGCTGATGATTCATTGATTATGGATGAGATTAGGCAGTTAAAAGAACGAATTGCTGCCCTAGAAAAAAAAGTGCAGGAGCAGAATGAATTTATTGCTGCGCAGGATTCTACAGCTAAGGCTCAGCAACAGGTAATCTCGGATTATGAATCAAATTTTTACCAATTTGAAGAAAAACTTAAACGAGTCCCGGGCGAACCTATGCAGTTGATGGAAGGGGTTGAGCTTGGCGCAGGTGCGACATTGATTGTGCAGGGCGCAACTAATACAAATTACGCACCGGACGGTGAAACGCTTAAAAAGAACCGTACTGATGGGTCATATACCGCGGATATTACTTTAGCTAAAGAATTCAAAGAATTCAACAGCAGGGCGTTTTTGCATCTTGAGGGTGGCCAAGGCGCAGGCATTGAAGATAATCTTGCATTATATAGTAATGTAAACCGCGATGCCGATGCTTATGAAAATGTCAGATTAACCGAGATCTGGTATGAACAGGGCCTATTTAAGGATAGGGTTGCTTTGACTTTTGGTAAACTTGACCCAACTGCTTATTTTGACCAAAGCGAAGTTGCCAATGACGAGACAACCCAGTTTTTAGGCAGGATGTTCCGGAATTCCCCTGTTTTGGAGTTCCCGGATAATGGCCCGGGTATCCGGGTGGCTTATCTGCCTAAGGATTGGATTGAAGTAGGCTACGGCTTATTTAATACTAAGGCAAGCTGGGAAAAGATTAATAGCGATTTGTTTAATATAGGCCAAATCACTTTTAAAACAAGATTTTTCGATCTTGACGGCAACTACCGTTTGTATGGCTGGAATAATAATGCTTATCATACAAAATGGTTGGATGATACAAAAACCAAAGAGTCTTCATGCGGGTTTGGTTTAAGTTTTGACCAGAAAACCAATGAAACAACTACAGCTTTTCTGCGTTATGGATGGCAGAACTCAAGAGTCTATAATCCTGATCCAGTTGTTCCAGCGTCAAATGGCCAGAATTATTCACTTGAACATTCATGGAGCGCAGGTTTACAATTAGAAGGTAAGCCTTGGGGCAGGGATAAAGATATAGTTGCTTTTGCAATTGGCCAGGTATTTCCTTCGGGAGATTATAGAAAGGCAGGAGAAACTCTGGATCCGGCGCGTAAAGCCAGAGCCGAAGGGCATTTTGAGGCTTACTACAAGATATATGTTAATAAACATATATCTATAAGCCCGGATTTTCAGTATGTTTGGAATCCGTTCGGCAAAGATATAGTTGAAGATACCAACAATATTTTTTCCGGCGGAATGAGAGCTCAGGTGGATTTCTAAACTTAAAGGAGGCAAGGAATGCATATACCGGACGGATATTTAGGCCCTACGACATGCGGGGTATTTTATGCTGTTATGCTGCCGATATGGGTCATTGCTTCAAAAATTGTAAAAAAGACTTTGAAAGCCAGACAGGTTCCGCTTTTGGCTATTGCAGCGGCTTTTAGTTTTGTGATTATGATGCTCAACGTCCCGATCCCCGGAGGAAGCACCGGACACGCAGTAGGCGCTGTTTTAGCAGCTATTCTGCTTGGGCCGTGGGCAGCCTGTATAGCAGTTACTGTGGCTTTGGTGGTCCAGGCATTATTATTCGGAGACGGTGGGATTACCGCTATAGGGGCAAACTGTTTTAATATGGCATTTGTGGAAGTTTTTGTTGGGTATTATTTATACAGGATTTTCAGCTATGGTTCTGGTGTTTCTTCTAACAGGAGGGTTATTGCTGCCGGCATAGCCGGGTATGCAGCTTTAAATATAGCGGCTTTGTCCACTGCTGTGATGTTCGGTATTCAGCCGCTTCTGCATAAGACTGCAAACGGGCAGGCATTGTATTGCCCTTATGGTTTGAATGTGGCAATACCTGCAATGCTGGGTGAACATTTATTGGTTTTTGGCTGGGTAGAGGCTGTGGTTACTGCGCTGGTCATAAAATATTTGCAAAAACAGGCCCCGGAATTATTAGAAGAAGGAGGCAGATAAACATGAAAATCACGACGAAATTATGGATTGGAATAGCTGTTTTGATTGTCCTGTCTCCTCTTGGGCTGCTGTTGCCGGAATATTTCAATGCCAATGATGCCTGGGGAGAATGGGGTACGGACGGCATAAAGGAATTAACAGGATACATTCCCCGGGGTTTAGAGAAGTTATCAAGCCTGTGGAATGCGCCTATGCCTGATTATGCCTTTAAAGGCTGGGAAGAAAAGGGTTTGCCGCATTTAAGTTTTGCCTATATAATATCTGCTGTTGCGGGAATTGCGATAGTGATGTTGGCAGCATTTATTATAGGCAAGATACTATCTAAAAAAAGGTGAATAAATTTGTTTAGAAAATCTCATTTTATAGAGCGCTCAATTATGGGCGCTCTATCTTTTTTTAAAGAATCTATTTATGCCGAGGAGTGCGCTTCCCGGAGTGGCTATTTACAGTATTTGGATGCCAGGATAAAGGTGTTGATTATTTTCCTTATGGTATTATGCGTAATGCTGTCCAAGGATATTTATGCTATTTTTTCGCTTTACCTGTTTTGCCTGTTATTAAGCGTGTCCTCCAAGATAAATATCTTATTTTTCCTGAAGAGGACATGGGTATTTATACCTTTATTTTCGCTTTTTATTGCTTTGCCGGCAATATTCAGCATAATTACTCCCGGAGAGGAAATATTCGGTTTTGGCGCAGCAGGTTTTCGCCTGAGCATTACTCGGCAGGGCCTGATGTCAGCAGGCATATTTTTAATCCGGGTACTTACCAGCGTTTCGTTTGTTATCCTGCTTACTCTGACTACGAGAAATACCGAGCTTCTGCAGGCCCTGCGTATTTTTAAAGTGCCCCAGCTCTTTGTTATGACAACCGGCATGTGCTACAGGTATATTTATTTATTTGTAGAGATAATTGAAAATACTTACCTGGCAATTAAAAGCAGGGTGGGGATCTTGCTGCCCCATAAAAAGGGCAGGTATATAGTTGCCTGGAACATCGGCTCTCTTTGGCAGAGGTCGTATTATTTAAACCATGCTGTTTATACTGCCATGCTTTCAAGGGGATATACCGGGGAACCAAAGGCCTTGCATGAATTTAAGGCCTCTGTTTTAGATTGGCTAAGCCTGCTTGCGGTTTTAATTTTAATTACTTTGGTTTTGTATTTGGGAGATACTGGGATATGAAAAATACTATTTTTGAGCTGCAAGATATATGGTATTCATACCTCTCAAAATTCCCGGCCCTTTGCGGAATAGATTTAAGAATTGAACAGGGAGAAAAAATAGCCCTGGTCGGAGCTAACGGCACCGGAAAGACAACTTTGCTGCAATTATTAGACGGGTTAATATTTCCGGATAAGGGGATTATTAAGGCCTTTGGCACCCGGCTTAATGAGGAATTTTTTAACGACCATGTTTCAGCGCGTTCATTTAGAAGCAGGGTCGGTTTTGTTTTCCAGAATCCTGATGTGCAATTATTCTGCCCTACGGTAAAAGAGGATATAGTTTTCGGGCCCTTACAGCTGGGGCTTAGCCGCCAAGAAGCCGGTAAACGCCTTAATGATATTTGCGAGCAGTTAAATATCGGGCATTTGATAGAGCGTTCGCCGCATCAGTTAAGCGTAGGCGAAAAACGCAAGGTTGCCATTGCCACGACCTTGGCTATATCAAGCGAAGTCATGATTTTGGATGAGCCGACAGCAGGGCTGGACCCTAAGACGACCCGCCAGATAATTGATATAATATTACAGGCAAACAAAAAAGGCTCAACTATTATTACTGCAACCCACGACTTGCATATTATTGAAGAGATCGCAGATAAGATATATTGCCTGGGCAGCAACAGGAAAATAACGCGCTCTGGCTCATCCAGAGAGCTTCTAAAAGACAGGGTATTTCTGGAAGAGAATAATCTTGTGCATGTGCACAGCCATGCGCATCGCGATGCTGTCCATACCCACGAACACGAGCATATTGATCACCATCATTGAGCCTTCCGTGCCGGTTTAAAAAATCTTGTTCCGGTCCCGGCGTTGTGATAATATAAAATACAGCCGTATAACGCCATATCCTATGTCAAATTATATCTGGGCTATCGCAGCAAGCGTATTCATCAGCTGTATCTCGTTGATCGGGATATTCAGCATACTTCTTAAAGATAAGCTGCTGGAAAAACTGCTTATTTCCCTGATCGGTTTCTCAGCCGGGGGGTTGATGGGCGGGGCATTCTTGCATATCATGCCTGAGGCAGTAGAGGAGTATGGCCCGCACAGCGTCTTCTTGTATCTAATACTGGGGTTTATTCTGTTTTTTATTCTGGAAAAGTACCTTCATTGGCGCCATTGCCATAAGGGCGGGCAATGCGAAATCCATCCGTTTACCTACCTTAATCTTATCGGAGATGCAGTGCATAATTTTGCCGATGGGCTGGTCATCGGAGCAAGCTTCCTGGTCAGTATTCATTTCGGCATCGTAACAACTATTATTGTATCCCTGCATGAAATACCACAGGAGATAGGTGATTTCGGAGTATTGGTATACGGCGGTTTCAGCCGGACAAAGGCGCTGTTGTGCAATTTTCTCACCGCGCTTACCTGTGTTTTAGGCGCTGCTATAGGGTATCCTTTGTCGCAGAATGTAAAAGGATTTTCTATGTTTCTTCTGCCTATTGTTGCCGGAGGTTTTGTCTATATAGCTGCCTGCGACCTTATTCCGGAAATGCGCAAGCAAGGCAACAGCAGGCAAGGGGTATTTTCGTTCATCGCATTTCTGCTGGGCATAACTTTTATCTTCCTGTTCGGCAAGATCTTTCCTCACTAAATAAATTATGAAAGCAATAGCTTTAATATCAGGGGGCCTGGACAGCCTGCTTGCTGCCCGGCTGGTAAGGGAGCAGGGCATAGAAGTCCTGGGTATATATTTTAACACTCCTTTTTGCATGCGCGATAAGTCTCTGGAAGAAACACACAAGAAAAGATTAGCGGTTTTGTTGCGCTCTATCGGCGTGGAATTAAGAATAGAAAAGCTTGCCGGGGAGTACCTGTCTATGCTTAAAAATCCCAAACACGGTTATGGTTCAAATATGAATCCCTGCATTGATTGCAAAATATTGATGCTGGCCAAGGCCAGAGAATTAATGCCTGAATTAGGGGCCAGTTTTATTGTTACCGGAGAAGTGCTTGGGCAGAGGCCGATGTCACAGTATAGGGCTGCCTTGGAGAGGATAGAGAAGGAATCCGGCTTGGCCGGTTTATTGTTGCGCCCTTTATCTGCGCAGCACCTTGTTCCTACTATCCCTGAGCAAAAAGGATGGGTTAAACGGGAATTATTGGCAAATTTTTCCGGCAGGAGCAGAAAACCGCAAAGAGGCATGGCTGCAAAGTTTAACATTAAAGATTATCCTAACGCGGCCGGAGGATGCCTTTTGACAGACCCTGAATTTTCCCGCAGGCTGCAGGACCTGATTGAACACAATGCTTTGGCTCTGGAGAATGTTGATTTGCTGAAATTGGGCAGGCACCTGCGCCTTGGGCCTGAAACAAAAATGGTTGTTGGCAGAAACGAGAAAGAAAACAGCCTCTTGCCAGAAATGGCCCAAGACGGGGATTATATTTTTATGACGGATATGGATACTCCCGGGCCGACGAGCCTTGTCAGGGGCAGGGTTGGTAAAGAACTTATACCTGTTGCCTGCGCGATAACCTGTTATTATTCTAAATTTAAGCAGCGCGGAAGTTTGAATATTGAATATTGGCGTAATCCGGATAAGGAGAAAGAGTTTTTTAACGTTACCGCGATTAAAGAGGCGGATCTGGCCAGATTTAAGCTATGAAAGAAGCCCTGCTCTATAACAGGTCTGTAAATAATTTTGTAGATTGTTCTTTGTGCGCTCATCGCTGTAAAATTGCCGAGGGTAAATTCGGTTTTTGCGGTGTTAGGCAGAATATTTCAGGCAAACTATATTCCCACGTTTACGCCCGGCCTGTTGCCATGCATGTTGACCCTATTGAAAAGAAACCGCTGTATCATTTTCTTCCCGGATCAAAAAGTTTTTCTATTGCTACGGCCGGATGCAATTTTCACTGCGGTTTCTGCCAGAATTGGCAGATATCGCAGCAAAGAGCTATTGATAAAAACCAGTATCCGGGTAAAGAAGTGGCTGCGCAGGAAATAGTTCAAGCTGCTTTGAATAATAAATGCCGCAGTATCTCTTATACATATACCGAGCCGACTATATTTTTTGAGTATGCGCTGGATACGGCAAGGTTAGCCAAGGAAAATGGCCTATCAAATGTTTTTGTAACTAACGGCTATATGACCGCGGAGTGCCTGGAGATGATTCATACATTCCTTGATGCGGCAAATGTTGACCTGAAATTCTTTAAGGATGAATCTTACCGAAAGATATGCTCGGCTACTCTGGCCCCGGTGCTCGGCTCAATAAGGTTGATGCATAAGCTGGGCATATGGGTTGAGGTTACCACATTGATTATACCCGGCGAGAATGATTCTGATCAGGAATTAAGGCAGATCGCTGATTTTATTGCTTCGGTAGATAAAAATATCCCTTGGCATATTTCGCGTTTTCACCCGGATTATAAATTTTCAGATTATGAAATAACCGCGGAACAGTCTCTTAAAAAGGCAATGGAAATAGGCCGGCAGTGCGGGCTCAAATATATTTATGCCGGAAATGTAACCGGCTGGGGCAATGATACTTATTGCGCCTCCTGCAGGAAATTGTTGATTAAGCGGGAAGTATTTGATATTTTAGAGTATAATATTAAGGACGGTAAGTGTATTTTTTGCCAAACAGCGCTGGCCGGAGCAAATTTAGAAAGGTAATCTTATGCAAAAGAAAAAAAATATAAAAAAGATTGACTGTAATAAATGCCCGGATATGAAATTCTGCTGTCAGACCGGAGCATGGGTAGACCTTGAGGAAGCCAAGAAGATCCTGGAGCTGAAACTGCCCGGGAAATTTTACGAATTCAAAAAAGACAAAGATTACCCTTCCGGATACAGGATCGGAACCAGCGTGGGCTATAATGCCTGTTCTTTCTTAAACCCGGAAGGGCTCTGTTCAATACACATTGTTGATTACAACCTTAAACCCTCGCATTGTAAAGAATTCCCTTATGAAAAAGGCAAGATCGCCCCGTTTACCGGAGAGCTCTGCATTTTAGCCCTGGATAAGAAATATAAGAAGAAAAAAAGGAAATAGGAATTATGCCTACTAAATGGTGGCAGTTAAATGCCCAGCAGATATCCCAAGAGCTTAAGGTTGATTTGTCAGCCGGCCTGACATCTAAAGATGCCCGGGACAGGTTTTTGAAATTCGGTCCAAACCAGCTTAAAGAGAAAAAGCAGATTTCTCCTCTGGCGCTCTTTTTGGAACAATTCAACGATTTTATTATCTGGGTTTTGGTTGCCGCAGCGCTTGTTTCCGGGTTTCTTAAAGAATGGGTAGATGCTTTTGCAATAATCGCTATAGTAATCCTTAACGCTATCCTCGGTTTTATTCAGGAGTTTCGCGCTGAAAAATCCCTTGCGGCGTTAAAAAAACTGTCCGCTCCCAATTCCCGGGTTATCCGCGACGGACAGAGGGGGATAATCTCTTCGCACAATTTAGTCCCCGGGGATATTGTTGAGGTTGAAGCAGGCGACAGTATATCAGCGGACAGCCGGGTAATCTGGCATACTTCCAATTTCTCTGTTCAGGAATCCAGCCTGACCGGAGAATCAGCCCCGGTAGCTAAAACTTCCTATTGTTTAGAAGGAGGAGATGTGCCTTTGGCTGACCGGGCAAATATGCTTTATATGGGCACAATTGTGACTTCAGGCAAGGCCCGGGCAATTGTCGTAGGCACAGGAATGTTAACGGAATTAGGCAAAATAGCTGTTATGGTCCAGGAGATCAGGCACGAAGATACTCCTTTGCAGAAAAAACTGGAAGAGTTTGGCAAGTGGATAGTTTATTTATGTTTTATCCTGGTAACCTTAGTCTTTATTTTAGAATGGCTGCGCGGCGGAAAACTCGCCGAAGTATTTCTTACTGCCGTAAGCCTGGCTGTGGCAGCAATACCTGAAGGCCTGCCGGCTGTGGTTACGATTGCGCTGGCGCTGGGGGTACAAAGGATGGTCAGGCGAAACGCCTTGATCAGGAAGCTGCCTTCAGTGGAAACGCTTGGCTGCGCTACGGTGATATGCTCGGATAAGACCGGGACCTTGACTAAGAATGAGATGACTGTGCAGGCTGTATATGCCGCAGGCAAGTTATTTAAGGTAAGCGGGATAGGCTATCAGCCAAAAGGCGAGATACTCTTTAATGATAATCCTTTGGATGTGGATAAGTATACGGAATTAAAAAAAGCTTTAAGCTGTGCTGTGCTTTGTAATGATGCAGAAATATCCCAGAAAGACGGAGCCTACTATGTAGCCGGCGATCCTACCGAAGGTTCACTTTTGGTTGCAGCTGAAAAAGCCGGTTTGAAAAAAACTGCTTTAGAAAAGGATTTTCCTTTTATTGATGAAATACCTTTTGATTCTGAACGCAAACAAATGACTATCATCCGTCAGGATAAGGGCCGGTATATCGCTTTTGTAAAAGGGGCTCCCGATGTGATGCTGGATAAATGCGATTTTATTGAAGAAAATAATAACCCGCGGCCGATCAGTGTAGCGGATAAAGAAAATATTGCTAAAACGAATGACGAATTAGCTTCACGGGCCATGCGCATTTTGGCTGTCGGTTACAGGGCGTTAGACGCTTTGCCGGAGAAGCTTGATGCCGCTGAAATAGAAAATAATCTGACTTTTGCCGGGCTCCTGGCAATGATTGATCCGCCCCGTCCGGAGGTCAAAGAGGCAATAGAAAAATGTTTTGCCGCAGGTATCAAAACAGTGATGATAACCGGAGATCATAAAAATACGGCTGTTGCTATTGCTAAACAGCTCGGGTTCTTTAAGAAAGATTCTTTGGCTCTTACCGGGGAAGAGTTAGGCAGGTTAAGCGATGAGGAGCTGGATAAACTGGTTGAGAGGATACCGGTTTATGCCCGCGTATCTCCGGAGCATAAATTAAGGATAGTCCGCGCTTGGCGTAAACGCGGGGAAGTAGTTGCCATGACCGGCGACGGTGTTAATGATGCGCCTGCAGTCAAAGAAGCGGATATCGGCGTAGCTATGGGCATTACCGGTACGGATGTTACTAAAGAAGTCTCTGATATGGTTGTGACAGACGATAATTTTGCTTCTATTGTATCCGCAATAGAAGAGGGGCGGGGCATATACGATAATATCAAGAAGTTTATTCATTATCTTCTTTCCTGCAACGCCGGAGAAATATTGACTATGTTTGTTGCTTCTCTAATCGGCTTTCCTGCTCCGCTTGTGGCGATACAGATACTTTGGGTTAATCTGGTTACTGACGGCCTTCCCGCGCTTGCTTTGGGGGTAGACACAGTAGCGCCCGATATTATGCGCCGGGCTCCCCGCAAGACTTCAGAACCGGTTATTACTAAAAAAACGGCCCTGCTTATATTGGGCCAGGGTTCATTTATCGCTTTTTGCAGTTTAGCTGCTTTTTGTTTTGTGTATTTTCTGGAAAAAGAGGGCCTTGCCCGGGCCAGGACAGCGGCGTTCGTAGTGCTGGCCTGCGCGCAATTGTTCCATTCGTTCAATTGCAGGAGCGTGTCAACCTCTATATTCAAGATCGGGTTTCTTACCAATAAAAAACTTATTTTAGCAGTTTTATTTTCATTCGCCCTGCAGATGATGGTGGTGTATGTTCCTTTTTTTAACACCATTTTTAAAACCGAGCCCTTAGGGGCCCTTGACTGGTTTGTGGCAGTGGTAATATCTTCCCTGCCTTTATGGGGCGTAGAAACTGCAAAGAAAATATGGAAAGAATAATCATCAGTGTTTTCGGTATGCACTGCGCTTCCTGCGCAGCGAATATTGAAAGATACCTGAGAAATCTTGACGGCGTCAGTAAGGTAAATGTTAATTTTGCCACTGAAAAGGCCTATGTTGAATTTGAGTCGGGCAAAATCAGCCGGGCAGAGCTTGAGAGCGCTATAGAAAGATCAGGGTATAAAGTTATCAAATTCTCGCCTTTTGGCGCTGCTGATAAGAATAGCGGCACGGATTTTGAGCTGCTGGTGCGTTCAAAGGAAACCTCACTTCTTAAATTACGGTTTCTGACTGCTTTGGCCTTTTCCCTTCCATTGATGTATTTTTCAATGAGTTCATTCCTTAATCTTCCCGTTGCCGGCGTTATCGTTAAAAATATGGCCGTTGTTCAGTTCTTGCTGGCTACAGTAGTAGTGGCAGCCGGCGGGCAATTCTTTGCCCGTGGCACAGCTGCGGTAGTGCGTTCAAAAGCCGCGAATATGGATACACTGGTCAGCCTGGGGGTTGGCGCTGCTTATTTCTATAGCTTGGTTAATTCCGTGCTTATCTGGCTTAAGATCATACCTTATAGTATGCATGTGCTATATTATGAGATAGCTGCGTTTCTGATCACATTTATCCTTTTGGGCAGGTTGCTTGAATCTATAGTAAAAGGCAAGACCTCCCAGGCAATAAAAAAATTATTGGGCCTGCAGGTTAAAACCGCCGTTGTATTTAGTTCGGGAATAGAAAAAGAAATTCCCATAGAGCAGGTTTTAGTAGGCGATATTGTAATCGTGCGCCCCGGAGAGCGGGTGCCTACCGACGGGCAGATAATCGAAGGGCGGTCCGCAATAGACGAGTCAATGGTAACCGGGGAGAGTATGCCGCGCGAATTGACTGTAGGGGATGAAGTAATCGGCTCTACCATAAATAAGACCGGCACATTTAAATTCAGGGCTACCCGCGTGGGAAAAGATACTTTCCTGGCCCGGATCATCAGGCTGGTACAGGAGGCCCAGGGCTCAAAAGCGCCCATTCAGGAAGCAGCTGATACTGTGGCTGCTTATTTTGTGCCTGCGGTTTTATTGATTGCGCTTGTTGTTTTCTTAATATGGCTTATTTCCGGCGCAGGCTTTGCATTTTCACTGACTATATTTATAACAGTGATAATTATTGCCTGTCCATGCGCTTTAGGCTTGGCTACGCCTACTGCGGTAATGGTTGCTACCGGAATCGGAGCTGAAAACGGTATATTGATTAAAAATGCCCAAAGCCTTGAATTGGCGAATAAGCTGGATGCTGTTGTATTTGATAAAACCGGGACATTGACTCAGGGAAAGCCGGCAGTTACTGATATTATCTGTGTCGGCAGCTTCACTAAAGATGATATTCTAAGATTTGCGGCAATTGCCGAAAAGCGCTCTGAACATCCGCTGGCTGAAGCTATCTGTACCCGGGCTAGGCAGGCAAATCCGGATATTCCGGAACCAGAGGTATTTAATTCTATTACCGGCAAGGGTGTTATTGCACGGCTGAAAAACGACGTCATTATCCTTGGTAACAGAAAATTATTCGGGGAAAGGAAAATAGATATTTCGGGCTGCGAACAAAAAGTCACGGATTTAGAACTACAGGGTAAAACTGCGATGATGGTCGGGCTTAATAACGAGGTTGCCGGAATAATCGCTTTAGCCGACACTTTAAAGGCATCTTCCCGGCAGGCTATATTGAACCTGAAAAGCCTGAACAAAAAAGTATACCTTATTACCGGAGACAACCGCAGGACTGCCCAAACAATAGCCAGGGAAGCTGGGATTGAGCAGGTATTGGCAGAGGTGCTGCCTTCTGATAAGGCGATGGAGTTGCGTAAACTGCGTGATCAAGGCCTGAAAGTAGCAATGGTCGGAGATGGCATTAATGACGCGCCGGCATTAGCTCAGGCAGATATTGGCATAGCTGTAGGCGCCGGCACAGATGTGGCTATTGAATCTGCGGATATTGTTTTAATCAGGGATGACCTGATGGATGTAGTGACTACAATAGATCTTTCCGGTTTTGCCATGAAAAAGATCCATCAAAATCTTTTCTGGGCGTTTATCTACAATATTGTCGGCATACCTTTAGCCGCAGGGCTGTTCTATCCTTTTACCGGTTTCTTGCTTAATCCTGTGGTTGCCGGTTTTGCCATGACTTTCAGTTCGGTAAGCGTAGTTGTCAATTCATTGACTATCCGGCGTTTCCGGAAGAGAACCTAATCTTAAGCTGTTGAATTACAATGGTTTAAGTTCCAGAAATTATCTCGGCGCAGGTTGATTTATAGCTAGAGATGTGTTAAACTTTAAAAAAGGATACGATAGGTATGGATAGGCCTAAAGACTTCCTTCAAGATCACAGCTTACTTGAAAATCAGCTTCGTGAAAGCGAAGCTAAATACCGCAGTTTAGTAGAACAGATACCCGCAGTAACCTACATCGCAGCTTTAGATAATATCAGCACTACCCTTTATGTCAGCCCGCAGATTATAGGTATATCAGGATATTCTCCGGATGAGTATATGAAAGATGACAGATTATGGGACAGGAATATTCATCCTAAGGATCACGATAAAGTATTGGCTGAGCGTATATCTTCGCGCGTCTCCGGCCGGCCTTTTAAAGCTGAGTACCGGGTATTTGATAAAAAAGGCAATATATTATGGGTGCGGGATGAAGGGGTGGTAGTCAAAGATAATATGGGCAAGCCTCTTTTTCTCCAGGGAGTAATATATGATAATACCGAACTGCGCCTGGCCGAAGAAGAACGCAAACTTCTCAAACAACAGATTGAATATATCCTTGGGGCAACCAAAACCGGTTTGGACATTATTGATTCGGATTATAATCTGGTTTTTGTAGATGCGGAATGGGCAAAGATCTACGGGGATTTTAAAGGCAGGAAGTGCTACGAATATTTTATGGGCAGGCCCAGGCATTGCGGAGACGCCTGCGGAGTTAAAAAGGCCCTGGAATCAAAGCAGACAGTAGTTACAGAGGAGATCCTGTTTAAAGAAAATAACCGCCCGGTCCAGGTAACCACTATTCCTTTTAAGAATGAATCCGGGCAATGGCTTGTTGCAGAGGTGAACGTTGATATAAGCGAGCGCAAAAAATCCGAAGCTGCCCTGCAAAAGGCATATGCCGATCTGGAAATAAAGATTGAAGAGCGGACTTCTAAGCTGGCTGAGAGGGAGCAGTTTTTGTCTAATATTTTTGACAGCATTCAGGATGGGCTTAGCATATTAGACAAGGATATGAATATAATCCGGGTCAATGCAACAATGGAGAAATGGTACGCGCATGCAATGCCTTTGGTCGGGAAAAAGTGCTATCAGGCCTATCATGGCGCAAGTATACCCTGTAAGGTCTGCCCTACAGCAGAGACTTTTAAAAATGGTAAGGCCTGTAATTATATCGTGCCGCTGCGCGATGCCGGCAAGAAAATAGAAGGATGGCTTGACCTGTTCAGTTTTCCTCTGGTAGACCATGCCTCCGGAAACATCGTAGGCGCTATAGAATATGTCCGCGATATAACCAAACAGCGCAAAAAAGAACAGGAAGTGGAAGTCCTTAATAAAGAATTAATACAATCCAACCGCCGGCTTAAACAATTGGCATTAAGGGATTCGCTTACCGGGCTTTATAACCATCATTACTTACAGGAGGTTATTGAGGCGGAGTTTTACCGCGCCCGCAGGTATGCGCATACGCTTTCGGTATTGATGCTGGATGTGGATTATTTTAAATCCGTTAATGACCTCTATGGCCATGCTTTCGGAGATGAAGTGCTTAAAGAACTGGCCGGGCAACTGAATAAAATTACCCGGCGTTATGATATTGTAATACGTTTCGGCGGTGAAGAGTTTATCATAATCTCTCCGGGCATAACCAGTCCCCAGGCCCTTATTCTGGCGCGGCGTATTCTTGATGCCGTGAATTTGTATAATTTCGGCAATAAAAAAAATACTGTAAAGTTAAAATTAAGCATAGCAGTAGCCTCCTATCCTCAGGACCAGGCCTCAAATGGGATGGAGTTGGTGGCACTTGTGGAAAAGATATTGAACAAAGCCAAGGAAAGAGGGGGCAACCGCGTTTATTCATCCCGCGATATTAAATCGGAGAAAAACAAAGAGCCTGTTAAGAACGGCAAGGCCAACAGCGAAATCAAATTTTTAAAGAGTAGGATTGAGAAGCTGACTAAACGTTCAAACCAGAACTTGATTGAGTCTGTTTTTGCTTTTGCCCATACATTAGAGGCTAAAGACCATTCTACCGGAGCGCACGTGGAAAGGACGGTTAAATATGCCAATGATATTGCCGCGGCTTTAAATCTTTCCGCCGATGAAATTGAGAATATCAAGCAGGCGGCTGTATTGCATGATTTGGGGAAAGTCGGCATTCCGGAGAAAATACTGCTTAAAAAATCCAAACTTACTAAAAAGGAATACGAGCAAATTAAAAAGCATCCCCAGATAGGAGCGGAAATAATCCGTCCGGTCCAGTCTTTGCATAATGTGATTCCTATGGTGCTTTATCACCATGAGCGTTGGGACGGGAAAGGCTATCCGGCAGGGCTGAAAGCAGAAGAAATACCTATAGGCGCGCGTATCATTGCTTTGGCTGATGTTTATGAAGCGCTTGTCTCGGACAGGCCTTACCGTAAGGCATTCAGCAAAACCAAGGCCTTGCGGATAATCAGGGATAATTCCGGCAGCCAGTTTGATCCTAACATTGTTGATATTTTTCTGCGTATTATAAATAAATAAAAAAATAAAATTTTTTGTTGACAAATGATACTATTATGGTATCATTACACCAGGAGGTGGCTATGGATATTACTATCAAGTATATGCTTCGCCCCGTAGCTCATTGTAAAGAGGGCTGCGGTACCAAGTCCCGGGCATGACGTTAAACTGCCCAACCGTCTTAATATAATAAGAAATAAAATGAAGCTTATAACCAGGAATACCGATTATGCTTTAAGGGCTGCCTGTTATATTGCAGCTCAACGCCAAAGGACAGTATCTGTGCCGGAGCTGGTCAATAAGCTGCGCATACCCCGGCAGTTTTTAAGGAAGATACTCCAGGTGTTAAACCAGCATAATATACTTTTGTCTCATAAGGGTACAGGCGGGGGTTTTATCTTGGCAAGGCCGGCAGATAAAATATTTCTGTTAGACCTGATAAGAATTTTTCAGGGGGGGCTTAAGATAAATAAATGCATGTTTAAGAAGTCACCCTGCCCCAATGTAAAGAGCTGTGCTTTAAGAAAGAGAATAATCAAGATTGAGGAATTTGCTTATAGTCAATTTAAGCGTGTTACATTGAGTGTTTTAATGAAAGCAAGCAAAAAAGCCAATGTTAAATAAATGCCCGGGGCAAGATAGCCGCAAAATAAAGGCCGAAATTATAACCTGTAATTTCTGCGGCTATAATGCGGAGATTTTTTCCGATGAGCCCGGAGTGCGTTGTCCTGAATGCGGAACAAGGATCTACAGACAGATGCCGCAATCCTGCGCAAAATGGTGTAAGGCAGCCAAAGAATGCCTTGGATACTAAAAGGTGGAATAACTAGCGCCCAAACTTAAAGGCATCTTGGCATAAAGGATTGCCAAGTGCGCCCATGCTGGGCTGATAGTTTGGCGTGGGCTTTCTGCCCAAGGAGGAAAATTATGTTTTGTTATCAATGCGAGCAGACAGCAGGCGGCACGGGTTGCACTAAATCCGGGGTATGCGGTAAGAGCCCGGATATCCAGAGTTTGCAGGACCTTATTCTATTCGGAGCAAAAGGTATTGCCGCATATGCGTATCATGCCAGAGAGCTTGGCGCCAAAGATGAGGTTGTAGATGCCTTTATGCATGAGGCGTTATTTAAGACGCTAACCAACGTCAGTTTTGACCTTAATGATTATATTAATTTGGCGTTGAAATGCGGCCAGGTAAATCTTAAAGTCATGGAATTGCTGGATAAGGCGCATACCCAGAGATTCGGTAATCCTGTCCCGACCGAAGTGGATACCGGTACTAGAATTGGCCCCGGCATATTGGTCACAGGTCATGACCTGCTGGATCTTTATGAGTTGCTTAAGCAGACAGAAGGTACCGGTATTAATGTTTATACGCACGGTGAAATGCTTCCTGCCCATGGTTATCCAGAATTAAAGAAATTTAGACATCTTGTTGGAAATTACGGAGGAGCCTGGCAGGAGCAAAAGAAAGAATTCAACGAATTCAAGGGAGCGATCTTAGTTACTAGCAACTGCGTAATGATCCCGCCGCCCGGAACTTATTTGGACAGGATATTCACTATCGGGATTTCTTCGGTTGAAGGCGCCAGTCATATTAAGGGAAGGGATTTTAAGGATTTGATTGAAAAAGCAAAATCTTTGCCTGCTTTACCCGAAACTCCGGGAAAGAAGATTATGACCGGTTTTCATCACACCGCTATCCTGGGATTAGCAGATAAGATTATTGCTGCGGTAAAGGGCGGCAAAATAAAACGGTTCTTTTTGATCGGAGGTTGTGATGGAGCAAAACCCGGCCGCAATTATTACACGGAACTGGCTGAGGCTGTTCCTAAAGATTGCGTTATATTGACTCTGGCTTGCGGTAAATACCGTTTTAACAAAATTGATTTTGGTAATATCGAGGGCATTCCGCGTTTGATTGATATCGGCCAGTGCAATAACGCCTATTCAGCCATACAGGTTGCATTGGCTTTGGCCAAAGCCTTTAATTGTTCGGTAAACGAGCTACCGCTATCAATAGTGTTATCCTGGTTTGAACAAAAGGCAGTGGCTATACTATTGACTTTGCTATCCCTGGATGTTAAGAATATGCGCCTGGGGCCTTCGGCTCCGGCATTCTTAACCCCGAATGTGTTTAAAGTTGTTCAGGATAAATTCGGCTTGAAACTTATCAATACGGCAAAACAAGATATGCAGGATATGCTTCAAGGCAGGTAGAAAAAGGCCGATTTTAGGGTAATTTTGACACTTTACTAAATCCAATAATCAGTTTATAATAACTTGTCATTCAGCTATTCAGGGAGGGGGTTGCTTGAAGCTGTATAAAGCCAAATTAATGCAGGTTATTGACCGCACCCCTACGGTAAAAAGCTTTCGCTTTTTACCGCAGGAGAAGGTTGATTTTACCCCGGGGCAGTTTTTAAGGCTTATATTTGACCCGGCCAGCCCGCAGAATAAAGAGCTGAATAAATACCTTTCATTTTCTTCTTCTCCTCTCAACGATTATATTGAAGTGACCAAAAGGATTAGCCAGAGCCCCTTCTGCCAAAGGCTTTGTAGTTTAAAACCCGGAGATGATATTTTCTTCGAAGCCGCGCTTGGCACGTGCGTCTTTTGCGCTGATTATAAGAACATAGGTTTTATCATCGGAGGGATCGGCATAACTCCGATAATCTCTATCCTTGAATATGTGGCCCAGAAAGAGCTCGGCACTAATATTACGCTTGTTTATTCCAACCGCACCGAGGAAGAGATCGCTTTTAAGCAGGAACTGAATAATTGGCGTTGCGAAAATCCCAATCTAAAAGTATATTATATAGTGACTGATTGTCAGCCTGTGGATAAGGCTTGTATCTTTGGCAGGTTGAGCAAAGATTTGCTGGCGGAAAAATTCCCCCGGGTGGAGGGTTGGGAGTTCTTTATTTTCGGCCCGCCGAAAATGGTTGAAGCGATGAAAGAGCTGACGCAGTCTATCGGCGCAGCAAAAGAACAGATCAAAACCGAAAGCTTTATCGGGTATTAGGGGAGGGGCAGGTTGATCATGAATGCTGTTGAGATAAAAAAAGATATATTTTGGGTAGGGGCAGTTGACTGGAACCTTAGGACGTTCCACGGGCACACCTATTCCACTAACAGGGGCTCTACATATAATTCTTATTTGATTAAAGATGAAAAGACCGTGTTGATTGATGCTGTGCTAGGGGCTTTTTCCCGGGATTTTATTGAGAAGATCAAGTCAGTAGTGCCGCCTGAAAAAATAGATTATATTGTAGTTAATCATGTTGAGCCTGATCATACTCAGGCCCTACCGGAAATTATGATGCTTTGTCCTAAAGCTAAAATATACTGTACGCAAAAATGCAAAGAAGGTCTTTTTCGTTATTATTACGGGGATTGGGATTTCCAGATTATTAAAACCGGTGATGAATTAAAACTTGGCAGGCGTACGCTTAAATTTATTGAAGCCCCGATGATCCACTGGCCGGATAGCATGTTTACTTATTGCCCGCAGGAAGAATTGCTTTTGCCTAATGACGCCTTTGGGCAGCATTATGCAACCAGCCAGAGGTTTGACGATGAAGTAAGCGAGTGTGAGCTTATGGATGAGGCGCAAAAATATTACGGCAATATCCTCTGGCCGCTGGGAACTGTAATCCTGAAAAAGATAGAAGAAATACAAAAAATGAACATTCCGGTTAAGATGATCGCTCCCAGCCACGGAATAATCTGGCGTAAAGACCCCTTGAAAATTATTAATGCCTATATTTCCTGGGCAAAAAATACAGTCAAGCCCAAAGTTGTTATAGTTTATGAAACTATGTGGGGTTCAACCGAAAAAATGGCCAAAAAGATCGTTGATGGCCTGCTTGAATCAGGGATAGAAGTAAAACTTTTTGATGTGGCAATTTCAGACCGGAGTGAGATAATTAAAGAGATGCTGGAAGCTAAGGGGTTTATTTTCGGTTCTTCTACCCATGACAACGATATGCTACCCGGTATTGCCGGTTTCCTAGAATTTCTTAAGGGCTTGAAACCAAAAAACAGGGTCACTGCGGTATTCGGATCTTTTGGATGGGCTGGCGGAGCAGCCAAAGAAATTGAGGGAGTGCTTAAGGAAGCCGGCCTTGAAATAGCCCAGGAATCGTTAGGCCTGGTTTATGCGCCTGATCCGGCTGACCTGAACAGGTGTTTTGATTTCGGTAAGGCATTTGCTTCAAAAATCAAATAACACCCGGCGCTTAAAGAATGTTGCGCCGGTGTGCGCTTTTTATGCAAGGAGGGTTATATGGCAGAGCTAAAGGATTTGTTTCAGAGCGCAGACTGGGCTAAAGAAAAACATGTTCCGGTAATAGACGCTCCCCAGAAAGCAAAAAAATCAGAGCCAATAGAAATTAAGCTTTGTGTCGGCAGGCAAATCCCGCATCCCAATACCACCGAACATCATATACGCTGGATTGAAGCCTATTTCCTTCCGGAAGGGGAAAAATTTCCTTATCAGCTAGCAAGAATTGAGTTTAATGCTCACGGAGAATCAGTCCAGGGCCCTAATACCAGTACTGTGTTTACACAATCTGAAGCTGTAATAAATTTAAAAACAGATAAACCTGGGGTTATTTTAGCTTCTTCTTATTGTAATATTCATGGTATCTGGCAAAGCTCCAGGAATCTGGAGCTGGAGTAGGGCAAAAGAGGGGGTATGATTATGAGTTGCGGAAAGTGCGGGGCAAAAAAGAAAAAAAAGAAAAAATAAGTTTACCCTCGCATTGGCTGGAGATTCAATTGCTTTATTCCAATTGGTGCGAGGCGCAGTTTGTTAAGGAGGGACAAAATGGATAAATACCGTTGTACTGTTTGCGGGTATATTTATGATCCGGCAGTGGGGGATCCTTCGCAGGGTATTCAGCCCGGCACTTCTTTTGCATCTTTACCGGATAGCTGGGTATGCCCCGAGTGCGGAGTTACCAAGGATATGTTTGAGAAGGTCTGAATATGTTAAAGTTGTCTGATGACGTTGCTGATTTTTTTCAAAAGCAGGGGTTTGTTATAGTGATAACCTGCGATCCGGCAGGCAGCCTGCATTGTTCCTGCAAGGGCATCGTAAAGATAACCCAGGAAGGCAAGATTTACTTACTTGATGTTTATAAGGAGCACACTTTCAAAAACCTGCAGAATAATGATAATATCTCAATTACCGCAGTTGATGAACACAGGTTTAAAGGCTATTGCCTGAAAGGCAGGGCAAAAGTTGTGGCTGTGCAGGATCTGGATAAAGAGATTAATGCTGCATGGGAAGAGCGTATATCCGGGCGCATAACCCAGCGTGTCTTAAAAAATTTGCGGCAGGAAAAAGGCCATCCCAGGCATCCGGAGGCGGCATTGCCTAAGCCTAAATACCTGATAGCTATGGATGTTGAACACATAGTTGACCTGACCCCGCACCATTTAAAGTGAGGACCCTTATATGGGCAATATTTTTATTGGCAGCGAAATAGTGGAATTAGGTATCCAGATTGAAAAAAACGGCAAGGATTTCTACGATGCTGTTGCGGCTGTTTCTCAAGACGCCAAGGCCAAAGAAATTTTTCTATTTCTGGCTTCGGAAGAGCAGAAGCATATAGCTATTTTTCAGCAAATACTGGATTCTGTTCAAAAATATGAGCCTGCCCCTGTTTATGCCGATGATTATGCGGCATATATGAAATCCCTGGCCGCGGAATATATATTTACCCAGAAAGATAAAGGCGAGGAAATCGCAAAATCCGCAAAAAATGAAGCTGATGCGGTTGACCTGGGCATAAAGTTTGAAAAAGATTCAATAATTTTTTATGACGGCATGAAGAAGATGATCCCGGAGTCAGACTTGAAAATAATTAACGATTTAATTGCCCGGGAACAGGAACACCTGATGATGCTCTTAGGCCTGAAAGATAAACTTAAATAACAGGGGAGGGATTTATGCCAAAACAGATTACTGTTTATAGTACTACCACGTGCCCTTATTGCATCAGGGTTAAGCAGTTTTTAAGAGATAATAAAATAGCCTATAAAGATATAGATGTTTCTTCTGATCAGCAGGCTGCGGATGAGATGGTCAAAAAGTCCGGCCAGATGGGGGTTCCTGTACTTGATATAGAAGGCGAGATTATTGTGGGTTTTGACCGGGAAAAAATCACCAAAGCATTGGGGTTATGATCTACGATTTGATAATTATAGGCGCCGGCCCCGCCGGCATCACCGCTGCTATATATGCCGCGCGCAAAAAAATGAATTTTATCCTGATCAGCCGGGATATAGGGGGCCAGACTGCCTGGAGCGGCGATATAGAGAATTATACCGGTTATCAGTTTGTTTCCGGGCCGGAATTGGTCGCCAAGTTTGAAGAACACCTGCGGAAATTCGAGATTAATTTAAAAGAGAACGAAGCCGTAACAGAGCTGTCTAAATCCGGCAATATTATAAAGGTAAAGACCGGCCAAGCACAGTATCAGGCTAAGGCCCTGATAATTGCTTCAGGTAAAAGGTCGCGGGAATTAAATATCCCGGGAGAAAAAGAATATAAAAACCTCGGCCTTACGTATTGCGCTACATGCGATGGGCCTTTATTCCAGGGCAAGGATGTAGCTGTTATCGGCGGCGGTAATTCTGCTTTGGATGCGGCATTGCAACTGGTTAAGATCTGTTCCCGGGTAAATATCATTAATATTTCGCCTGAGTTGACCGGCGATCCGGTAATGATTGATACTCTAAAAGAATCCCCGAACGCCACCGTCTTTAACAGCTCGGCTGTAAAACGCATTAATGGAGATAAATTTGTTAAAGCCATAGAAATAGATTTTCAGGGAAAGCCAATGACGCTTGCCGTATCGGGGATTTTTGTAGAAATAGGGTTAATTCCGAATTCGGATTTTGCCTCTCTGGTAAAACGCAATGAAGCAGGCGAGATAATGGTTGATGCGCGTAATAATACCAGCGTAGAGGGAATATTTTCCGCCGGAGACGTGACTGATGTCCCGGAAAAACAGATAATTATTGCCGCAGGAGAGGGATCCAAGGCTTTGTTGTCCGCATTCCGGTATCTGATAAGCCATAAATTTTAAGAAGATTTTTCTTGACAATGGATGATTATCATGTATACTCTACCAAAACGATAGACATTATCTAGAAAACCATGAAACTCACCTTTAAGGGCGATTACGCAGTCAAAGCAATACTGAACCTGTCTGTTCATTACGGAAACAGCCCGGTTACTATTCCTGATCTGGCAAAGAGATCCGATATCCCGATAAAGTTTCTAGAACAGATACTCTTAAATTTAAAGCGCGGCGGTTTTGTTGAAAGCAGGCGCGGTAAAGTAGGCGGTTATTTACTGGCAAAACATCCTTCAAAGATAACAGTAGGCGATGTGGTCAGGTTCATAGAAGGGCCTCTGGATCCGATTGAGTGCGTGCAGGACGGCTATAAAGGCTGCAGGGATATTAAAAAATGCGTTTTAAGAGAAGTCTGGCTTAAGGTAGGCAAAGCGATTTCCCACGTCTTGGATAATGTTACTTTTGAAGAATTGGCCAAAAAAAGCAAAAAATTTGACGCGGCATACGTATATCAAATATAATGAATCACTATGAAAATTGCAAAAAACATAACTGAACTTATAGGTAATACCCCGCTGGTGCGGCTTAACCGTTTATCCGAAGGTTGCGTTGCGCAAATAGTTCTGAAGCTCGAATCGTTTAATCCCTGCTCTTCGGTCAAAGACAGGATTGGGCTAAGTATGATTGAGCAGGCGGAAAAAGAAGGCTTGCTTAAAAAAGGCACGGTGATTGTCGAGCCGACAAGCGGCAATACCGGTATTGCCCTGGCTTTTGTCGCGGCAGTAAAAGGCTATAAATTAATTCTAACTATGCCTGAGACAATGAGCATAGAAAGGCGTAGGCTTTTATCCTTACTCGGAGCCGAGATTATTCTAACTGCCGGAGCAGAAGGCATGTCCGGAGCTGTAAAAAAAGCCGAAGATATAGCTAGAAAGAACGCAAATTTTTATATGCCGCAGCAGTTTAAGAATCCGTCAAATCCGCAGGTGCACCGTAAGACTACCGCCCTTGAGATTTGGAATGATACCGACGGAAAGGTTGATGCGGTTATCGCCGGCGTGGGTACTGGAGGCACGCTTACCGGAATCGCAGAGGTATTGAAGAAAAAGAAACCTTCGGTTAAGGCAATTGCGGTGGAACCAAAAGATTCCCCGGTGTTATCCGGAGGCAAGCCGGGTGCGCATAAGATCCAGGGGATCGGCGCAGGTTTTATTCCGGATGTATTAAATGTTAAAATTATTGATGAGATTATACAGGTTTCTAATGAAGATGCCGGTTTGATTGCCGGAAAGCTGGCAAAACAGGAAGGTATATTAGCCGGGATCTCTTCGGGTGCAGCAGTTTTTGCGGCGATGGAAATTGCCAGGCGCAAAGAATATAAAGGCAAGCTCATTGTAGTAATATTGCCGGATACAGGCGAAAGATATTTAAGCACAGAGTTATTTAACCTATAGGAGACTAATATGAAAGAGAAAGTAGAACAGGCATTAAGCAAAATCAGACCAATGCTTCAGGCAGACGGAGGGGATGTGCAGTTAGTAGAAGTTACCGCAGACGGAATTGTTAAAGTTAAACTTACCGGGGCATGCGGCTCTTGTCCGATGAGCCAGATGACGCTTAAAAACGGCATAGAGAAACTGCTTAAGAAAGAGATACCGGAAATAAAAGAGGTAGTAGCGTTATAAAGGGGGATAGGGATACTAATGAGAACGATTAAAGAGATCAATGAAAAGATAAAAAAAGGCCAGGTAGTTGCGATAACTGCCGAGGAAGTAATTGAGCTGGTACAGAAAAAGGGCATAAAAAAAGCAGCCCAGGAAGTTGACGTGGTCACAACCGGGACTTTCGGCCCGATGTGTTCTTCCGGGGCTTATTTTAATATCGGCCATTCTAAGCCCAGGATAAAAATAGGCGGCGGCACCTGTACCTTGAATGATGTACCGGTTTATCCGGGATTTGCTGCGGTTGATGTCTACCTGGGGGCGACTGCTATCCCGGATGATGACCCCCGCAATAAAGTTTTTCCCGGTGAATTCAAATACGGCGGAGGGCACGTCATACAGGAATTGGTAGCTGGAAAAGATGTCCGGCTGGAAGCAAGCGCTTATGGAACCGATTGTTATCCGCGCAAAAAGCTGGAGACCTACATAAATTTAAAAGACTTGAATGAAGCAGTACTTTTCAATTTCCGCAACTGTTATCAGAATTACAACATTGCAGTCAATTTATCCGACAAGACTATTTATACCTATATGGGGTCGCTAAAACCACAATTGGGCAATGCAAATTACTGCTCTGCAGGGCAGCTTTCCCCTCTTTTAAAAGACCCGTATTATAAGACAATCGGTATAGGTACAAAAATATTCTTGGGGGGAGGCGTGGGTTATGTCAGCTGGCAAGGCACTCAGCATAATCCTTGCGTAAAAAGAAAAGATAACGGAGTACCTCAAGTACCCGCAGGAACATTGGCGGTGATCGGCGATTTAAAAACTATGAGCGATAAGTGGCTAAAGGGCATCAGCATGCTTGGTTATGGCGTCAGCCTTGGCGTGGGTATAGGGGTCCCTATTCCTATATTAGATGAGGAGATCCTAAAAAGCGCAGCAATAAAAGATGAAGAAATATTTGCGCAGATTGTTGATTACAGCCAGGATTATCCACAGATGGTCGCTAAAAGCCTGGGAGAGGCCAGCTATGCGCAGTTAAAATCCGGAAAGATTACTGTCCAGGGCAAGGAAGTCCCTACGGGGAGCCTTTCTAGCTATTCCAAGGCCCGCGAGATTTCCGAAGAGTTGAAGTCATGGATTAAAAAAGGTGATTTTCTGCTGACTGAACCGGTAGCGCAGCTTCCAGGAGCAGAATCAGGCTATAGTTTTAAGCCTTTAAAAGAAAGGCCGATAGCCCGCTTAAAGTAAGGAGATAAACAAAAATGATTTCAAAAAGGATCGTCCTGCATTTCCCTAAGCGGCTGGTTGATGAGCCGATAGTCTATAATCTGATAAAAGAGCATGACCTGAAGTTTAATATCCTTAAGGCCTCTATAACCCCGGAAGAGGAAGGGTTGATGGTCATTGAACTGGCTGGTAAGGCTGAAGATTATGATAAGGGGGTAAAATACCTTAAATCATGCGGTTTAAAAGTTGAATCTTTAAGCCATGATATAAGGCGCAATGAAAAAAAATGTACTGATTGCGGAGTATGCGTTCCGATATGCCCTGTCGGGGCTTTAGAGGTAGACCCTAAAACGCGCAAGATAGCATTTCATGATAAGAAATGCATTGCCTGCGAACTCTGCATTAAGATCTGCCCTACCCAAGCAATGGAAGTGCATTTTTAAAGCCAATGCGCAAGTTGAAAAAACTTAAAGCTATACTCAAGAGGATGAATTCAGTGCTTTTGGCTTATTCAGGGGGCGCGGATAGTTCATTTCTGCTCAAGGTGGCATTGGATTCTCTTACTGACAAAGTCCTGGCAGTTACTGCGGTTTCCGAAACTTACCCTAAGGAAGAGCTTAAATCTGCCAGGCTTCTGGCGCGTAGATTAGGGGCCCGGCATACGGTAATAAAGACCGAAGAACTGAATAACCGCAAATTCCGCAATAACCCGGTTGAGCGTTGTTACCATTGTAAAAAGGAATTATTCACAAGGCTAAAAAATATTGCCGCACTTAGAGGGATTGATTTTGTGATTGACGCCGGAAATATAAGCGATAAAAAAGATTTTCGTCCCGGAGATAAAGCAAAAAAAGAGCTGGGGATACGGTCTCCGCTTAGCGAAGCAGGTTTTACTAAAGAGGATGTCCGGTTCATGAGTAAAAGATTGGGCCTTCAAACCTGGAATAAGCCAAGCCTGGCATGCCTGGCTTCAAGAATACCTTACGGCAGCCCGATAAGCACAAAGGCCCTGTCGTGCATAAACAAAGCAGAACGTTTTCTTAAAATGCTCGGGTTTGATCCTGTCAGGGTCAGGCATTATAACGGCTTGTGCCGGATTGAAGTTATGCCTGCGGATATTAAATTTTTGCTGTCCAAAAATAAAGAGGTTGTCGACAACTTTAAAAAGTTAGGTTATAATTATGTGACAGTGGATTTGGAAGGATTTCGCAGTGGTAGCATGAACGAACCTTTAGGCCTATGAAAAGAATATACCTTGATTATGCGGCAACTGCTCCGGCTGACCCTGAAGTGCTAAAGTCAATGGAGCCGTATTTTTTTGAAAAATTCGGCAATCCTTCTAGCATCCATTATTTCGGCCAGGAAGCTAAAAAAGCCATTGAGGACAGCCGCGAAATTACTGCGCGCGTATTAGGGGCCAGCCCTGACGAAATAGTTTTTAATTCCGGCGGGACAGAAGCAGATAATACCGCTGTTATTGAGACGGCTTTTACTCTGGCGGGAAAAGGCAATCATATTATAACTTCCGCTATAGAGCATCATGCGGTTTTAGAGCCGGCTAAATTTTTAGAAAAGAAAGGTTTTAAAGTAACTTATCTGGGCGTGGATAAAGACGGATTAGTCGACCCGCAGGATGTAAAGAAATCTATTACCGATAAAACGATCCTGGTTTCGATAATGCATGCTAATAATGAGATCGGGACAATACAGCCTATAGAAGAAATCGGCAGGCTCACAAAAGAAAAAGGCGTTTATTTTCATGTTGATGCAGTCCAGACAGTGGGGCATATTCCGGTAAACGTTAATAAGGCCAATATAGACCTGCTTTCTTTATCTGCCCATAAATTTTACGGGCCCAAGGGTGTGGGCGCATTATATATAAGAAAAGGCACGCGTACGCACCCATATCTATTGGGCGGTGATCAGGAAAAAGGAAGGCGCGCCTCAACTCATAATACCCCCGGTATAGTCGGGATGGCGAAGGCCCTGGAATTATGTTCTGTTGCAATGGGCCAGGAAGCGGATTTTCAGTCTAAGCTCAGGGATAGGTTGATCAAGCAGATTCCGGCGAGTATTCCTGAAAGCCGGCTTAACGGCCATCCGGTAAAACGCCTGCCGAATAATGTCAATTTTTCTTTTAAATATATAGAAGGCGAATCTATATTATTGAATCTGGATATGCTCGGTATTGCCGCTTCAACCGGTTCGGCATGCACTTCAACCTCTCTTGAGCCGTCGCATGTTTTACTGGCAATCGGCCTGCCGCATGAATTAGCCCACGGGTCTTTGCGTATAACCATGGGCAGGTGGACTAAAGAAGAAGATATTGATTGCCTCCTGGAAAACCTACCCGCAGTAGTCAAAAAGCTGCGCTCTATGTCTCCTCTTTATGAAGAAAAATAAGCGTCATTGCCAGAATCTGCCGGAGCTAGGCAAGATTCATCCGGAATTTTTCAATAAACATATCTTTCATAAGCTAGGCGCTGCCGATGCATCGGTGATCGTCAAGCCCTGCCACGGAGTTGATTTCGGAGTTATCAGTCTGGGCAATAAAGTAATGGTATTATCTACGGACCCGTTTTTTATTGCTAAAGAGTTGGGTATTGAAAAAGCTGCCTGGTTTGCCGTGCATATACTGGCCAGCGACGTAGCTGTGAGCGGTATAAAACCGCGCTACCTAAGCGTAGATTTAAATTTGCCGCCCCAGATCAGTGAAGAGGAATTAGCCAGGCTCTGGGGCGCTGTGCACAAAGAATGCAAAAAGCTCGGCATTAATGTTGTCACGGGGCATACTGCCAGGTATGCCGGATGCAACTATCCGATGGTCGGCGGGGCTACGGTATTCGGCATAGATAAGAAGGACAAGCTTATTATCCCTAAGCCGCAGCCGGGAGATGCTATTATAGTTTCGAAAGGCCCGGCAATAGAGACTACCGGGCTTATGTCAGCCTATTTTCCTCAATTCCTCGCAGCCAGGTACGGAAGTAAATTTGTTAAACAGGCACAGGCTATTTTTTATAAGATGTCTACGGTAAAAGATGCCTTGACAGCAGCGGCTTGCGGCGGAGTAACCGCTATGCATGATGCCACTGAGTGCGGCGTCCTTGGCGGCTTGTTTGAGATGGCAGCGCAGGCGCGCGTAGGTATGGATATCCGGCTGGATGATATTATTATGCCGCAAGAAGTCAGATTGACCTGCGAGTGTTTTGATATTGATCCATTCAGGGCGATCAGCGAGGGGACTTTGCTGGCTACTGCAAAGAAAAGCAAAGCCGCAAAGGTTGTCCGCGCGTTAAAGCGTTCAGGCATAGAGGCGAGCATCTGCGGTAAAGTTATCCCTAAGAGCAAAGGGATAACCGTATTTGAAAAAGGCAGGCATTATAAGCTTGAACATCCAAAAGTGGATCCGTTTTGGATAAAATTTGAAGAGTATCTTAAAAAAAGCCGACATGCAGGATAAGGTTCTGG
The DNA here is from genome assembly GCA_029561735.1 of Candidatus Omnitrophota bacterium. Classification (GTDB taxonomy): domain Bacteria; phylum Omnitrophota; class Gorgyraeia; order Gygaellales; family Profunditerraquicolaceae; genus JAKQWZ01. The sequence continues at coordinate 31,576 of JAKQWZ010000064.1, read as the reverse complement.
AATATTTAAGAAAAAAAGATGAATATGTTTCCGGCGAAGAGATGAGCGGGCATCTTAATGTCAGCCGCCAGGCGCTGTGGAAACATATTCAGGTACTTAAAGATTGCGGATATGATATTGAAGCAGTGCCGCATTTGGGCTATTGCTTAAAATCCGCACCTGACCGGTTGTTTCCCGCAGAATTGGCTTATCGCCTGCATACCAAATTTATCGCAAAAAAAATATATTATTATGATGCCTTACCTACAACTATGGATGTAGCGGCTGAATTGGGGGTCAAAGGCTGCCCTAACGGTACCCTGGTGGTAGCTGAATCCCAGACAAAAGGCAAGGGCAGGCTGGGCAGAGAATGGTTTTCCCCTAAATATAAAGGAATATATCTGTCTTTGGTACTGCGCCCGGAACTGGCCCCTAATGCCACGCCTTTACTGACGCTTTTGTGTGCTGTAAGTATCTGCGAAGCGATCAAAGAAGCAACCGGTTTAGAAGCCAGGATCAAATGGCCCAATGACATCCTGATCCACAATAAAAAACTCGGGGGAATACTTACGGAGCTGAACGCTGAGACAGACCGGACGCATTTTGCGGTGGTCGGTTTCGGGCTGAACATAAATAACGACAAGAGATCGTTATTAGCCGGTGCCACTTCACTGAAGGAACAATTAAAAGATGAAGTCAACCGCGCAGGGCTCCTGAAAAAGATACTTTTAGCTATCGAAGAAAATTATCTGTATCTGGAAAAGTACGGCTCGACGGTGATCTTGGATAAATGGCGTGCCGCAAACATAACTTTGGGAAAGCGGGTTAAGGTGAATTCTCACCACCGCGTACTGGAAGGTGAGGCCATAGGTATAGATTCGGACGGGGCCCTGCTTTTAAGAAGCGATTCAGGGCTGATCCAGAAGGTCTTAAGCGGCGATGTAGCCCACTGCAGGTAATTGTAAACTATAATTTTATATCAGGTTGACAATAAACCCGGTATCCTTTATAATGATGCCGGGTTTTTTATGTTTAAGAATACGGCAATATTCATCATCTTCTTTTTTCCGGCAGTATGTTTTGCATTAGAAACAAGCGATTTTGACCGCATTGTGGTCAGGCGCTCGTACCCTAATCAGGCCGGCGTGTCTTCGTATTCGGGGCAAATATTATCCGAAGGCCGGATATTGGATGAGAGCTCCGGGGCAATAAGCGATCCTCTGTCTTTTGTCAGCGCAATAGACCTTCGCCAGCGGGGGGCTTTTGGCGTCCAGGCCGATCTTACTCTTAAGGGCTCGACTTTTGAGCAGGTGGCAGTGGCGATTGATTCTATAAACGTAAATGATCCTCAGACCGGGCACTTTAATCTGGATATCCCGCTTACAGCCTATGATATTGAGAGTATCCGGGTGGAAAAAGAGGGATTTTCTTCTGTCTATGGCGCCGGGGCATTGGCCGGAGCTGTGAATTATATAACCAAAAAACCGGCCAGCAATTCGTTTAATACGGATTTGGTTTTCGGCGACTTTGATCTTTACGGACAGGTATTGTCAATAAGCAGGGTTGAAGGGGATCTGGGAGCAAGAATATCCTATGACCATAAGAAATCCTCCGGAGCCCGTCCGGATACGGATTTTGATAACAGGACCGGCACAGTATATTTATCCCGCGATCTGGAGAACGGGATGGTTGATCTGTTTTTCGGTTTTCAAAAGAAGGATTTCGGGGCATCGACTTTTTATTCCAATCTTTTTCCTGATGAGCAGGAACATACACAGACCGAGTTCGCCAGAATTGGCCTGGATTCGCTGATTCGGGGAAACAGGCTGAAGAATAACCTGTACCTGCGCCAGCACCGGGATAAATTTATATTAAATAAGAACAATCCTACCTCAGTAAATTATCATACTACTTATCTTTATGGCTGGAATTCTTCGGCAGTTGTCCCTACCCGGCTAGGAGACCTTTCGCTAGGGTTGGATACGGGGATGGATGAGATAAATTCCACGAATCTGGGCAGGCATTCCCGGTTGCACGAAGCAGGCCTCTTTGGAATACAGCCAAAAAGATTCGGCAGGTTTGATTCGGATTTGAGATTCAGGCTAGACCATTATCATGGTTGGCCATGGCAAAAATCTTTTAATGCCGGCTTAGGCTATGAGTTAAATGATGCCCTGCGTTTGAGTTTATCGCTGGGCAGGGCGTTTCGTATGCCCAGTTTTACCGAATTATTCTATTCTGATGCGGCAAACAAAGGGGATCCTAATCTTGGTATTGAGAAATCCGATAATCTGGCAGCCGGCGCGCAATTTAAAAGTAAATCTTTTAACTTCGGAGCTGGATTTTTTCTACGGCAGGGGCATGACCTGATTGATTGGGTTAGGCAGGGCAGTTCTCAGCCCTGGCAGGCCACAAATCTGGGCAAGGTGGATTTCAGGGGAGTGGACCTGAATCTGGAGGCCCGTTCTTCTTTGAAAGCCGGAGCTTATAGCCTGGAAAATATAAAATTTTCCTATACCTATACCGACGCTGACAATAAATCTACGCAGGCCCAGTCTAAATACGCGCTGGATGTGCTTAAGCATAGCCTGAATGTCGGATTAAGTCAGCGCCTCTGTGGTTTTGACCTTGGACTGCAGTTTTATTATCAGCAAAGGTATCTGGCAAACACATACCTGTTTGGTGATTTCTATCTGGCGCGCAGGTTCACAAAGCAGGGATTGGTATTTGAGCCGTTTGTAAAGATCACCAATTTCACGAATGCCAAATATTATGAGGTTAGCGGAGTAGTTGAGCCGGGAAGATGGGTGCAGTCAGGAGTTAAATTCCAGTGGTGAGTGTACCGCCTTATTGATATAATAAAGCTATGATCAAAGATCGTGTAGTAGTGGCAATGAGCGGTGGAGTGGATTCTTCGGTTGCTGCGGCGCTTTTAAAGAGCCGGGGATACGAAGTTATAGGTATTACTATGTGTTTCAATCTGGCTGCCGGGAATAAGCGCAAATCCCCATGTTGCAGCGTTGAAAGTATAGGCGATGCCGCAAGAGTCGCATATAAACTGGGTATACGCCACTATGTGTTAAATATGAAGAAGCAACTTGAAGAGCGCGTGATTAAAGATTTTTGCAAAGAATATTTATCCGGGCGTACTCCGAACCCTTGCGTAAAATGCAATCAGTTCCTCAAGTTTGATTTATTGCTGAATAAAGCTAGGTCGCTGGACGCCGGATTTCTTGCTACAGGGCACTATGCGAGAATAGAAAATGGGCTGCTTAAAAAAGCCAGGGACTTAAAGAAAGACCAGTCTTATTTTATCTATCGTATTAAACCGGACCAGTTAAAACATATTCTATTTCCTTTAGGCGAATATACTAAAGATCAGGTGCGCCGCCTGGCAAGAAATTACGGTTTATCTGTAGCTGATAAGCCGGGAAGCCAGGAGATATGCTTTCTCCCCGGGAACAATTACCGTGAATTCCTAAGAAGTTATGCCGGCGTAGAAAATAAGCCGGGCAAAGTCGTAGATGTTCAGGGGAATATTTTAGGCACGCATAAAGGTATTCCGTTTTATACTATAGGCCAGCGCGAAGGATTAGGAATTGCCAGAGGGTATCCGGTCTACGTTATTAAGCTGGACTGCCGGAATAACCGTATTATTGTCGGCCCAAAGCAGGATGCTTTTAAAAGCGTTTTTCTGGTTAAGGATCCGCACTATCTATGCGGCAGGATAAAAAAGAAAGTTGCTTTAAAGGTTAAGATAAGATATAATCATGCAGAATCGCCTGCCGAAATTATCCCGTTTAAAAATAAACTTATGGTCAGGTTTAGAAAACCGCAGTTTTCAATAACTCCCGGCCAGTCAGCCGTTTTCTACAAAGGCGATCAAGTATATGGCGGAGGAATAATTGATAAGGTGGAAGATAAAAATGTTAAAGAATAAGATAAAACAGGATTTAGATAAGAAAATACTTGAATTGAAGAAAAAAAGAAATGCCGTAATCCTGGCGCATAATTACCAACTTCCGGAGGTCCAGGATGTGGCGGATTTTCGCGGAGATTCGCTGGAACTTAGCCGTCAGGCAGCCAAGACAAGCGCTAAAGTGATAGTATTTTGCGGCGTGCATTTTATGGCTGAGACTGCTTCAATACTTTGCCCGGATAAGAAAGTGATCATGCCGGATATTAATGCGGCTTGCCCTATGGCAAATATGATTTCTGTTTCAGACTTGCGAAAACTTAAGAAAGAACATCCGGAAGCTGTGGTGGTCGGATATGTGAATACTTCGGCTGAGATTAAGGCAGAACTTGATTATTGTTGCACTTCGACAAATGCTGTCGGTGTGGTGGATTTTCTAAAAGGGAAAAAAGAGATAATTTTTATTCCGGATAAATATCTTGCCGATTATGTTACTAAGGTTACCGGAAGGAAGCTGATAGTTTGGAATGGCTTCTGTCCGACGCATATAAAGATTTTACCCGAAGACATTAAAAGGGAGAAAAAATTCCATCCTTTCGCCAAGGTTATGGCCCATCCGGAATGCTTGCCCGCGGTACTTTCTATGGCTGATGCCGTGCTTTCTACAAGCCAGATGTCTAAATTTGTCAAAGCAACCGAAACAAAGGAATTTATTGTCGGGACAGAGGTGGGCTTGGTCTACAGGCTTAAGCAAGATAACCCGACCAAGGAATTTTATCCGGCTTCGGAGCGTGCAGTATGCCCGAACATGAAAAGGACCACAGAAGAGAAGATTCTCTGGGCTTTAGAGGAAATGAAGGAGGAGGTCCGGGTAAGCGACGATGTGCGCCTGCGCGCTAAAAAAGCAATCGACCGGATGCTTGAGATAATATAATGAATATCCCTGTCCTCTATGAGGACGCTTCGCTTCTGATAGTTGATAAGCCATCCGGGTTATTGACTATCCCTACCCCGAAAAAAGAAAAACGCACATTAGGCAGCATACTTGATAGCTATTTAAAAGAAAAAGGTGAACTTTCGCTAGCCCATCCCTGCCACAGGCTTGACCGGGAAACTTCCGGAGTAATAATTTACGCAAAAGGAAAGTCTTTACAGCGTAAGGTAATGGAATTATTTAAGGCCAGGGCAGTAAAGAAAAGTTATCTGGCTTTTGTGCACGGCAGGCTGGCCTCTGAAAGAGGGGAAATCAAAAACAGTATTGAAGGCATGCCTGCTGTTACCGGTTACAAAGTTATTGAACAAAGAAGTAATTTTGCTATAGTAGAAGTAAATCCATTGACCGGGCGCACTAATCAGATAAGGATCCACTTTAAGCAGATAGGCTATCCTTTGGTAGGCGAATCAAAATTTGTTTTTCGCCGTGATTATCAATTGCGTTCCAAAAGGCTTTGCCTGCATGCCCGGAGCGTGGAATTTATGCATCCGCTTACAGGAAAAAAAATACATATTGATACCGGACTGCCGCAGGATCTGAAAAAATTCCTGGATAGCCATAGCTAAAATGAATCATATTGCGGATTTTATCTTTATTTTTGGAGCAAAATACCTATACTTGTTTGTGGCCATTGTTGCTTTTGCCTGGTTTCTTTGCCAGCCCAGGCCTAAACAAAAAGAGTTTATAATCTTTATTTGCATATGCCTGCCTTTGATTTTTGTTCTTTCTGAAATTGCCGGCCGCCTTTACTACAGCCCCAGGCCGTTTGTCCTCGGGCAATTTGAGCCCTTGATTTACCATAAACCGGATAATGGTTTTCCTTCGCATCATACATTACTGGTTTCTACAATTTCTGCCGTAATCTTTATTTTTAATAAACGCATCGGGTTATTGTTATGGGGAGTGTCTTTTTTTGTAGGCATTTCAAGGGTTTATACCGGAGTGCATCATGCAGTTGATATTGCAGCGGGAGTATTGATCCCGGTTATTTCAGTGGCCTCAATCTTTTTTTTGTATACTAAAGTTTATTTGTCAAAATATAAAAAATGAGCTTACTTGTTTTAGGTACAGTGGCGCTGGATACTGTTAAGACCCCGCACGGAGAAAGAAAAAAGATGCTCGGTGGTTCGGCTACTCATTTTTCCATGTCAGCGCGGCTTTTTACTGACGTGCATCTGGTAGCGGTTGTAGGGGAAGATTTTCCGGTTAAGCACGTGAATTTCTTAAAAGGCAAGGGCTTGATAGTTGATTCACTGATCCGGGAAAGCGGAAAGACTTTTAGCTGGTCAGGTGAATACAAGGGAGATTTAAATACCGCATTTACCCTTAATACCGAATTGGGGGTGCTGGCTTCATTTAAGCCGGTTATTTCCGATCGCCAGAAAGAAATAAAAAATGTGTTTCTGGCAAATGTTGATCCGGATATTCAGCTTAGTTTATTGGCCTCTATGCGTAAACCCCGGCTTATCGGCCTAGACAGCATGAATTACTGGATAGATACTAAACGCCCTGCCTTGCTCAAGGTGCTTAACAAAGTAGACATCTTCGTGGCTAATGACCAGGAGGCAAGAAGCTTATCCGGAGAGGATAACCTGATTAAAGCAGCCAAATCTTTATCTTGTATCGGCCCTAAGATGGTGCTGGTTAAGAAAGGCGAACACGGGGTATTTTTTTACAGCGATAAATTTATGCTAGCACTTCCGGCGTATCCGGCTGAAGACGTTATTGACCCTACCGGGGCAGGGGATACATTTGCCGGAGCATTCATGGGTTATTTGAGCCGGACAAAAGTTTTGAGCCGTCAGAATATAAAATTGGCCCTTGAATACGGCACAGTAGCCGCTTCGTTTAATATTGAAGATTTTGGCACGGACAAGACGCACCGGTTGACATTGAAAAAGCTGGATTCAAGGCTGGGCTTTTTTAAGAAATGCCTTTTTTAAACTATCCGGAGGATAAATATGATTGAAGAAAGAATATTAAGTGATTACAAAGAAGCGATGAAAAGCAGGGATACTTTAAAGACTTCCGTACTTAGCTGCCTGCGTGCAGAGTTTATGAATGCGGCTATTGCCAAAAAAAAGAATAAGCTTGACGATAATGATATAATCGTTGTGATTAGAAAGCAGATGAAGCAGCGCGATGATTCTATTGAGGCCTTTACAAAAGGCAACCGCCCGGAAATGGCGGAGAAAGAAAAAAAAGAGCTGGAGATCTTAAAAACCTATCTGCCCGCGCAGATGGTCCTGGAGGAAGTCAAAAAAGTTGTAGAAGAGATTATTGCTGCAGTAGGCGCAGTTGATATTAAAGATATGGGCAAAGTGATGAAAGAGGTAAATATCCGTGTAGCCGGAAAAGCAGACGGTAAGCTGGTCAGCGATCTGGTAAGGCAAAAGCTCTCCGGGGCGAAGTAGAGAATATCTTCTTGACAAAAATAGGCAGGTAATGTATATTTATAGCACGAAATATTTTTTTTAGGGCATATTTGTGATATTTTTCACAAAGTTATTCCCTCTTTTTAGTAAAACCAAAATCAATGAATAAGGTATATTTTATTGCTACAGATAAACTCTCTTTCCTTGTGGAGCGGCTAAGAGATAATTATACGGTATTTTCTCCTGCAGCCAAACCGCAGAATTATACCAAGGAAGTGGATTATTCTTTTCAAAAAACCGCTGCTAAAGACACTCTGCTATTTAACCCTTACCGCTGTGTTGAGCCGCTTAAATCGTTCTTTACCTTGGCCAAGGAAAAAGCCGCGGATTATTTTGCTTGTGAAGATAATTTGAAGGATTTAGGGCAGGTTATAATATTCGGGGTAAAAAGCTGCGATATCCAGGCGCACCGTATTCAGGATTTTGTTTTTCTGGAAGGAGCCGCCGAAGAATCGCTGTACCGCGCCAGAAGAGAAAATACGATATTAATTTCCAGCGATTGCACTGCTTTTAAAGAAGTTTGCTTTTGCCTGAGTATGGATGTTTTACCGCATCCGACAACCGGCTTTGATATGAACCTATCCCCACTTAATGACGGTTTTTTAGCCGAGATCGGCTCTGAAAAAGGGCAGGAACTTGTAAATAATTACCCGGAATATTTTGCAGTTGCCAAAGATACCCAGATAGCTGCGCGCCTGGCAAAAAGAAATAACCTGATTGAAAGGTTAAAAAGAGAATTGGCTCCGAAAAACATCCCGCCGACGTCAATACAGCAGCGCCTGATTAAAGAGGGATTCAGCCTTGATACATGGAGCCAGTTTATGCAGACTTGCGTTGAATGCGGTGGATGCAATTTGATCTGTGATACCTGCCATTGTTTTTTACTTGAAGACCGTAAGTCAGCAGGCGTAAACGAAAAAGTCAAGATGTGGGATTCCTGTCTCTATGCAAATTATGCCCGGGTTGCCGGGGGCGCTAATCCTAATAAGATGCGCGCGCAGCGCCTGCGTTTCAGGTTTACTAAGAAATTTGATTTTTTCTTTGAACATCTTAAGATCCCGGGATGCTGCGGTTGCGGCAGATGTATTGAAGTATGCCCGGGCAAGATTGACATCAGGGAAGTGTTAAAAGACCTGGCAAAAAAGTTGAATCTCGCGCAATGAAAAATATCTATAAACCTATTGAGGGCGTGCTGGAAAATATTATTACCGAATCCTCCAAAATCAAAACTTTTGTTATACGCCCAAAAGAACGTTTTGATTTTAAATGCGGCCAGTTTATTGAATTGACCCTGCCCGGCATAGGGGAGGCCCCGTTTACTCCGTCATCGGACCCGGCAGTAAAAGAGAAGATAGACGTAACTATAATGAATGCCGGGAAGGTTACTTCTTTACTGCATAATTCCCCCAAAAACATTTCTTTAGGTATCCGCGGCCCGTATGGAAAAGGGTACCCTTTGCATAAATTTGAAGGTAAAGATGTTTTGATCGTCGGAGGCGGGGTGGGTCTGGCTCCGCTGAGGGCGCTTTTGTTCGGATTATTCGCCGATATTAATAAGTATAATAAGATAGTATTTCGTTACGGCGCCCGCACTGCACAGGATATCATTTATAAAGACCAGATCCCGGTTTGGGCTGCCAAAGAGAGGGTAGACTGGCTGACTACCGTTGATGTAGGAGACCCTTCTTGGACAGGGCATGTGGGGTTGATTACCACGGTATTGAATGACCTACCTATAGATATGAAAAAGGCGGTTGCAATTGTCTGCGGGCCGCCGATTATGATGAAGTTTGTTACGCTTAAGCTGCTCGATTTAGGTTTTGCCCCTGCGGATATATATCTTTCAATGGAGAAATCAATGTCCTGCGGGTTGGGCAAATGCGGGCATTGCCGTATAGGCAAATTCTACATATGCAAAGACGGCCCGGTATTTACTTACGAAGAACTAAAAGATACCCATGATATCTGGGATTAAATAAATATGGCGCGCTTATTCATTGATTTGGAGATTTGCAGCACTTGCAGAGAGTGTAAGGTTGCCTGCGATTATTTTTATCATCCGCAGAATAATGGCATTGCTAATTTAAGGGAATATGCAACATTTGCCACTATCTGCCGGCATTGCGAACAGGCGCCCTGCGTTAACGCCTGTTATCATAACGCGCTTGAGCGTACCGGCGAAGGGCATATTAAGCGTTATAAAATGCGTTGTACGAGTTGTAAATCTTGTTCATTGGCTTGCCCGTTCGGGGTGATATTCCAGGATTTTATACCATATTTAGATTCAAAATGCGATTTTTGCGTCGGGCAGAAGGGCAGGCTTCCTAAGTGCATTACAACTTGCCCTAAAAAAGCAGTAGAGATTAAGGATGTTGAAGAGGATTTAGAGCAGGATATATATTTTGTCGGAGAACACCTGGCTGTGCATACCAGGCAGTGGTCCAGAGAGGACATAAAGGCGCAGCCAAAGAAGAAGTAATAACAAATCCGGACTTTTAGCTTAAACTAATATGAAGATTCTGTTAAATTTTCTGGTATTCCCGGGATTACTGACTGCCGTCTGCGTCGGCCTGCTGGCCGGATGGTTTGACCGTAAAATATCCGCACGCCTGCAATGGCGCGTCGGCCCGCCATGGTACCAGAATTTTATTGATATAGCCAAGCTTTTTGGCAAAGAAACTATAATCCCGCGCAGCAGCCGCTGGACTTTTATCCTGTCGCCTTATCTTGGGTTTTTAAGCCTGGTCCTAGCAGCTACTGTATTAGGTAAAGTGATGCTCTGGCCTTCGGAAAGCTTCTACGCAGATATTATAGTCATACTTTATCTTTTGACTATGCCGGCTGTTTCCATGATGATCGGCGCTTCGAGCTCGCGCAATCCTCTGGCGTCAGTCGGCGCCAGCCGTGAAATGAAGCTGATTTTAGGGTATGAGCTGCCTTTTATTTTATCATTAATCGCGGTAATTATAAGATGCCAGGATTCTATCCAGCTGGGGTCGATAATCAATTATCAGGCCAGTTTTGGCTCAAACATATTCTCGTTTTCAGGTGCGCTGGCTTTTATTGCGGCATTTTTTGCCATGCAGGCTAAATTAGGTTTTGCCCCCTTTGACATATCAGAGGCAGAGCAGGAGATCATGGGCGGGACTTTAATAGAATATTCCGGACCGCTTCTGGCTGTATTTAAATTGACCAAAGCCGTTCTTCTATACACTATGCCTTTATTGCTTATTTGTCTATTTATGGGCAAAGACCTGGGATGGATGTTGCTTATTCCTAAATATATCGGTATAGTATTGTTAGCTGTCTTGATTAAGAACACAAATCCCCGTATACGTATTGATCAGGCGTTAAGATTTTTCTGGGGCCCGGTTACGATAATGGCTGTTATTAGCGTTATACTGGCTGCCGTGGGGTTATAATGAGCATAAAAACTAAAGCATTAACTAAGTCGATCTGGGTTTTTCATATAAGCTGCGGATCATGTAATAACTGCGATATTGAAATTCTTGATTGTTTTACGCCCAGGCATGATATAGAGCGTTTTGGCGTGCAATTGATCGGTTCGGTCAGGCATGCCGACGCTTTGTTGATTACCGGAGCTATGAATAGAAAGTCCGTGCCGAGGATGAAAAAAATCTATGAGCAGGCGCCTAAACCGTGCGTAGTGGTTGCTGTCGGCCAATGCGCGCTTTCCCAGCATATGTTTCGCTATAGTTACAATGTCAGAGAGCCGCTTGATGAGATATTGCCGGTTGATCTTTATATCCCGGGCTGCCCTCCGAAGCCCGAGGCAATAATTGCGGGTATTACAAAACTGGTAAAAAAGATAAATAAGGGTAAGTAACTTATGGATATCAGAGAGAGGATCAAAGAGAGGTTAGGCGATAAAATCCTGGATTGGAAAGAGCCTTCTGCGCGAAGAATCTATTTTGCGATAAATAAAGCCAATATTTTCGGCGTTGCGCGCCTCTTATTCAAAGAGCTGGGCTTAAGGTTCTCCACTGCTTCAGGCACGGATACGCCAGCCGGGCTTGAGATAGTGTATCATTTTATGTATGACCCGGCAGGCGAAGTATATTCTATAAAAACGATGCTTGAAGATAGAAAGCACCCTGAAATTGATTCAATTACTCCGGTTTTCTCCGGGGCAGAATGGATTGAGCGCGAAATCTGGGAGATGCTCGGGATAAATTTTAAGAATCATCCCAATTTAAAAAGGCTTCTTTTGGCTGAAGACTGGCCGCAAGGAGATTTTCCATTGAGGAATGAACATGAGTCATAAAGTTATAGTTCCTATAGGCCCGTATCATCCTTTGCAGGAAGAGCCGGAGTTTTTTCAGCTTTATGTGGATGGAGAAAAGGTCGTCGATATTGATATAATCATCGGTTATAACCACCGGGGTATAGAAAAATTAGCTGAAAGTAAACACTACGACCAGGTTCCGTATTTAGTGGAAAGGATTTGCGGTATTTGCTCTTCCAGCCATCCTTATGCCTATGTGCTTTCAGTTGAAGATTTATTGGGCGGTGAGTCCAAGGTTGTGCCTGAAAGGGCGCTTTATATCCGTACGGTTATTGATGAATTGCAAAGGATCCACAGCCATTTGCTTTGGCTGGGGCTGGTAGGCCATTTTATCGGTTATAACACAGTCTGGATGTGGGCATGGAAAAACCGCGAGCCGGTGCTGGATATGTTTGAGATGGTTACGGGAAACCGTAATAATTACGCTATGTTTAAGGTCGGCGGAGTGCGGCGGGACATCAAAGACGAAGACATACCGGTTTTGAAAAAGACTCTTGATGAATTTACCCCGGCAATAGACCTGTTTCTCGGCGCCATAAAAGATGACCCTGTTATCAGGGGCCGGTTAAAAGGGGTAGGACGGCTTACCCGGCAACAGGCAATTGACTGGTGTGTTGTCGGCCCTACTGCCCGGGCTTCGGGAATTGATATTGATATCAGGAGGGATGAGCCTTACGGTGCGATAACCAGGCTTGACTGGAATGTCATCATTGAAAAAGAAGGGGATATCCTTGCTAAAACAACAGCGCGTATCCTGGAATTATATGAATGTGTCCGGATAATCAGGCAGTGTTTAGATAAAATGCCTAAAGGCGAAATTGACTCAGATGTAAAAGATATTCCGGCCGGAGAAGGTATCGGCAGGGTTGAAGCCCCGCGCGGAGAATGCATACATTTTGTCAAGAGCGATGGCACTAACCGCCCGCAAAGGCTGAAAATACGCGCCCCCAGCTTTACCAATGTTGCTTCTAACAAAGTGGGAGCTGTCGGCGGCACCATTTCGGATGCAGCGCTTACTTTGGCTGCGGTTGACCCCTGTTACTGCTGTACGGAGAGGCTGGCGGTTATTGATAAATCAACAAATAAAAAGATAATGAACGGGTGGGATTTGGTCAGGTTATGCCAGGAAAAAACTATGCAGATCAAGGAGGGCCGCTTATGAGCGAGAATTTCTGCAATATTAAGAAAAAAGTAGCTGATATGGCAAACCTTGCTCTTTCTATGTGGCAAAGGACTTTCAAGGTCTTTATGGATCATGACCTTGAGCTTTTGGCCAAAGTCCTTGAAGATGAGAACAGGCTTAACGATTTTGAAAAGATGCTTACCGGCGAGCTTATTGAAGCAGGACAGGGCCTGAAAAAGGAAACGGAAAAAAAAGAAGTAATTATTTACGTGGAGGTCGTCGAAGACCTGGAGCTTATCGGCGATTACTGTAAAGATATACTGGAGAGAGTGCAGATAAAAATAGAAGAAAAGCTGCTATTTAGCGATGATGCGGTAAAAGAGTATGTTGAGCTTTATAACCGCAGCGAAGCCGCTTTTAAAGAAGTGGTTCAGGCGCTGGAAATTGACGATCCGGGAAGGCTTAAGCAGGTGTTAAAAAGCCAGGAGCATATTGACACGCTGGTTGATGAATACCGCAGGCGCCACAATGAGCGCCTGATCAATAAGCTTTGCTCGCCTTTTTCCTGCAACATGTTTCTTAACATGCTGGATTTTACCGCAGCTATCTATTATCACACTAAAAAAATTGCCCGGAACTTATTAAAAATAAAAATCAAATGTGCTTAAACCTTACCCTTATTGCAGCTGTCGCCATAATAATTACAGGAGCGCTTTTAGCTGTTGCGCAAAATAGCCTTAAAAAGATCCTTATTTTTGCTACGTTAAGCCAGGCAGGGTTTTCGCTTTTGGCTTTTTGCCAGAGCGGTATTGCGGCTATGCGCATGTCTGTATTATATTTATTTTCTCAGGTTATAGGGTTATGCGGGTTGTTTTTATGCGCAAGTTTAATAAAGAAGGCTACGGGCTCTGATAATATTAACCATACAGCAGGGCTTTTAAAAGCAATGCCTTATACCGCATTGGCATTTCTGCTTTGCGCCTTCTCAATAATGGGAATTCCTCCGTTTTTAGGTTTTTGGCCTAAATTGCTTACAACTATTTCTTCGGTCCAGGAGGGGCATATTGTCATTGAAGTTTTTGCTGTATTCGGTGCATTCCTGACTTTGTTTTATCTGATGCGGGTATTTAACCGGGTTTTCCTGGGAGAGCCGAAAATAAAAGCGCAGGAAAATAATTCCTTATCTTTATGGCTGGCTTTTGGCCTGGGGGTTTTATTATTAATACTGGGGTTTGCGGTCAAATTACCGTTTAGCCTTATAGAGGCGTTAATAAAATGATCTGGCAGAGTATATTCTTTCTGGTTTTTTTGCCTTTGCTTTTCAGCCCTGTCTTGTTGATTATCAATAAACAGAAAGCAAAAGAAGCGCTGGCGCTGTTCGCCGCCTTTACCGCCCTGTTTTTTTCGGTTTTGGTGTTTATAAACCCTCCATCAGCTTTGGTTTTGAAAGTCATCGGTAATTACAGCGTAGTGCTGGGAGTAAATAACCTATCCCGTTTCACTATGCTTTTTACATGCGTGTTCTGCTTTTTTACCGTGCTTTATTCTCTTGGCTGCAGGCAGGTGAAATCAAGCCGGGCATTCCTATCGTATCTTTTAGCCCTGCTGGCTTTTTCTAATCTGGTTTGCCTTTCTCTTGATTTTATTTTGTTGATTTTTTCATGGGGGGCATGCCTCATTTTACTATATGGTCTGTTGAGCCTGGGTTCGGGTTCCAGCGCTAATAAGGCTTTTTCAATTGTTGGTTTCGGGGATTTCTGTCTGTTATTAGGCATAAGCCTTTACGTTTATTTAACCGGCACTTCGATCATGCCGATCGGGCCTAAAGTACTTTTGAATTCAGCGGTCAGCTGGCTCTCGTTTGGGCTGATGCTTTCAGGCGCACTTGCCAAGGCCGGTTGTGCTCCGTTTCATACCTGGATACCGGATGCGGCAGATAAGGCCCCTGTCCCGGTAATGGCAATTTTGCCGGCTTCACTGGATAAGCTATTGGGAATATATTTATTGGCGCGGATCTGCACTGATTTTTTTGTCCTGAATAATATAGCTTTTGCAGTCCTGCTGATAACCGGCAGCGTCACTATTATGTTTGCGGTTATGCTGGCTATGGCCCAGCATGACCTGAGAAAACTTTTATCTTTTCACGCCATTAGCCAGGTAGGATATATGGTTATCGGGTTTGGCACGGGGAATATTTTGGGAATCGCCGCGGCTGTATTCCATATGCTCAATAATGCAATATATAAAAGCGGGCTGTTCTTTACCGCAGGTGCTGCTGCTGAGAAGAAAGGTACTTTTGAGCTGGATAAGCTCGGCGGGCTGGCTTTAGGCATGCCGTTTACCTTTATATGCGGGCTTGTGTTTGCCTTATCTATTTCAGGCGTGCCGCCTTTTAACGGGTTTGCCTCCAAGTGGATGCTTTATCAAAGTACTTTGGTGGGACTGTCTGCGGCAACTAATCCGTTCATGCGCATCCTGCTTATATTCTCGCTTGTAGCGGCGATGTTTGGGAGCGTGTTGACATTGGCCAGTTTTGTTAAATTTATCCATGCCATATTCCTGGGCCAGGACCATACACCTGATAAGAAAGTTACTACAGATTCCACGTTAAATATCCTTGTTTCTCTGATTATTCTGGCCGGGTTATGCCTCACCCTGGGCGTATTGCCGGGGTTGTTTATAAAGATAGTAATCCAACCCTGGCTTGGCGAACAGGTTTTATTTATCGGGACCTGGAACAGCGCATTGACATTTGCGCTTCTGGCCGCCGGATTAATGCTGGGTTTTATTTTCTGGAAAATTATGCTTGCGGGAAAAAAATCCCGCACAGATGATCTGTTTATCGGCGGGGAGGACCCGCAGTCTTTTAACCCGAGCTTCCCGGCGACTGAATTTTACCGGACTTTCCAGCAACTGCCGGCTGTAAACGCTATTTTTAAATTCATCCAGAAAGAATCGCTCGATTTTTACAATATATTGAGTTCCGGTATAAGTAAAGCGGCTTATTTTATAGCTTTCTTGTTCAATAAAGGAAGGCAGGCCTAGGATATGAAATATCCCAAATTAAGAGAATTAAAAGAGGCGGTAAGGTCATTGTTCAGCCGGCCATATACCAATGATTTTCCGCGCCAGCCCCATAAGCCCTTTGAGCGTTTCCGCGGAAAGGCACAATTTAGTCAGGAACAGTGTATCGGTTGCACTGCCTGCGTGCAGGTTTGCCCTGCCAGGGCTTTGGAATTTCAGGATGAAGTGGCAAACGGAAAAGGAAAAAGGACTTTGACAATACGCTGGGATATATGCATCTTTTGCGGCCAATGCCAGGCGAATTGTCCGACGGAAAAAGGGATAACTCTGGGCAATGAATTTGAGCTGTCTAAAACCGAAGAAAGAAACACTATGCGCCAAAAAATAGAAAAAGAACTTGTCCTGTGCGAGTGCTGCTCTGAAATTATTGCGCCCAAGGACCAGATACTTTGGGTAGCCAGGAAAATCGGCCCCTTGGTTTTTTCTAACGTCTCGCTTATGCTTTTTTATTTGGCTAACCTGGGCCTGTCCGGCACGGGCCATTTACAGGATAAGCAGGAAGGCGAATTAAAACGGGCTGACCGCATAAAAGTACTTTGTCCGCGCTGCCGCCGTGAAGCTGTCCTGAAATCTTAAAATGTTTTCTTCATTAAAAGTTAAGAACTTCCGCCTTTACTGGCTGGGCATGTTTGTATCGCTTATCGGCACCTGGATACAGGCCCTTGCCCAGAGCTGGCTGGTGTTTGACTTGACGAAGTCCGTATTCCTTTTGGGGCTGGTGGGATTTTTAAGTTTGGCCCCTGTTTTCTTCCTTTCTCTTTTCGGTGGGGTATTTGCTGACAGGGTTAATAAGAAAAAGATATTGCTTTTTACCCAGAATGCTTTTATGTTGCTGGCATTTATTCTGGCTTTACTGGTGCAATTTAAAGTCATTACTCCCAGCCAGATAATGTTTATTGCCGTATTAAACGGCATTGTAATGTCTTTTGATGCGCCTGCCCGGCAGGCTATTCTTTTTGAGCTGGTCGGTAAAGACCGGGTTTTAAACGCGGTTGCGTTGAATTCCGCAGCTTTTAACTCCAGCCGGATCATCGGGCCGGCCCTGGCCGGTATACTTATTGCCGCAATAGGCATGACCGGTTGTTTCTATATCAACGGAATAAGTTTTCTGGCTGTTATTATTGCGCTCCTGTTAATTAAAACCAGGCCTGCCCAGAAACGCAGCAATGAAATGACTTTTATGAAAGACTTGGGCCAGGGTTTGTCTTATGTCAAGAGCCATCCGACTATAATGATACTTATTTCTATGGTCGCTGTAAGCAGCTTTTTTGGTGTCTCTTATGCCATACTTATGCCGGTATTTGCTAATGATGTACTTAAAGTGGGGGTCAAAGGCCTGGGTATGCTTATGGCGGCTTCCGGACTGGGAGCGCTGGTAGCAGCCTTGCTTTTAGCCAAGATGGGGGATTTCCGAAATAAGGGCAGGTTTCTTATTGTTTCCAGCATAATATTTTCTCTTTCAATCGTATTGTTTGCCTTGTCCAGATCGTACATTTTATCGTTGTCAGTGCTGGTAATCACAGGATGGTCTTCTGTGTCTGCCATGAGCATAACCAATACCCTGTTGCAGACAACGGTAAATGATGAATTCAGGGGCCGGGTTATGAGCGCATTCATGTTTACTTTTGCCGGTATCATGCCTTTTGGCAACTTGATGGCAGGGGTATTCTCGCAGGCCTTTGGGGTCTGCCTGACTGTGGCATCCAGCGGAATTATTTGTGCTTTATTTTTTGTATTTATAAGTGTAAAATATCCTAAGATAATGGCTATACAATAATCGGGGCGGTGATAATGAGTGAATCAAAGGATTTGAAAATAAGCGGCTTACTTAAAGAGAGACTGGTTAATTTGGAGCTCAAAGGTAAAAATAAGCCGGATTTGCTGGAAGAGCTGGTTAATTTTATTGCTAAAGCAGCCAGGGTCAGGAATAAAAAAACATTGCTCAAGGTAATAAAAGAAAGAGAAAGCCTGGGCTCTACCGGAATAGGCGGCGGTATAGCCATCCCGCATATTAAATATAAGGGAGCGAAAAAGTTTGTCCTTGCTTTTGCCAGGAAAAAAGAAGGCATAGATTTTAAGGCCCTTGACGGAGAAAAGACCTATCTGTTCTTTGTTTTGATTTCTCCTGCCGAGCAGGTGGGAAGCCACTTAAAGATTCTGGCTGAGATATCCCGCCTGGTCAGGGATAAATTTATTGTCGAGCAGCTAAAAAACGCTAAATCCGCCAAAGATGTCTTAAAAATAGTATCGTTAAGCAGATAGGATTGATTTTTTTATTTGATTTTTTACGGAATAAGAATAAAATTAAAATAGCATTTGTTTAGCCGCTCTATCAGTTTTTTAAGGGGGGTGAAAAAGAGTCTTTAAGATGGCAGTGGATCCAACAAAATATTAAAGGGAGAAATAAAATGAAAAAATTTGTTTTTATCATCGCGATTGCGGCAATAGGGATTTATTTGGCAGGTTGCGGTAAAAAAGAATCTGACCTTTCGGCTTTACAGGAGCCTACTTCAATGGAGGCGTTAACGGCGCAGACAGCTGTTTCAACTGTCCCGGCGGCTGAAGTAAGCCCGGTAGTGACATATGCAGCTGCCCCGGAGTCAAAGCTTGAACAGCTGCCGCCTTCAGGCCCGTTTAAGCCATCGGCAATGGATATTCAGACCGCACTTAAGAATGCGAATTATTATCTTGGTTCTATTGACGGTAAGATAGGGCCTAAGACAAAGAAGGCCATTGAAGCATTTCAGAAAGACAACGGGCTTGCGGTTGACGGCAAGGTTGGCCCTAAGACATGGCAGGTTCTGGGCAAATACCTGGCTACTGCAGCTGTGGTTCAGCAATAAAATAAATAAAATTCACGTACCCTTGAAAACATCAGGGGTACGTGGTATACTTTAATTGCCGATAAGGGTAAACCCGCCGAAAGGCGGGGACACAAAGCCACAGACCTAAATTACCGAAGTGGGGTAATATGGTGGCTGGGTTGCCGCAGTAAAGGTAGCAGGCCTTTATCGGCAGTAGTTTATATATCCCAACATTTTTGTTGGGATTTTTTTTGTCTGATGCTATAATAAGCCCATGATAAAGTTTCCCGAAGGTTTCCTCTGGGGCGCGGCTACTTCGGCTTATCAAGTCGAAGGCGATAATTCTAACAGTGACTGGTGGGAATGGGAAATCGTTACTGGACAAAAGGATAGGTCAGGCAAAGCATGCTGCCATTATGAACTTTTTGAACAGGACTTTGATATTGTCAAAGGCCTGCATCATAATGCCCATCGCCTTTCAATCGAATGGGCCAGGATTCAGCCGCAGGAACACACATTCTCTGATTTAGAGCTTGCCCACTATCTTCAGGTAATACTCGCCTTAAAAGAACGCAATATAGAACCTGTTGTTACCCTGCATCATTTTACTAATCCTATCTGGTTTTCCCGGCTTGGAGGTTGGGAAAATAAAGCCTCCGCAGGTTATTTTCTGCGCTATTGCAATAAAGTTGTGGAAGCCCTGGGTAAGCATGTGCAGTTCTGGGTGACTATTAACGAGCCTATGGTTTTGATATCGCACGGTTATATAATGGGGCAGTGGCCTCCGCAAAAGAAATCCTTTCTAAAGGCCTGGGTGGCAACCGGAAATATGGTTAATGCGCATGTGGAGGCATACCGCTTTATTCACAGCTATTATAAACGCAATAATCTGGGCCGGCCCAGAGTCAGTATTGCCCATAATATGATGGCTTTTGTCGCCAGCCCGGAAAATTTAAAGAATAATATCGCATCTAAACTGAGGCAGCAATGGTTTAATTTGGCTATACTGGATAAATTGATCAGACGTAAATCGCTAGATTATATCGGCGTGAATTATTATACTCGCAGCGTCGTGGATGTCGGCGGCTGGAGTTTAAGGAATTTTTCGCTGGATACCAGCCGTAAGCCCGAAAAGCCCCTGCCCAAGAATACAATGGGCTGGGATATATACCCGCAAGGACTGTATAGTTTATTGACAGGTATAAAAAAATACAATCTGCCTGTTTTTATATTAGAAAACGGCATTTGCACTCTTGATGACGGTCAGAGATGGAATTACATACGCGATCATCTTACACAATTGCACCGGGCGATAAACTCCGGGGTCAATGTCCTGGGTTATCTATATTGGTCTTTGCTGGATAATTTTGAGTGGGATAAGGGTTTTGGCCCCCGTTTCGGTATTGTGGAGATGGATTACGCCAATTTCAAACGCACCGTCAGGGAAAGCGCAAAAAAATATTCCGAAGTCTGCAGGACAGGCACACTTATATAAATGGACACAATAAATAAAGACGCCATTCTTAAGGACCTGCCTTTATTCGCCAGCCTTACTGAGCAGGAAAATCAGATAATCAGAGATAAATCCGTACTTGTTCCTTATCAAAAGGGGCAGGTTATTTATCAGGAGGGCGCCCCGCCTGATGCTTTCTATTGTATAGTATTTGGAAGAGTAATAATTTATTCCAAAAACGCCAATTCTGATGATGTGCCGTTGGAGTACCTGCACCGCGGGAAATATTTCGGCATAATCTCACTAATTACCGGAGAGCCGCATTCGGTATCCGCAAAAGCCATGAATGACTGCATGCTTTTGGTGATTAGAAGGGAGGATTTTAATTTTGTCTTACAAAGTGTCCCGCGCCTGGCAATTGATTTAAGCTCGACTTTATCGCGCAGGCTGAAGAATAAGGATATACATCAGAAGACGATTTTTGAAAGCACGGTCATTTCAGTATTTAGTTCTTATTCTCAGTCGGGCAAGACCGTATATGCTCTCAATCTGGCCTTAAGCCTGTCCAGCCAGACCCATAAGAAGGTCGTTATTCTTGATGTGTGCCCTGCGCCTAAAATGCATACTTTGCCTGCCAGACTGGGCATATCTGAAGGATATAAGGTTTGCGATTTGAGCGTTTTGAAAAATATCAGTTCAGGCGCCTTAGATGAATTTTTACTCAAAGATAATACAGGAGTTGATGTTATATGCTTCTGGTATGAACCCGGGGACCAGTCTTGGGTAAAAAAAATAGTTGAGGTTATCAGTATTGTGGTGAATGATTATCATTATGTGATGCTTGACCTGCCTTCGGTGATGGACTGGTCGATAATCGCCGTGCTAAATCAGTCGGAATTTATACATATTCTGACCAGCCCCCAAGAACAGGACCTCATCAGGACGCGCGAGCTGATAGGCAGGTTAAAAAACGAATTTAATTTTCAGGATTCCAAGATAAACGTATTGGTTAATGAATATAAACTTGCCCAACTAAGCACTAAACAGCAAATCGCGCTGCTCGGGCATAGTATTTACGCCACTTTGCCTAAAATTGAACAGGCATTAACTGATAGGCAGATCCTGGAGAACCCGGATTCGGAATATTCAAGAGCGGTCAGAAGAATTTCCCGTCAGTTGGGAGACTGCCTTGTGGGCCTGGCGCTGGGGGTCGGATTTGCTTATGGTTTCTGCCATATCGGTATTTTTAAAGTGCTTGAAGAAGAAAATATCCCTATTGATATTATTGTCGGCTCAAGCATAGGGGCGGTAATCGCCGGGCTTTGGGCGTCAGGAATGAAAAGCGGCGATATCCTCAAGATAATAACCGCGGAGTTTAAAGAGCCAAAGGATGTATGGGGCAAAGTTGACTTTACCTTTCCCTTTTCGGGATTTATCCGGGGGAATAAGCTTTATAATTTTTTAAAAAAGCAGCTGGGCACTAAGACCTTCCGCGATATAAAGCTGCCGTTAAAAATAGTGGCCAGCGACGTAAGGAGTAAAGAACAGCGGATAATTGATGACGGGCTTTTGGTTGATGCGATTATGGCCAGTTGTTCTATGCCCGGGGTATTTATGCCTTTTAAATTTAAGGGGGAATTCCTGCTGGACGGCGGGATAATCCATCCTTTGCCGGTCGAGCCGCTGGTATATTTAGGGGCAAAAAAGATAATTGCCGTAAACGTAACCCCTTCAAAAGAAGACGTCATCAATGAATTTGAGGCTGCTACTAAGGATACAAATAAGCCAAAGAACCCCAAGGGATTCAGTATAAAAAGCTTCTTGAAAGAGAAATTCAGATTTAATATAATCGATATAATATTCAGCAGTGTTGAGGTAATGCAGTCGGAACTTGCCCGTAAAGAATCGCGGCTTGCGGACGTGGTTTTGCACCCCGATACCAAGGGGCTGCACTGGCTTGAGCTTTACCGCGCCGAAGAATTTGCCAAAAGAGGCGAAGAGGAAGCCCGCAAACATATTAACAGGATAAAACAGGTTATCAGCGAATAGGGGGTATCATGCGCAAGTTTAATTATTATTTTATCATTTGTATTTTGTCATTTGCCGTTTTGTATTCAGGTTGTGCTTCTCTTAAGGAAACCGGCAAAGGCATCCTGGGTATCTCTACAAAAGAGCTGGAGAACGGCCGTAAAGACGCCATAGTCAAGACGTTTGATGTTGATTATACGAGCTGCAATACCCGGGTGCGTGAGGCGCTTAAGATAATAAAAGCCTATATTTACGCCGAGGACAGCAAAAATAACCTAATTGCTATTTATGTCAGCGAAACAGATACCACCCCTGTGGGGATATTTATCACTAATATCAGCCCTGCACAGACTAAGGTTGAAGTTTCTTCGCCAAGTTCATTTGCCAAGGATTTGATCGCTACCAAGGTATTTGGCTATATTGAGGATAAAGATTTTTTGAAATCCGAAGGCGATGAAGAGCAGACAAATCTTTTGATATCATTATAAAGCCCGGCAATTCTTTAGAAAGGCTGGCGATACCTTTGCTATGAGTGCGAGTAAAAAAAGAGACAGCTGGGGTTCACGCCTGGGTATTATTATGGCAGTGGCAGGTTCGGCTATAGGCCTGGGGAATTTTTTGCGGTTTCCGGCCAAGGCGGCTTCTAACGGAGGCGGCGCTTTTCTTATTCCTTATTTTGTGGCACTGCTGCTTTTAGGCATACCGTTGATGTGGATTGAGTGGACTTTAGGCCGGTTCGGCGGCGGTTTTGAACACGGTACCGCACCGGGAATATTCCATAGCCTCTGGCGCAAGAACAGGTTTATAAAATATTTCGGCATTATTGGGATATTCGGGCCGCTGATCATATTTATCTATTATACTTATATTGAATCTTGGACGCTGGCGTATAGCTTTTTTGCTTTGTTCGGAAAATATAGCGCCCTGGCTGACCAGGCATCAATGCAGAGTTTTTTGCGCGCTTTTCAGGGCATAGAAAAAAATCAATATTTCCAAAGCATTGGCTGGGCCTATTTATTTTTTCTGGTTACATTTACTGTAAATATATGGGTCATTTATTACGGTATACGGGGCGGAATAGAAAGGCTCTGCAAATGGGCCATGCCGGTTTTGTTTATCTGCGGCATCGCTTTGATGATAAGGGTATTTACCCTCGGCGCACCTGATCCTGCCCGCCCGCAGTGGAATGTTATAAACGGACTTGGCTTTCTCTGGAATCCGGATTTCTCGGCTTTAAAATCTGCCAAGGTCTGGCTTGAGGCCGCTGGCCAGATATTTTTTACGCTCAGCGTAGGGATCGGAGTAATATTGACTTATGCCAGTTATTTATCTAAAGGCAATGATGTGGTTTTATCCGGCTTGACCGCTTCAAGCACAAACGAATTCACCGAGGTTATTTTAGGCGGCAGCATAATTATCCCGGCGGCTTTTATATTTTTTGGCCCGGCGGATATTAAATCTATTGCCCAGTCAGGGGTTTTCAATCTGGGTTTTGTGACTATGCCTTTGATTTTAAACAGGCTGCCTTTAGATGCGCTCTTCGGATTTATCTGGTTTTTTCTGCTTTTCTTGGCCGGTATTACATCTGCGGTATCATTAGCCCAGCCGGCAGTTGCTTTCTTAGAAGACGAATTTGATATCAAGAGGGGCAAAGCTGTATTGATATTCGGTATAACCACATTTATCTTATGCCAGCCGGTGATATTCTTCCTGAAAAACGGAGTTGTTGATGAGCTGGATTTCTGGGGCGGCACATTCTTTTTAGTGCTTTTTGCGGCAATTGAGACTATACTTTTTGCCTGGGTTTTCGGGATGGAAAAAGCCTGGGATGAGATCCATAAAGGCGCGGATATGAGAGTTCCGCGGATTTATAAATTTATTATCAAATATGTTACGCCGTTGTTCCTTTTTGTTATTTTAGGGGTCTGGTTATGGCAGGAATGGCTTTCGGTCATCTTTATGAAGGCTGTAGCGCCGCAAAACCATATCTATATCATAGCAACGCGCATAGGGTTGTTTTCCATTTTTATAATTTTAGCCATATTGGTAAAAATCGCATGGCGTAAGAAAAAGCAAAAAACAGGATTGTAAAATGAATATTTACGGTTGGGTATTTATTATTGTTAGCTGGGCTTTGATTATCGGGTTGGCTATTTTTTGTTTTGTAAAAGTTTTCTCGAGGAGGCAGATAAAATGAAAAAAATTATTTTGGCTTGTTTGCTTATTGTTTTTTGTTTGAGCGTTTGCGGGTGTTTATTCATTTTTGGAGGCGCAGTCGGGGCTGCGGGAGTATATGCGGTCAGTAAAGATGCTGTGCAGATAGATTCGGAAAAACCGTATGAGGCGGCCTGGGACTCGGCTATGACGGTTTCGCGTATCCGGGGGGTGATTAAAGAAGAGGATTCCTCCGGCGGCATAATTAAGGCAAAGATCGGAAGCAGTTTTGTCTGGATATACATTACCCGCCTGTCAACGCAGACTTGCAGGATAAAAGTTGCTGCGAGAAAACATCATTTTCCGGATATGGCTATGGCGCAGGAGGTATTGCTTAAGATCATAGAGGAGATGAAATAGCCCTGCCGGCTTTTTATGGTTGCTATTTTTGGCTTTTGTGTTAAAATTGTCTAATTCCGTTTTATAGTATATTTTTAGCCGAGATAGCTCATTGGTAGAGCGCGGCCCTGAAAAGGCCGGCGTAGGGGGTCCGATTCCCTCTCTCGGCATAAATGAGCGCATAACTTACGGAGCCCATTTATGGGCGACGTAAGTTATATGCGCGAATTTATACCTGCAGCTGCGAGCTTTAGTTTAACGTCTAGGCGAGCGTATAGCTGCAGGTATTTTCTTTTCTAGTGTTTATTTGCGGGTAAAATGAGCCTTAGCATTTAACCTGCAGCTGCGAGCCTTGCTATAACTTCCGGGCAAGCGTATAGCTGCAGGTATTTTTTTGGCAGTCGTTGACTATTATAGGAAAGTTGCTATAATACAAACAAATATGCCGACGTAGCTCAGCTGGTAGAGCAGCGCTTTCGTAAAGCGCGGGCCGGTGGTTCGAATCCACTCGTCGGCTTGACTACCAATGTCTAAATTCTCCGATGTCCTAAAATCGCGTAATTTTTTCTTTCTTTGGCTGGGGCAGATTGTTTCTCAGGTTGGAGACAGGCTTGGCCAGATGGCTTTAATAGCATTTGTATATTCCAGGGCCCCCGGCTCTGCCTATGAAATAGCCAAAATCCTTTCGTTTACCATAATCCCGGTTTTTTTGATCGGCCCAATCGCCGGCGCCTATGTGGACAGATGGGACCGAAGAAAGACTCTGTTTGTCTGCGATTTTATGCGCGCAGCCCTGGTATTGACTATACCGGTATTTTTGTTTTATTCCAAAAATCTTACCTGGATTTATCTTATTATCTTTGTTGTCTTTTCTATAGGCAGATTCTTTGTGCCGGCAAAACTTTCTATTGTGCCGGAGCTGGTTGAGCAAAAAGACCTATTAATAGCCAATACCCTGGTAAATACAACTGGTATGATTGCGGCTGTGCTTGGATTCGGCGTCAGCGGCGTAATTGTAGAGTGGTTGGGGGCGCGAAGCGGATTTTATCTGGATTCTTTGAGTTTTCTGGTTTCCGGTGCATTGATTTTTTTGATTGCTAAAAAATATTCCTCCCAGCGCTCTAATGTGAAAATAGACGGCCGGGAAATCGTAAACGTAATACGCAAATCAATACTGGCCGAAGTAAAAGACGGGATTATCTATTTTATTAAAAATAAAGAGATCAGGTTTACTGCCTGGGTGATTTTTGCACTTTGGGCTGCCCTTGGCTCTACATATGTGGTCATTATAGTCTTTGTGCAGAAGACATTGCATTCTGCGACTAAAGATTTGGGGCTTTTAGTTATGTTTTTAGGGGTAGGCCTTTTTATGGGCTCTCTTGTTTACGGCAGGTTTGGCCAGCGCCTCTCGCATTTTAAAACTATTTTTTCTTCTCTGGTGCTTAGCGGGGCAATGCTTGTTATTTTTGCCGTCATGGTGCACCAGTATTCAAATTTTATAATTGCCGCAATTTTTGCCTTTTTGCTTGGTATAGCTATTTCTCCGATAATGATCGCCACAAATACCATCGTACATAATGCCAGTTCCAGCTCTATGTTGGGGAAAATATTTAGTTCGCTGGAGATAGTTATGCATCTGGGCTTTCTTATTTTTATGTTCGTTAGCAGTATCCTGGCGGAAAAATTTTCCCCGTTTATTATATTGGTAATAGTAGGAAGTGCGATAATGTTTTTAGGGTTAATTAATCTGGCCTATCAGCGCAAAGCTTCCTGGTTGAATTAACGGAGGAGGAGATATGAATATCGCGGTTTTTGCTTCAGGCAGAGGGACAAATTTTTCCAGTATAGCCAGGGCAGCAAAAAAAGGTTTGATCAAGGCCCAAATAGCTCTTTTGGTCTGCGATAATCCTAAAGCCGGGGTAATCTTAAGGGCAAAAAGAGCCGGCATCAGGACAGTTTTGATTAAAAGAGAGGATTTTGCCGATAAATATAAATTTGAGGGCAAGATTAGCGAAGTAATAAAAGAAAATAATATTGAGTTGATAGTTTTAGCCGGATTCATGCGGATGCTTAGCCCTGATTTTGTGGTTAAATACAGAAATAAAATAATCAATGTGCATCCGGCGCTCCTGCCTGCTTTTAAAGGCACGCAGGCAATAAAAGACGCGTTTGATTATGGAGTAAAGGTAACCGGGGTTACTGTGCATTTTGTGGATGAGTTAATGGATAGCGGACCGGTAATCTTGCAGCAGGCGGTAAAGATTGAAGAAACTGATACTCTCCATACCTTAGAGCAGAAAATACATAAAATAGAGCATAAGCTTTATCCGCAGGCAATACAGCTTTATGTGGAGGGGAAATTAAAACTGGAAGGCAGGAAGGTTAAAATCTCTGCTCAGAATCTTTAGCCCAAATAGCTCCTTCATTCAGGATTATTTTCTCGCCCGTACGCAGGTTATTCAGGCTAACCTGCCTGAAATTTTTATAATCGTAGATCTTTAAAGTAGCAGCGGTAACTTTTAATACCTCTTTATCCATATCCGCTTTTCTGTCCACTTCCGGTTTTTGGAATTTCAATCTGGTGCGGCTTTTGATCTGGGCAGCAATAAACTCTTCCATGGTAAAATCTTTGTAATCAATGCTGAGGCCTTGAACATCGCCTTTGACTTGCGGCATATCGACATTTTCCGTTACCACGCGGTGCTGGTATTCGGTCATTGAAATGAGCTCATAAGAAACCTTTTTCAGGTCCAGGTAATAGCCTAAATCTTTTGTAATAAAACCATATTTAATGTCAGCGGTGATAAAGCAGATGAATTTTGGTTCAGCGAAGTTGTTCCTGTCCATGCTAAAGAGGACCCTGCGGATTACCGCCCAGACTTTACTGCGTTTTTCAATTGCTTCTTTGGTATATTTGTATTCAATGGGTTTTTCCGCTTCCGGTACCGGGTTGATGAGGTAATCTATGTTAAAAGCGGAATCTTGAAAATTTGAATCAAGAGATTTGATTTCAAATCTCTCCGTGTATTTCTCTTTTTTCTTGGGGACCTCTACAGTACCGTCTATCGGCAGGTATACCCAGAGTGTTGAGCCTACAATGCGGGACCTGATGTCTATATTGTAATCTTTTTTACAGATTTCCCGGATGGCTTTAGGAATGTCTTTTTTTTGATAAGTTGGCGCGGTTGATGAGGAGCAGGCGCTTAGCAGAAAAATTAAAGGTATAACGCTAAAGAGTGGGGCGAGTTTTGCCAAATTCTTTAAAAATGGCTTCGATCTCATCATAATTGAGTTCTTCTTTGGCAACTAATTCTTTGGCTAAACGGTTAAGCAAGGGCTCCTCTTTGCGCAGGAGCTGGTCTACTTCTTTAAGGCAGGTATGCAGTATATCCTGAACATCATTATCAAGCTGGGATTTCATTTGTTCTGATAATGATGAAGCGCTGTCTTTTGCCCAGCGATTCTGGTCTAAAGCCAGAAAATTTCCTATAAGGCCGCTTTTGCCCATCCCGACCATCCATACCATCTGGTGGGCGATCCTGAATGCGGATGAGAAGTCTCCGTAAACACCGTTGGTGTTTATCCCGAATTTTATTTTTTCTGCGGCGTATGATCCGAGGCTGATCTTAATATCGGTAAGCAGCTGTTGTTTATTCTCAATAAATATCTCTTCTTTTTCCGGAACCCAGGTAACTCCGCCGGTATGCCCGCGGGGAGTTATGGTTATTTTAAAAACGTCCTTTGTGGGCGCAAGCAGGTAGGTGACTATGGCGTGCCCGGACTCGTGATAGGCTATCTGCCATTTTTCTGCATCGCTAAGTTTGATCCTGCGTTTGATGCCTAAAGCTATTCTTTCGCGCGCGTCATCAATATCTTTCATTGCTATTGACTGGCGCGAGTTACGCACGGCTATCAATGCCGCTTCCCTGATAATATTGGCTATATCTGCCGGGCTGTTACCTACGGTTATACGGGCTAAACGGTCCAGTTTTACGCTTGATTCTTCATATTTTACTTTACTTAAATAATAGGCAAAAAGCTTCTGGCGGTCTTCAAGGCTGGGTTTATCCACATAAATCTTGCGGTCAAATCTTCCCGGGCGCAAAAGTGCAGCGTCAAGAAACCCCTCGAACATATTGGTTGCGCCGATAATAACGATATTTATATCTTTTTCTTTAAGCCCGTCCATTTCAACCAGCAGCTGGTTTAATGTGGTGTTGGTTTCGGTTTGCCCGCCTGACATGGGGCTTGATGAGCGCTGGGCTCCGACAGCGTCTATTTCATCTATAAATATAATGCATCCGCCTTCCATCTCGGCTAATTGAGCGGCTTTCTTAAAAAGGCTCCTGATCCTGCCTGCGCCTACGCCGACAAACATCTCCACGAATTCCGAACCGGACATGGAAATAAAAGGCATTTTTGCTTCTGTGGCAATAGCTTTAGCCAGATAGGTTTTGCCGCAGCCGGGCGGCCCGAGCATGAGTATGCCTTTAAGGATTTTGCCTCCGATACGCTGAAGTTCGGCCCGGTCAGTTATGAGTTTGACTACTTCTAATGCTTCCTGTTTGGCTTCATCCATGCCGATTACGTCATTCCAGGTGATGCCGATAGAGCCTCCGGAAATAGATTTCTTCTGGGCCTGGCTGAAACTCTGCGCGCCTTTTTTAAACATCAGCCAATACCACATATAGGTATAGACCATGCCGAATATAAGGGCCATTATTATTTGCAGGTATAGCTGAAGCGGGATCATTGCCAGCTGGGTCTGGCGCAGGTATGAGTCTGCTTCGTTCCAGGCGCGGATGCCTTTGGTGATAAAAATAATCAGGGATATGGCTAAAGAGCCTAAGCCGGTGATAAGGACAATCTTTCCCCAGTGCAGTTTCCAGAAAAGTTTAATTTTTTTCTTGTTCATATGAAGCTAACATAACATATCAGGCATGGATAGTCAAACGATTTCTTGACCATATTTAAAATCGTGCTATTATATTTATTCAAATATTTTCTAATTGATAAAACCAATAGGAGGGGCAAAAATGGCTAAGATTAAAAAAGTAATGGCAAGAGAGATACTGGATTCCCGCGGAAATCCTACTGTTGAGGTGGATGTTGTTTTGGATAACGGGATTTTAAGCAGGGCAGCTGTGCCTTCCGGAGCTTCAACCGGGGAAAAGGAAGCGCTGGAGCTGCGCGATGGCGATAAGCGCCGTTATATGGGCAAAGGCGTATTAAAGGCCGTGAATAATGTAAACACCATAATAGCCTCTAAAATAAAAGGTTTAAGCCCTGATTTTGAAAAGATTGATAAGATAATGTTTGGCCTGGATGGCACAGAGTTTAAGAGCAAGCTCGGAGCCAATGCAATACTTGGGGTTTCCATGGCTGCGGCCAAGGCTGCGGCCATTGCTAAGAAACAGCCGTTGTACAGATTTTTAGGGGGGGATAAAGCAAAATTGCTGCCTGTGCCGCTGATGAATATACTTAACGGCGGAATGCATGCGGATAATAATCTGGATATCCAGGAATTTATGATCATGCCTATAGGCGCGCCGACTTTCAGCGAGGCGCTCAGGTATGCCACAGAAGTATTCCACAGCTTGAAGGCTTTATTAAAATCAAAAAATCTTTCTACATCAGTCGGGGATGAAGGCGGATTTGCGCCGAACCTGCAGTCAAATCAGGAAGCCCTGGATTTAATCGTGCAGGCAATTGAAAAAGCCGGATACAAGCCGGGAAAAGATATTTTCCTGGCGTTAGACTGCGCAGCAAGTTCTTTCTGCGATAAGGGGGTTTATAATTTTGAAAATTCCAGCAAGAGCGCAGCTGATCTGATCGTAATTTATGACAGCTGGTTAAAAAAATACCCGCTTATCTCTATTGAGGACGGGCTTTCCGAGCACGATTCAAAAGGCTGGATTGAGATGACCAAGGTTTTAGGCAGCAAGCTGCAATTGGTCGGAGACGATATTTTTGTGACTAACCCTAAGATTTTCAAACAGGGAATTGCCGACGGAATCGCCAATGCTATTCTTGTAAAAGTTAATCAGATCGGTTCTCTGTCAGAGACCCTGGAAGTCATCCGCATAGCCAAGAAGAATAAATATGGGGCGATTATCTCGCATCGTTCAGGAGAAACAGAAGATACCACTATCGCTCAGATAGCAGTGGCAACAAATGCCGGGCAGATCAAGACTGGTTCGCTTTCGCGTACTGACAGGATCTGCAAATATAATGAGCTCCTAAGGATTGAAGAAGAGCTGGGCTCAAAGGCAGTTTACGCCGGCACTACCTGGAAAAAATGATACTGAAGAAGGCTTTTTGGCTTTTCGGGCTAACGGTATTCCTGCTGTTTATATTTCTTCCCGGCTATACCAAACTTCAGGAGTTAAGGGATAAGAATCGGGAGTTGGCAAATAAAGCCAAACAACTTAGTATTGAGAATTACCTTTTGCAGCAGGAACTTAACCGGATAGCCCATGACCCGGTGTATCAGGAGAAAATTGCCCGGGAGAAGCTGGGTGTGGTGCGTAAAGGCGAAGTGCCGGTAAAGATAGTGCCTAAGGAAAGAGAGTAGTTGCTATTTCTAAAAGTTGTGGTAATATAGCTTCGCGGGGTGGAGCAGCCTGGTAGCTCGCAAGGCTCATAACCTTGAGGTCGTCAGTTCAAATCTGACCCCCGCAACCATTATAATCTCTCGAAATCCAGAATGAGAGATAACTTAAGCCCTGACTAGCAACGCTAATCAGGGCTATTTTTATGTGTTGACGTGTCAAAGAGTTAGAGCGTTATTCTGTTTGTTGTTTTGGTGCTGGTGATCCTAAAGTTCAATCCTACCGCAGGTTCGCAAAGAACAGCCAAATTAATCTCGTAGAACTATCTCTTTATCTCGGAATTGGCAATT
>JAKQWZ010000057.1 GCA_029561735.1 Candidatus Omnitrophota bacterium | reverse complement strand
CGGCAAAGAGCGAAGAGTATATCCCTAAACATTTCGTAGCGGTTTCTACAGCCAAAAAAGAAGTTGAGGCGTTCGGCATAGATACGGCCAACATGTTTGAATTCTGGGATTGGGTTGGCGGCCGCTATTCCTCCTGGTCAGCTATCGGGCTCTCTGTTGCCTGTTATGTCGGTTTTGATAATTTTAAAGAATTGCTTGCCGGGGCATATGATATGGATTGTCATTTTAGGAATGAGCCGTTTGAGCAGAATATCCCGGTTATACTGGCATTATTGGGTATTTGGTATAACAATTTCTTTAATGCCCAGACGCATGCGATTCTGCCTTATGACCAGCATCTGCATCGTTTTGCCGCGTATTTCCAGCAGGGGGATATGGAATCAAACGGGAAAAGTACGGGACGCGACGGTAAACGGGTAAAACATCAGACAGGCCCGGTGAATTGGGGCGAGCCGGGCACAAACGGCCAGCATGCTTTTTATCAGTTGATCCATCAAGGTACTAAGTTGATCCCGGCGGATTTTATAGCTTTTGCTATTAGGAGCATCCAAGCGCTTGATAATATCCCGGAATTAAAAGCCTGCCTGGATAAGCATCATCAGATATTTTTGTCTAATTTCTTTGCCCAGACTGAAGCCCTTATGAGAGGAAAGACTGCTTCTGAAGTTGAGGAAGAGTTTAAGAAAGATAACGCAAAACGTAAAGAAAAGGGCGAGCCGGAATTGACCGCAGAAGAGATTGCCAGCCTTGTGCCTTTTATGGTTTTTGAAGGCAACCGCCCAAGTAATTCTATCTTAGCCAGAAGGCTTACGCCGCATACCCTGGGAATGCTTGTTGCTATGTATGAGCATAAGATTTTTGTGCAGGGTGTGATTTGGAATGTTTACAGTTTTGATCAATGGGGTGTCCAGCTTGGCAAAAAGCTTGCCAGCGGAATCTTGCCTCAGCTTGAGCCGGGAACGGAAGTAGCTGGGCACGATTCTTCTACAACCGGGCTAATTCATGCCTATAAGCAAATGGCGCAGAACCCGGAAAGCGACTTTATTGCTTTTCGGTCCTCGCTTACTCACGAAGAACGCAAAGCCAGCCGCAGGCTCGCGGAAACCCTTGATCCCATTCAGGCAGGCGCGCTTCGGATAACAGATATAAAAGGATACGCTGCAGCGCTCAACATTATTAATAATATCGGCCCTGTTATTCCCGAAGGCCACGGTCCTATTGAGCTTAAGGCCATTTTAAATAAATTATCCATTTATTATTATCAAACTGCAGTTCGTTCGCCGCCTAACGCGACTGTTGATTTTGCTAATGACCGCATGTATATTTTTGCCAATTCTCCCGAAGAACTTACTGCCGGGATTTTAAATAAAATCCTCACCCATGAGGCGGTAGAATATGCCTTGATCAAGGACCATCATGTATCCAAAAGTGTTGCCCACCGCTTAGCTGATCAGGCTGTTAATGCCGCTGATGCAGAATTAAAACATCTAAAGAACAAATTTCTTAAAGAATATACCGCTTATATTAAAGCTAAATTAAACGGCAGCGGTGATTCTTTGACTTCGCAGGAGTATACTGAATTTCGCCGTTGGTATGAGGGCTTGAGCAGCGCCAATAAAGTTATTATTAGCGAAGAATTAAGCCCGATTGTTATGCCGCTTTGCGTGTATTTAGCTGAGCGGGCTAAAGAACGCCCTGTTGCAAAACAGCCTTCCCCGGAGAATAAAGAGCCCGTTGTAATAGCAGCTGCGGTTAGCGCCTCTCTTGATTTAAATCTTAAATTCAAAAATCAAAATGGCAGGCTTGAGCTTGCTGCGGTTGAATTAAACGTTGGGGGTACGCCAACCAATACAGCTTATGCGCTTGTATTTTCCGGGGCTAATACAATTACTTTGACCAGCTACGGGACAGAAAAATCCGGAGAGATTTATCAAGAACTTATGTGCCATGCGGGCATAGACATAAGTAACTTTGTACAGTCAGGCCGTTATACAACCGTAAATATGCTTGCAACAATAGAGCGGGAAGACGGCAGTGGTTATGATGAGCATCGTATTATTGCTCCTCGTGCTCCGTTTACCCGCGCAGAATTAACCGGATTCCGCAGTAAATTTAAAGAGATACTACACGATAATCCTACGGTCCGTTTCTTTGTTACCGGCGGCTGGGTGCCGACAGGCGCTCCGAGAAATTATCTTGCCCGGCTTATGCGTATGGCCAAGAAAGAGTTCGGCTTAATTACTGTCCTGGATATTAAGAAATAAGATCGGAAGAG
>JAKQWZ010000024.1 GCA_029561735.1 Candidatus Omnitrophota bacterium | reverse complement strand
GTGATTTATGCCGTAATACTGGCATTTGTTGTTATTGTTACCTGGCAGAATTTTGACAGGGTAAATCTTGGCGTGGAAAAAGAGGCCAGCTGCCTTGCTTCTTTATACAGCGATTCCGATGCTTTTGAACAGCACCAGCAACTAAAAATCAGGGGCTTACTGCGGGATTATGCAAAAGCAATAGTCAAAGACGAATGGCCAAAAATGAGTTTTGGTTCTTCAAGCAGGATGGCCGCTGATAAGATGCACGAGATACGCAATTTTTATAGCAGCATGCTGCCTAATGGCAGGACGCAGGATATATACCTGCAGGAATCTGTCAGCAAATTAAATGAGCTGCTGGATTACCGCAATGTCCGCCTCCTTAATGCCAAAGAAGGGGTACATCCTATATTGTGGTTTACGCTGATATCCGGTGCTGTTATAACAATGTTGATCAGTTTTTTATTCGGGACTAAGAATTTTGATACCCAGAAAGTTATGACTATTTTATTGGCAGCTATTATTGCGTTTATATTATTCACCGTGCTTGAGCTGGATTATCCTTTTAGCGGGGCTAATAGCATAAAGCCTGACGCTTTTATCCGCTTAATAGAATTCAACAGGTAAGTTTTTAAATGATTTCCATATCAAATCTCTCTAAGAATTACGGAAAAAAAATTCTTTTTGACGGGCTGAATCTTAATATCAACCGCGGCGAAAAGATCGGGCTTATCGGCCCGAACGGCTCGGGAAAAAGTACGCTTTTTTCCATTATCCTGCAGGATAATGAACCTTCATCAGGCAGTGTGCAGGTTATCAAGGGCACGCGCATAGGTTATTTGCCTCAGGAGTCCAGTTTTAAATCCGCGCACACAGTGCTGGCTGAATTAACAGAAGGCGATGCAACCCTTATGCGCCTAAAGGCCGAAAAGTACAGGCTTGAGGCTGATAATAAAGCCGGTTCAGGCCGCTACGGGGAGATTCTGCATGAACTGGAAGTATTGGGTTATTTTGAATTAGAGCATAAAGCTAAAAAAATCCTTGCCGGGCTTGGTTTTAAAGAAGAAGATTTTAACCGCCCTGTGGCTGATCTTAGCGGCGGATGGCAGATGCGCACTTTGCTGGGTAAACTGCTCACCTTTGATTATGACCTGCTTTTGCTTGACGAGCCTACGAATTACCTTGACCTGAATGCTGCTTTGTGGCTGAAGGAATATCTGGCGCAATTCAGGGGCACTTTTCTGATGATCTCCCATGATAAGGCCTTTTTGAATGAAGTGACTAACTATACTCTGATTTTGGAAAACGGTTCAATTTTCAAAGTCCGGGGCAATTATCAGCACTACGAACAGATAAAAGACCAGAAGCGGATATTCCTCTTGCGCCAGTTTAAAGAGCAGGAAAAAAAGCGCAAACAGCTGGAAGAATTTATCGCCCGTTTCCATGCCCAACCCAATAAAGCGCAGCAGGTCAGGGCAAAAAGATCTGAACTGGAAAGGATGGAAGAGGTAGTCCTCCTAAAAGACCCGAGAGAAAGCATAAAGAACTTTCATTTTCCCCAGACGCGTAAAAGCGGCCATCGCGTAGTCAGCCTGAATAAGGTATCAAAATCATACGGGGCTAATCAGGTTTATAAAGATTTTGATTTTGAAGTAACTCAAGGCCAAAAAGCGGTTTTGGCCGGAGAAAACGGGGCAGGTAAATCCACCTTGCTTAAGATTCTTGCCGGCGTCATAGATATAGATTCCGGAGAAAGGATCACCGGGCACCATGTTGAGGCGGGTTATTTTTCGCAAACCCGCACTGATGTATTAAACCTGGAAAATACCGTACTGGAAGAGGCATATTCAGCTGCCCCGGGTTTGATGTCCCAGGAGGCAATCCGCACGATATTGGGCGCTTTTCTTTTTACCGGGGATGACGCCGATAAGAGAGTCAAGGTTCTTTCCGGAGGAGAAAAAAGCAGGTTAATCCTGGCAAAGCTTTTGATCAAGCCGCCGAATTTTCTTTTGCTGGATGAACCGACTACGCATCTGGATGTGGATGCGGTAGATGCTTTGATAAAAGCCCTGACCGAATATGAAGGCACTATAGTTTTTATAAGCCATGATATCCATTTTGTGCGCTCTGTGGCAAATATTGTATTTGAGGTAAAGTCCGGGCAGGTAAGGACATTTGCGGGAAATTTTGATTATTACCTTGATAAGAAAAAATCCGCAGATTACGAACATTTTGTGGCTGCTGCCCATCCAAGACCTGCGCATGATAAAGTTTCACAGGCAGCAGTATTAAAAAAACAGCAGGATTTGGCGCATAAGCAGCAGGAACGCCTGCGCAAAGAGCAAAACACATTGCTTAAAAATCAGATAAAAGAACTGGCATCAGAGAGGGAAAAACTGAATCTGGAAAGACTGGCGAAATCCCGGGCAATATCTAATCCGCGCGGCTACAGGGATGATGCGTCTCTGGAGGAATATATGCTGCGGGTTGAGGAGTTACAGAAACTGATGGCTGATATTAATGACCGGATAAGGGCGCTGAAAAAGCAGATCAAGGATAATGCCTAAAATATTTGTTGTTTTCTTTATTATTGAGTTATAATAATACCGGAATATAAATAAGGCTTAAACATTATCGGAGGCAAAAGATGAAGAAAAAAATATGTTTATTGATGGCAGTATTGCTTATATCCGGGTGCACTACTATTTCGCTTTATAGGACGCTTAAACCCAACCGCGAAAACCTGCAAAAATTATCAATCGGAATGACTAAAGAGCAGGTTTTGGAAACAATGGGGACTGAGCCGTTTATCTGGAACAATATGACGATTGCCAATCCGTTTCGCGTGTCTATGCTGCGCAGTTCCGACAGCATGTATGAGGTTTTTTATTATGTTGTTAAAGTTGTTACCGATGACGGTATTATTGATGAAAATGAGCTTATCCCGATTGTTCTTGAAAAAGGAAAACTAGTCGGTTGGGGATGGGATTATCTGGATAATATAAGATAATGCCTGCCTGAACTTGACAATTGTCCGGATATATGTTATAGTCTTAATGGAATAGAAGAAAAGACAATTTGGAGTACTGTTGAAACGGCAAACCAAGAGCAATCTTGGGACGCAAAGCCAAGGGCCCTGTAAAGGGCAGCCTGGCTGCCAAAAGAGATAACCTTGAGCGTCCCTCAAGGTTTATTTTTTGTAAGTACAAAAAGCGCCCTAAGGGTTTGCCGCAGGCAGGCAACAATTAGGGCCTTTTTTATGGTTCGACTCCGCCGCTTGGCATAACCCCAAGCTGGTGCCCCGGGCTTAATAGCCCGGGTTTTAGAGTCGAATGGTTATCGCAAAATAGGGGGTGTAAGATGAAGAAGGCATTATTGATTTTGTGTATAGCGGCAGCAACGGTTTTGTTCTTAAAAGATATTAGCGCCTGGGCGCAACCTGAGGCAATGGCAGCGGCAGGCTTTAATACCTATTATATGCCGGGATGGAAACAGCAGGATAAAGCCCTTGGCAATTCGGATTTCCTGAAGGCGATCAATGGAAATCCTGTGAAAGAAGATTCTATGGCAAATACCCCTGCAGAAAAATTAGGCGACGGGGTGCTTAATACGGTAACTTCATGGACCGATATACCGCGGGATGTAGCCGATGTCTCTGAGCAGGACAACGTGTTTTGGGGTATTACGTATGGCCTTGGCCAGGGAATAGCTTCAGGCTTCACCCGGGGTGTAGCCGGAGTAGTTGATGTGGCAACTTTTCCGGTATCTCCTTATGATGAGCCGTCTGTTAAGCCGGAATATAAGGTAGACAAACCGCAGCAGGATGGGTATAAGGTCGCATTGTTAAGATGGTAGCTGGCTGATAAACTCCCTGGAGGTTTTAGGCGCTTCCTGCCTTGGCAGGAGGCGCTTTTTTTATTGCGGACAGGCCCTGCCTGATATATAATTACTCCAATTATGAAGCAGCCGCCCTTAAGATTGCATAAGATTTCAGATAGCCGCATATTTTTTGATTTTGATAATACTATCACTACGTTTGATGTCCTTGACGGGTTGATCAGAAGATTTTCAATTAGCAGGGATTGGGAGAAAACCGAGAGGCTTTGGAAATCCGGAAAAATAGGCTCTAAAGAATGCCTGAAAAGGCAGTTGTCTAAAGTCAGGATTTCTACCCAGCAGCTGGATGAGTATCTATCCACAGTGAGGCTCTTGCCTGATTTTGATAAATTGGTCTTATTTCTAAAACAAAAAGGCATAACCCCGGTTATTTTAAGTGATAGTTTTTCATTTATCATCAGGCGCATATTAAAATCTAACGGGATCAAGGGAGTCAGGATCTTTGCCAATACCCTTAAATTCAGCGGCTCTAAGGTGATACCGTCTTTCCCGTATTCCAATAATAAATGCGGTAAATGCGGCCACTGCAAGAAGAATCAATTGAAAAAACAGGAGTTCCGCGATAAAATCTTAATGTATGTCGGCGACGGCCACTCGGATGTATGCCCGGCGCAGGAAGCCGGTATAGTTTTCGCAAAAGGATACCTGCTGAAATTCCTTAAAAGAAAGAAAAGATTTTGTATTGCTTTTAACGGATTTGCCGATGTGTTGGGCTATTTGAGGAAGCTGGCGTAAGAACACAGGCAAAAGCCGGTTAATTTAAGCAGTAAGCATAAACGGATTAAAACTCGCCTTAATGCTTTCAAAAACCCCCCGGATACTTAATTTTGATAACAGCCTATTGCTGCAAGAACAGCTTGTATCCGGTTACTCTGCGCACATAGTTGATCTGACCCGGTTTTCTTCAGATGCACGGATGTGGATGAATAGAAAAACGTGCCAAGCAATAAGCTCTGCATTAGGCCCGGAGTTGAAAAATGCCGTTACATTTCTTGGTTCCGGAGATTACCATAATGTTACCAGCCTGCTTTTGGAGCAATTTAAGGAACCGTTAAATCTGATCGTATTTGACCACCATCCGGATTGGGATATCCTGCCTCCGAAATTCGGCTGTGGTTCATGGGTCAGCCGGGCGCTGGAACAGCCGAATATTAAAAAAATAATATTATTGGGTATTTCTTCACAGGATATTTCCTGGCCGGCTATCAAAAGCGCAAATTTATCCGGGCTTAAAGATAACAGGATTGAAATTTATCCTTATGAACATGAGCCGACCCGTGTTTTTTTGCGCAGGCTTGCCCCCAATGTGTCAGTCAGGTTAACAAAAAAATTATTTTCAACCGTTATAAACTGGAATCAGCTGAAAAATATTAACCCGGATAATCTTATTCCTCAATTGTTGCCGCGGCTTGAGGCCAGAAAAACTTATGTGAGCATAGATAAGGACTGTTTAAGCGCTGATGCGGCTTGCACGAATTGGGAAGAAGGGCGTATGCCCTTAAGCATGTTATTGTTATTGTTGGGCCAAATCAGGGGCCATTTGGATATAGTAGGCTTGGATATAACAGGAGAATATTCGCAACCGGGTTTCAGCAGTATTTTTAAATCGCTTATATCCCGGCTTGACCATCCAACTGGCTATAACGCGAAAAATAAATCGCCGCAACAGATAAACTCTATTAATCAGGCGACAAATATTGCCATCCTTAAAGCCCTAGAATCTGCTTGAGAAGCAGCCTTATTGGTAATATAATAATTACTCAATATTATGAAAGACACGCGAATAGTTATTACGGGTATGGGTGTAATCTGCCCTAATGCAACAGGTAAAGATGCTTTTGGCAGGGCAATGTGCGCATCAATATCCGGAATAAAGCCGATTACTCTTTTTGATACTTCAGGGTATAAATCCAAACTGGCAGGAGAAATATCCGGTTTTTCCCCTCAGGATATTCTAGGGCCTAAAGGCCTGCGGAATATGGACCGCAGCACCAAATTAGCTAGTTGCGCGGCAAAGATGGCTTTGGATGACGCAGCTTTAAGTATAACTGAAGAAAATTGCGTTGATATCGGGGTAGCAATTGGTTCAACCCTTGGCAGTATTAAGAGCATGAGTGATTTTGATGCTGAAGCCATCA
Source organism: Candidatus Omnitrophota bacterium (assembly GCA_029561735.1). Lineage (GTDB taxonomy): Bacteria > Omnitrophota > Gorgyraeia > Gygaellales > Profunditerraquicolaceae > JAKQWZ01. The sequence goes on along the minus strand of JAKQWZ010000024.1, from coordinate 52,150 downwards.
GAGAAGGCGTGCAGTATGTCAATCCTGCGCTTTTTCCGAATACAGTAATTAATTCTCCGGCCAGCCAGGTTTCTATCAGGTTTAATATTAAAGGTTTTAATGCCACTATTTCCTCCGGATTTACCAGCAGCCTTGAGGCATTTGCATATGCCTGCGAATACCTGAAAAATAACAGGGCCCGGGCTGTATTGGCGGGCGGAGTTGAGGAGTTATCCGAGCAGACTTTCTTGGGCCTTTACCGGACAAAATATTTAGCCGGGATAAAGGCACAGGCAGAGGAAATTTCCTGTCCGTTTGATAAAAGGCGAAACGGAATTATTTTAGCAGAGGCGTGCTGCCTGATGGTCTTGGAGAGGCTGGAATCAGCCATGGCGCGCAAGGCAAGGATTTTAGCTGAGATTACCGGCATAGGCGTATCTTTTACCCCTTACAGGATAAATAAATATAAAGCCTCTGCAGAAGGGCTAAAAAAATCCATGCGCGGCGCTATAAGCAATGCTGGGCTGCCTGTTGAAAAAATAGATTGTATTCTGGCTTCGGCCAATTCAAGCCCTGATGCGGACAAAATAGAAACAGACGCTATACGGGAAGTTTTTGCAGCGCAGGCAGAAAAAAAACCGGTTAGCGCGGTTAAGTCAATGCTGGGAGAATGCCTAAGCGCTTCGGCTTCAATGCAGGCAGCAGCCGCAGTAGCGGCGCTGGAGAACCAGTTGGTCCCGGCAACAATCAACTACCGGGAAAAAGACCCGGATTGCGTGCTGGATTATGTGCCGAGCAATCCGCGCCAAATAAAGCTGGAGAATGTCCTTATAAATTCCTTTGGGCCGGACGGCAATAATGCGGCAATGGTCATTTCAAAATTCGCAGGATGAAAATATGATTTTTAAAGATAAAGTAGCCATAGTCACAGGCGCCTCAAGAGGCATAGGCAAAGAAATAGCTTTGATGCTGGCTGATGAAGGGGCGGCTGTGGTTTTTACTTATTTAAACAACGAGGCCCTGGCACGGGAATTATCCCTTCAGATAACCAATAAAGGCGCAAAGGCCCTGGCTTTAAAGATTGACTCATCGGATTTTGAGCAGGCCAAGGCCTTAATTGAAAAGACTAAAGAGGCTTTTGGCAGGCTTGACATTTTAGTTAATAATGCCGGCATTACCCGTGATAAAGCCCTGATGTTTATGACTAAAGAGGACTGGGGCGATGTCATAAACACTAATTTGACCGGGACGTTTAATGTTTCTCGGCAGGCAATAGTTACTTTTTTAAAACAGAAAAGCGGCCGGATAGTCAATATTACTTCAGTCAGCGGCATGACCGGCTTGAGCCGGCAGGTTAATTACGCTTCATCAAAGGCCGGGATAATCGGCTTTACGCGTTCGCTGGCCCGGGAAACAGCTGCTTATAATATCCGGGTAAATGCCGTGGCCCCGGGTTTTATTGATACTGATATGGTCAGCGCTTTAAAGCCGGAATATAAAGAAGCAATGCTTGCCAATATACCTTTAAGCAGGTTTGGCAAGGCAATTGAGGTGGCGCAGGCAGTAAGATTCTTGCTTAGCGATTCAGCCGGTTTTATAACCGGGCAGGTCATAGTGGTTGACGGCGGTTTATCCATAAAAATATAACAGCGGCGCTAATTAAGGAGGAAACAGATGCAGGATATTGATACGCAAATAAGGGATTTAGTAGCGCAGATAGTGGAGAAAACTCCGGATGAGATTAAGCCGGATTCCAGGTTTGTGGAGGACTTAGGCATGGATTCTATGATGGCGCTGGAAATCCTGGCTGCTATAGAGAAAAAGTATAAGATATCTATTCCCGAAGAGAAGCTTGCGGAATTTAAGACTTTAAATGATACCTTGGCCGTAGTAAAAGAAAATCTGGCTAAAAAGGACAACCATGCTTAATATTGAGGAAATATTCAAAATACTTCCGCAGCGTTTTCCTTTTGTAATGATTGACCGCATCTTAGAGCTTGAGCCGAAGAAAAGGGTAGTCGCTATAAAGAATATCAGTTTTAATGAGGAATTTTTCGGAGGCCATTTTCCGGGCAGGCCTGTTATGCCCGGCGTGTTAATTATAGAAGCCATGGCCCAGGCTTCTATAATCCTTTTTTACGAAAGCAAGGTTTCTCTTAAAGAAAAGGACATGATTTATTATTTAGGCGCAGTTAAAGTGAGGTTTTCCCGGCCGGTCACGCCCGGCGACCAGCTAAAGCTGGTTATTGAACCCCTGAAGATCCTCTCTAATGCCGCAATCGTCAAAGCCCAAGCCTTTGTCGCTGATACAGAAGTCGCTTCCGGCGAATTGAGCTTTGTGGCCAAAGAAGATGCAAAATAAAAAACGCATAGTTATCACCGGTTTAGGCGCAGTCACTTCTATAGGCATCGGAAAGGATGATTTCTGGAATGCGCTTATCCGGGGGAAGTCCGGGATCAGCAGGATTGAATCTTTGGATACCAGCGCATTCCCAACTCATAAAGGCGGGGAGATTAAGAATTTTGACCCTTTAAGATTTATGAGCCGGAGAAAATCCGCAATGCTCGGGCGCGCTTCGCAATTTACTCTCAGTGCGGCAAAACTAGCCCTTGTTGACGCCGGATTAAAGCTTTCTGATTTGGATGAACAGAAAACCGGGGTTTGCCTTGGCACGACAATGGGAGAATCGCAGGTGCTTGAAGTCCTCAATGACGCCTGGATACGCAAAGGCGCTGATGCCGTGGATCCGCTGCTTATCTGCCGTTATCCGTGCAATGTTTTATCCGCCAATTTAGCTATAGAATATAACCTCAAAGGGCCTAATCTGACTATTCCTAATGCCTGCGCAGCGGCAAATTTTGCCGCTGGTTATGCAAGCGACCTGATAAGCTCAGGCCAAGCAGATATGATGCTGGTGGGAGGATCTGATGCTTTTTCCCGGATAGCCTTTATCGGATTTAACCGGATGTTTGCAGTTGCGCCTGAAAAATGCCAGCCGTTTGATAAAAACAGAAAAGGCATGATGGTGGCTGAAGGCGCAGGCATAATAATTATGGAGGCCCTTGAAAATGCATTGAAAAGAAAGGCGCATATCTATGCCGAGCTTTTTGGTTACGGAATAAGTTGCGACGCGCACCATATGACTGCTCCGCAGGCCGATGGCATTGCGCGCTCCATTAGCAATGCGCTTAAGCACAGCGGAGTATCTGCTCAAGAGGTGGATTATTTTAATGCGCACGGCACAGGCACTCCGGCAAATGACAGGGAGGAAGGGCAGGCCATAAAAAACATCTTCGGAGATAATTATAAGAAAATCGCCGTTAGTTCAATCAAGTCAATGCTGGGGCATACTATGGGCGCAGCTTCGGCATTAGAGACAATAGCCTGCTGTATGGCTATTCAAGAAGGCATTATTCCTCCTACAATAAATTTTGAAACTCCTGATCCGCAGATTGATATAGATTGCGTGCCTAATCAAGCCCGCAAAAAACAGGTGGATATTGCTTTAAACAGCGCTTCGGCTTTCGGAGGGAACAATGCCTGCCTTGTTTTGGGCAGATTTACGGGCAAGGAGCTTTAGGGTGGGGTCAAAATTCTTAGGCTCAATGAACCGGGCAAGTTTTTTTGCCAGAAAATTCATCAAGGGCTTTGTTGATTTAAAATAGATATATAGCGGTATCAGTTCTGCGCCCAGCCGGATTTTAGGGTGGTAATCAATTATGCCCAGCTGGTAATTGCGGTAACCGTTTTTTATGCACCACTCCAGGTTATAGCAGAATGTAGTGTAATAAAGATTAAACCTGCGGCTCGCTTCATCGTCAAACCCTATCACCTTATCAATAAAGGTATCATCATTAAGGATGCACAGGTTAAAAGCCACCAATTTAGTGTTATGGCGGGTCAGGATTATTTTGGCTTTTCCCGGCATATTCCTGCAGATGTTTTGAAAAAATTCAGGGGTGAGCGTTTCCAGGCGCACGTTTGAATTATTAAAATTATTCATATAGAGCCTGTAGATATCAGGATACGCCCCGTTTATGTCTTCGGCCACTTCAATTTTCAGGTCACCTGCCTCGTGGGACAACCTTAATTTCTTTTTAAGGCTCTTGCGCATATTTTTACTCAGGCCTTGAATAAAGCCTTCCAGGGAATCAGAGCGTATTTTTAACCGGGCATTGGGAAAATTTTCCATGCGCACAAAACCTTTTTTATCCAGCAAGGCGGCCAATCCGGACTGGTTGGCGGTTACATTGTAATAAAGCAGGTTATTGATTTTTTTCTCTTTGATGAACTGCATGAATTTATCCAGCGCCAGCTCTGATAGCATGTTGTAATCCTCGGTTTTGTCTATGCCTATACAGAGCTCTTCTGTGGTAGGGAAGCCTATAAAAAGCAGTTTTATTTTAAGAAAATTTTTAAATATTTTTTGTAATGCAAAGATAATTTTTTGTATCTTCCCCTGTATTATAGTAGTAAAGGAGAAATCCATGATGAAAAACGGAAAAACCGCTATTAAAGAACTGTTGCGGCTGACAGTAAGGTACCTCAGTTCAAATTCGGGCATTTTTGCGTCTTCAAGCGCGATATGGTAATCGCGGCTGTCAAGGCAATTAGCGCCGAATAAGCGATCCCAATCCTGTTGGGGGATGCCCCGGGCGGAGCTTATCAGCGATACGCTAAGCTGGTTGGCTGTTAAATGCATAGGTGTAGTATAGCAAAAAAATATGTCAGGACAATAAAAAGTTTATTTAAGCATGTTTTGTGCTATAATTAAAAACCATTATGGAAGATAATCCAGCAAATAAATTCAATTTTTTCCTCAAAGGCAATAGTGACAAGGCAGTGCTTTTGATCCACGGCATCACCGGAACGCCTTCGGAGATGCGTTATCAGGCAAAAGCGCTGAATAAGGCCGGATTTAGTGTAATGTGCAATACCCTGCCGCGGCACTGCAGTACTTTAGGCGAGCTTAAGAAAGTGACTTGGCAGGAAATTGCCGCTGCCTGCGAAAACGATTTAATAAGGCTGAATAACGATTATCGCAAGGTCTTTGCCGGAGGCTTATCCATGGGAGCGGTTATGTCCATGCATTTGGCTTATAAATACCCGCAGCGGATAAGCGGCTTAATAGCTTTAGCGCCGACTTTGTTTTATGACGGCTGGGCATTGCATAAGGGCAAGGCCTTAATGGACCTGGTCTGGCATATACCTGTCCTGCGTAATATGATTGATATCCGCGAAGGCTGGCCGTACGGGCTTAAAGACGAGTCTTTGCGTTCTCAGATTGAAAGGTTTTATAAAGGCGCTCTGGCTAAAAAATTTGACAATAAGGTCCTGCTGTTCGGCAGCCCGTTTTTCCCCCTGGCCTGCCTTTATCAGCACCATATTCTAGCCAGGCAGGTTAAGAATGAATTGCCCCGGATAAATTGCCCCATCCTCATTATTCACGCCAAAGAAGACGATATGACTAGCATTAAAAACGCAAAATATGTATACAGCCATATCGGTTCAAAAGATAAAGCGCTGATTGAATTAACCAACAGCTACCATATGGTTACTATTGACCTTGATAAAGACAGGGTTGCCAAAGAGATAATTGATTTCCTGAACAGCCATTAAAATATTTATGGAATATGATTCTATAATCATAGGCGCCGGAGTTGCCGGGTTAGCCGCGGCATATAAGCTTAGCTGCGAAGGCAGGAAAGTCCTTTTGATAGAAAGGCAGCCTGTTGCCGGAGGTTACGCTACAACATTTCGCCGGAAAGGTTTTATGTTTGAATCTTCTGTGCATTGCGTAGACGCTCTTTACGGCGATGAAGAATTAATGCGCCTGCTTCATGAATACGGGCTGGATAAGAAGGTTGATTTTGTACAGTTAAAAGATTTTTCCCGCCTGATATATCCCGAGCATGATTTTGTGGCAAATTTTAACCTTGACGATTATTCAGCTGCCTTAAAGAAATTTTTTCCCCAAGAGGCAAAAGGCATTGATTCTTTATTCAGCCGTGTCCGGGATTTTTCAAGGCAGATGCGGAGGTTTACCCGGTTTCCCGCTCCTTACTGGCTTAAACTGCTGTTGTCCCCGCTTATCTCTCCTTTGGTGGTAAAATTTTGCTTTTGTACAGCTGAAAACTATATAAGAAAATATATAAGAAACGACAAACTATACGGAATAATAACCGATATCTGGAAATTTGCCGGGCTGGGCCCGCGCAGGCTATCAGCGCTGTATTTTTTCATTATCTTTAACGGCTATTATAATAACCGGACTGCTTATATAAAAGGCGGGATGTCCCGGCTGTTTGATGCTATGGTCAGCGATATCCGCGCTAACGGCTCTGAAGTCAGATTTAATACTACCGTGGAAAAGATTATTACTTTTAGAGGCAAGAATGTTAAGGGGGTAGTTACTGAAAAGGCTGAAGAATTTTTAGCTAAGACTGTGATTTCAAATGCCTCCGGGTTAAACACTTTTGACTGCCTGATAGATGACCAAGCCGTTAAAGTCAGGGTTAGGCCTGAGCTTGAGGCTTTGGAAAAATCCATCTCTGCTACGCAGGTTTATCTGGGCTTAAGTAAACCGGCTAAACAACTGGGCATGGATCAGTTTATGTTTTCGGTTAATTCCGGCTATGACCATGATAAAAATTTCTCTTATAGCCAAAAAGGTGATTATAAAAATTGCTCAATAGCCATTGTTGACCATTCTCAGTTAGATCCCGCGCAGGCACCTGAAGGCAAAGGCACTCTTTTAATAATGGCGTTGGATTCATTTGCTAATTGGCAGGGATTAGATCCGCAGGAATATGCCCGGAAAAAATCAGAAGCGGCAAAAATACTTATTCAGAGGGCGGAGAAATTTCTGCCCGGGCTTTGGGCAAACATTGAAGTAACCGAGGTAGCCACGCCTATAACCATGCAGCGTTATACCCTTTCGCCGCAAGGGGCTATTTACGGATTTGCCCAGACAGTCGCCCAGTCAGGAATCAACCGCTTGAGCCAGGATACATGTGTTAAGGGTTTATTTTTAGCCGGGGCATGGACCCAGCCCGGCGGCGGAGTGCATGCTTGTTTTGTTTCAGGATTAGATGCGGCAGAAAAAGCCTTAGGGTTATTAACTAAACGCAACTAATACTATACCTATTACTATAGAAATGGTCCCCAACCAGCGCAAGGCCCCCAGTTTTTCTTTTAAAAACAAACCGGAAGCAAAAGCAATAAAAATATAATGCATGCTGTCAAGGGAAAAGGCAAGGCTGAGATCTATCCTTGAAAGTATGAATAGCCAGAGAAAAAGAGAAAGGGTGCTAAATAAAAGCGCCAGGTATATCCACGGGTTTGAAATAAGCTTGAGTATAAAGGCGATGATATTTTTTATTGTATAACGTTCGATTTTTAGGTTGTTGATCGCTGTTTTTAGGATAAGCTCTCTTAGAGTATCAAATATATTTTCAAGCACGATCAGGCTGATAATAAAAATTATTCCCGGCCTCATGGAGTTTGGGCCTCCTTTTCTTTTTCTTTGCTGGATAATGAGACTAGAATCACGCCGGTAAGGATAAAAGCTATTCCTGTCCATCTTAAGGGGCCGATTGTTTCGTGCAAGAACACCATTGATACTAAAGGTATGAATACATAGCTGAAACTTGCTATAGGTACTGCCACGCTTAAGTCTATTTTGGTCAGGATGGTTGACCAGATAATAAAGGTCAATAGTACCGATAAAAGGCCAAGCCAGAGAAAAGGCGAGAGGGCGCTTATTTTGGCGAACATGAAAGCGTCGCCGATATTAAGCACCTGAAATCCGGACTGGGGCATGGCGCTGCGTTTAAAACAATAATGGGTGAATGTTTCCAGGAAGTCCGTTGAGATAAGGAAAAGAAAAAGCTTAAAAGTTATGTTTTTGCTTGCAGGCATTTTTAAAGATTACTCCTTGTATGCGGTGATGTTTTATTATAGAATAAAAACAAATAAAGGCAATACCTAATTTTACCGAATCCTAAAAGATGAGCATAATCAGAGAAATTCCCCCTACTGCCGGCTGGCCTGTAAATCTCGGCGACATTATTGCCTCGTATGGCAAATCCCGTAAATTTGACCCCGATTTTGAGGCGGTATTCAGCGCTTATCTTGGCGCGATGTATTCAAAAGCAGTTAATTCCGGAACAGCAGCCTTTTTCCTTATTTTGGAGGCATTGAAATTACTGTCTTTGCGCAGAACTGTGATTATCCCGTCTTTTGTCTGCCCGCTTGTGCCTTTGGCAATAAACCGCGCCGGGTTAAAAATTGAGGTCTGCGATATCGCTCCTGACAGGTTTGATTTTGATTATGCGCTTCTGGAAAAGGCCTGTTCTGACAATACCGATATATTGGCAATAACCGTGGCGCATATTGCCGGTTTGCCTTTGGATATGGAGCGGATAAAAGCGATTGCTTCAAGATACGGCATTTTTATTATTGAGGATTGCGCCCAATCAATGGGTGCGGTTTATCAGGGTATTCAGTCCGGCTCTTTAGGGGATTTTTCTTTTTTCAGCCTTTGCCGCGGTAAAGGCATGACCCTGTATGAAGGCGGAATTGCCGTAACCCGCAGGGATAAATTTGTCCAAGCACTGGATGATGCATTCCGGAATTTATTCAATGAAAATAAATTTAATGAGGCTTTAAAGATTTTTGAGATCTTCGGGTATTGGGCATTTTACCGGCCCATGGGGTTTTGGTATATTTTCCGGCTTCCTAATATTTATTGGCGTTTAAGAGGCAGGCCGCTTAAGGCTATGATTGAAGAGTTTAGTCCTGATTTTGAAGTCCACCGGATTTCTGATTTCAGGAAAAAGCTGGCCTTGCAGCAATTCGGCAGGCTGGAGGAAAATATCCGCAGGCAAAGGACAAAAGCCCGGTTCTATATAGACCGGTTAAGCCGGTTGAACAATGTAAAATTAATTACGGAATTGCCTGAGAGTATTTCCAATTATCCTTTTATTACCTGTTTGATAGAAGATGCGGTTAAGAGGGATAAGATCTTGCCAAAACTGGAGAGTTCAGGCCTAGGTTTTTCCCGCATTTACGCCAAGCCTGTCTGTGATTATGATTATCTGCGGGGTATTGTCCCGGTGCGGGATTGCCCTAATGCCCGCAGTATCGCGATGAGACATATTACTTTATCCACAAGTGTTTTTCTAAGCGATAAGGACCTGGTTAGTGTTGTGGAGTTGTTAAAATTGTGCCTGCGTTAAGCGGGATTTAAATTACTTTACTATTAATTTGTTTATCTTTCCGGCCAGGGATTTAAATTCGTCTTTTTCCCGCAATCGGATCTCCCCGTGTTTGGTTTTATTTATCCTTTCATCCAGTTCTTTTTCCAAACGGTAGAGGGGGCCGGCTACCCGGTGGGAAAGCTCAAGCGCTATAAACCAGATGATCAGCAGGCTTATCGGAACAGCAATAGCCAGAATAAGGTTTACTTTTTGCAGGACAGGTATCAGGTTGTATGCGATTGATTCAGGGATGACCATTTGCCAGGCAAGGGTGTTAAAAATAAGGTAGTATAAACATAGCGTGACTATTGCCGCTGGTATTACCGCTGAAGCAAATACCAGAAAAAGCAGTTTGTTTTGAAACGGTGTGCCCATGTACTTGCGCCTTCTTTTATTACTTTCCATATCCCACCTCGATATCGTTGTACTGCGCCTCGGCAACGCTGGCTGAATTGTCGGAGTCGGTCATAATTGCTATCGCTCCGACTTCACCCGGCGCACTGCCAAAGGCCTTTTTAAAATCCTGATAAATATTGCGTTCTACAGTTACCCATTTCCCCTGGTTTTTTATTCCGGATTCAGCGACAATGATTTTTAAATTGCTGAAATTAGGATTGGTGATTATAGTTTCAGCCGGAAGGTATTGGTCCCAGACATATTCCAGGCATTGCATCCTAAAAAAGGGGAAACGGGGGAATATAACATAAAACCTGGCAGCGTAGTCATCTTTTTCAATCCACCAGTTATCTGTTTGCACAGCCGGAGATTTTTGCGGGAATTTTACCACTTTCCATTTCCAGCTGACCATCGGGTTGGATACCGGAGAGAACTTCAGCCAGTAAATTATTCCTGATGCGGCGTTTTTACTGTAGGCGTCAAGATAGGTGCCTTTTTTGTCGGATTTAATAGAGTACTGGACCCTGCCCTGAAAAATCTTTTCTTCCCACTCGGACAGGTTGGTATGCGGCCCAAAATCAAACCAGGCAACCCCGCGTAATATTCTCTCGCGTAAGTTACTTCTATGGTTTCTATTTAACCACTGGGGCAGGGGGTAGGCAAATATTATCAGCGCTAAAACAATTACTATTCCTGCGCTTATTGAGATAAATTTAATATTTGCCCGCATATTTTTAATTTTACCCTAAAATCCGCATAACGCAACAAAAATCTCGGCGGGCCGTTTTTCATTGCATCAGGATTTATATGTGTTAAAATATAAGCCTTATGAAAAAAAGCAGAAAAAAATTTATTTTTAGGGCAAGCCTGGCCTCTTCAGCGGCGGTATTGCTGTTTGTTGTTTTTACTATCTTTGTTGATCAGGCAGTCTTTGTGCGCAAGAAGACTTTTTTCCGGGCACATGTCCATGAGAAAGTGGTTGCGATTACTTTTGATGACGGACCGTCAGAGGATTGGACGCCGCGTATTCTGATTGAACTTGAAAAATCAAAAGCCAAGGCCACATTTTTTATGGTGGGCGAGCATGTTGAAAAATACCCGGATATTGCCCGCCGCGTTGCCAACGAAGGCCACGATGTAGGGGTGCATACTTACAGCCACAAAGTAATAATGTTTTCAGACCCCCAGTGGCTTAAAAGCGACATTTTGCATACCGCAGAGATTATTAAGAGCGTTACCGGAAAAGAGACCAGGCTTTTCCGCCCGCCCAAGGCATGGCTTTCCAAAAATGAAAAACGCCTCATTGCAGATATGGGGTTTACCGTTGTCTTATGGTCTATCAATACCAAAGACTGGGTACGGTTTGATGACCAGTTTTTAAGAAAATACGTTTTAAAGCATGTGCGCCCGGGAGACATTATTCTTTTTCATGACAGCGGAGGAGTTTTTAAGCCGGAAGGCGGGGACAGAAAAGAGACAGTGAGGGCTATTTTCCGGCTGGTTGAGCAGCTGCGGGAAATGGGTTACCGGCCTGTGACTGTTTCCGAGCTTTTAAAAATACAAGAGGAGAGCCTGCATGAGGATTAATTTTAAAAATATTTTGATTCTATTAGTTATTTCTTATGTGTATCTGATGCTAGGAAATGGAATCCTTAGCCTGACTAACCCTGACGAAGTATTTTATGTCCAGACAGCCAAGGAAATGGCTGCTCAAAAGACGTGGCTGGTGCCGTATCTTTTTGACCAGCCGCAGTTTGAAAAGCCGATTTTGACTTACTGGCTGCTGCGGGTTTCTTTTCTGGTATTCGGCGTGACCAGTTTTGGCTCAAGATTTTTTCCGGCGGTGTTTGGTATGATCGGGGTCCTGGCAGTGTACCTGCTGGCCTTTGCCGCATTTAAGGATAACAGAAAGGCTTTTATTTCCGGCTTGATTTTGTCTTCCGCAGGGTTTTACGTGGGAATGACCCGCACGGTGTTTACAGACATGATTTTTTCGGTTTTTATTCTTTTGTCGCTGGTATCGTTTTATCTGGGATATTCTGATAAAAAAAGAAAGACGCCGGCAATAATAGGATTCTTTGTCTTTACGGCCTTGGCGGTTTTGACCAAGGGGCCGTTAGGGCTGATAATCCCGCTGGCCGCAGTTATATTATTCTTGTTATTAAGAAAAGAAATCAGTTTTATATTCTGCCGTGCCTCTTTAGCGGGTGTTGTAATATTTTCGGCAATATCTTTGCCGTGGTACATCTATATTTACCATAAATACGGGGATATTTTTATAAGGGAGTTTTTTGTCAATGACCATATCAGGCGCCTGTTAGCTTCTGAGCATGCCGGCAATGACACCTGGTATTTTTACCCATTTTCATTAATTGCCTGTATGTTCCCGTGGTCTTTATTTGTTTTATTTGCCTTTTGGCATCTGATTAAGAAAATCATCTCAAAAGCCGCTCCGGTATATTTATTTTTAGCCAGCTGGATACTCATGGTGTTTCTGGCATTCCAGTTTGCTCATTCCAAACTGGTCAGCTATATCCTGCCGATGTTTCCTGCGCTGGCTATAATCACCGCAGATTTTCTTGATGATTGCATAACCCTCAAAAGAAAGCTTATAACGGTATTGTCAGCCGGATTATGGGTACTGCTAATATTATTTCCTTTTGCCTTGATAATAGGTTCTTTTAAGTATCCGGACTATGTGCCTTCGCGTGTACCGGTCTATGTCTTTGCCGGGTTCGAGCTTTTGCTGATGGCTGCAATGGTTTACTCAATTATCAAGAAGAAGTATATGTTGAATATCTGCCTGATTTCGCTTTTTGTTCCAATGCTTATCGGCTTTGCCTTTCTTTCCAGCAACAGTTATTTGAGCTCGGTTTCCAGCAAAAAGGCCTGTGAATACCTGCTTAAAAATCATAAAGTGCAGGGAAGGATTCTTTGCTCAAAGATGTTTGTCAGAGGGGTAAGGTTTGGCACGGATATGCCGGTGGCGGTTATTATTATAGGTGGTAAGCCATTTTTCAGCCCGCATCCGATACCGGTGCTTGACACTGACGAAAATGCAAGAAGATTTCTGGAAGAACAGAAAATTACTTATTGCATAGTTTCTAAAGGCATAGTAAGCACGCTTGAGCGTTTTAAAGGCTATGGCTTTAAGATAGAGAAGCTTCACGTTGAAGGCAATGAGTATATACTTAGAGTGAGCAAAAAATGAGCAGAAAGAAACCACTTAAATCCACGAGCTTGGGATCTAAAGTAAAATGCGTTCTTTTTCAGGAGCTGATGGACAATGTACCTGATGTTATATATTTTAAGGATAAAAAAGGAAAACTTATTTATGTAAATAAGGCGCATGCCCGCGGCTTGGGCCTTGAGCCGGGGCAGGTATCCGGAAAAAGCGATTTTGATTTTTTTCCACGCGAGCGCGCAATGATGATGGCTAAAGACGACCGTATGGTAATGGAAAAAGGCAAGCCAATAATTGATAAGGTTGAAAGGGCGACGCGGCCGGACGGCGTGGATAATTATGTTTCAACGACAAAGGTGCCGCGTTTTGATGAGAAGGGGCGGATTATCGGCTTAATAGGGATTACCCGGGATATTACCCACCGCCAGCAGTTGGAAGCTTTGCGCAGGCAGGGCGAGAAGATGAAAAAGCAGCTGGAATCATTGCGCGAAATAGACCGGTTAAAAACTGATTTTATTTCTGTGGTTTCTCATGAATTGCGGACTCCTTTGGCAATAGCCAAAGAAGCGGTTACTCTGGCCCTGGACGGTGTTAAGGGCGAGCTTAACCCATCGCAAAAGAATATTTTGCAAAAAGCAAAGGACAGTACTGAAAGGCTGAATAAGATAATAGAGGAATTGCTGGAAATATCCCGCATTGAAAAAGGCAAGATCAGGCTGTGTTATTCGCTTATTAATATCAAAGATCTGGTAAAAGAGCTTATTGAGCATTTTAACAGGATTGCCTTGGAAAAAAGGATCATCCTGTCTTGTAAATTCTTTAACCGGCATTTGAACATATTTGTGGATGCGGAAAGATTAACCCAGATTTTAATAAACCTGATAGATAATGCATTAAAGTTTACCGAAGAAGGAGGCAGCGTTCAGGTAGAGGTAAAAATATTTGAAGATAAGGTCAGGTTTGGGGTCATTGATACCGGCGTTGGTATTTCTAAACAGGACCAGCAGAAGATTTTTGACAGGTTTTTGCAAATATCTAATACTGCTGCGGGAAAAAACAGGGGAATCGGGTTGGGTTTATCAATAGTCAAAGAGCTGCTTAAAATTATAAACGGCGATATCTGGGTGGACTCTGTCCCCGGCGTAGGCAGTAAATTTTATTTTACTATCCCCAGGCTTTATACTGCAAATGTCCTGAATAAAGATAACCGCAGCAAGATAAATGATCTGATTAAGAAAGGCTTTGCGCTTTATCTTTTAAATGTCAAGATTATCCGGTACAAAGAATTCCAATCAATTTTGGGCAGGCGCAACCAGAGGCTGCTCAACAGGATAATTAAGCTGATTGAGCAGGTATTGAAAGAGCTCTGCAATACAGAAGACTGCCGCCTATTTATATCTGATTTTAAAGAGGGCGAATGCGGGGTTATTTTTGTGGCAAGCCACCCGGCCCAGGCATCCAGATTGGCAGGTTCATTAAAGGCGCGGCTGGGCAGGTTCCTTCAGAAATCCGGAATGAATAATATTTTCTTTAATATCGGGTTAATTGATTTTCCAACCGAATCTTTTAAGGGTTTTGCACAGAACGTACCGGCTAATATCAGGATGCAGAAAATTAATATCGGAGCTAACAAAAGGCGTAATACAAGGTTTATTTATCGCGGGCAGATTGAAATTTTGCATCCGCAGTTTGGCAGCAATGACGGCAAAGGGATTGATATATCCATAGGCGGATTATGTTTTACTTCTGATAAGAGAATGCCCACTGATTCAAAACTGGTTGTCCGGCTGAAGATCCCAACCCGGAAAAAAAATCTTGAACTCGTTGGCAGGGTTGCCTGGATCAGCGAAGCAGAGCCGAAAAATCATTTTAAAAAGCAGTATAAAGTCGGTATTGAATTTTCAGGCTTAAGCAAGGCCGACAAGAAAGACCTCGCGAAATTCCTCAAATCAATTCGTGCATAGGTTATTGTAATTATTGGGGCCTCAATTGGCTTATTCCTACTTATTCCATTGACAAAAACACAATATTATATAATATATGTATATAACTTATTGTTGCGTATAGATTAGTGTAAGGAATCAGGGGGGGGTATTATTATACGGTCCGCTTGTTTAGGCCCAAAGCTGAACTTATTGAAACCCGTTTTTCTATTTTTTTATAAAATAGAAAATACGGGTTTTTTCTTATTCAATGAAGAATAAATATACCAGAGGCATCTCATTTTATGTTTTAGGCGCTATTATTGTGGGCCTTTTTTTGTCTTTTTTAGTGTTTTTTATTGATATCCGATGGGAGGTTAAGCAGCATAAAGAAGAGTTTGAGCGTTTGGCCGAAGACAGGATCCATCTTTTCAGGGTAAGGTTAGATGACCATTTTGAAACATTATATTCTGTTGCCAGTTTCTTTGATTCCAGCGAAGCGGTTAACCGCAAAGAATTCAAGCTATTTGCTAATAATATATTTAAATTCAGGGACTCTATTACTTTTTTATTCTGGATACCCGCAGTTAAAGGTAAAGACAGGCTTTCTTTTGAACAGAGTGTTCGGAAAGATATTTCTTCTGATTTTGAAATACTTGAATTATATCCGGATGGCAGTATAAATAGAAGCCGCGAAAAGCCGCATTATTATCCGGTGACGTTTATTGAAGCAATTGACAATAATCTTACTCCTTTTGGGATTGATTTTCTTTCAGAGCCAGTACGCGCTGCTGCTTTGGAAATGGCGCGGGATACGGGCTCTTCTGCCATTACTGCCAGGACAAAAAGGATCGGAGTAGAAACAGAAAATTATTCTTGCCTTATTTTTTATCCTTTATACCGCAAGGGGGCGCTTCTAAATTCAAGTATTCAAAGGCGGGATAACCTATTAGGCTTCCTGGCTTTGGTATTTGAAGTTAAAAAAACTCTGGAGAATTCTCTGGCAGGCCTGTCTCGGGCAGGGATCAATGTAGGTATTTACGATCAAAGCGCCTTGCCTGATGAAAGCCTGCTCTATCATTACGAAACGCTGCCGGATAAACCGGTTAGTTTGAGCCCTATAGTCTTATTTGCCAAGTCGCTTGATAAGTTTTCCATTGAGAGCGAATTTGATGTTGCAGGCAGAAAATGGAAGATAGTGGCAGAGGCTAATCCGTTATTCTTTAGCCAATGGAATTTCTGGCAGGCATGGCTGATATTAATATGCGGCTTATTGCTCACTGCGCTCTCGGCAGAAGTAATGTTTATTATAATACGAAGAGCCGAAAAAATAGAGCTAATGGTTTTACAGCGCACAGATGAACTGGCTTCGGCAAATAAATTACTTGAAAAGGAAATTATTGAACGTAAGGCCGCTCAGGTTCAGGCTTTTCAGGCTACGCAAAAATGGGAAAATACATTTGATGCTATATCTGATTTGGTTTTTATTCAGAATAAGGATTTTATAATTATTAAGGTCAACCAGGCTATGTGCAAGGCCCTTGGGCTTAAGCCCGAAGATATTGAGGGGAAGAAGTGCCATGAGGTAATGCATAAGACCGGCAGCCCATGGATGAATTGCCCCTTTAAAAAGACCTTGCAAGATCAACAGCCGCATACCGAAGAAGTTGATGATGCCCACCTGGGAATGCCGCTTTTAATCACTACTTCGCCTATTTTTGACGAGAAAGGAGAATTAACCGGTTCAGTGCATATTGCCAAAGATATCAGCGTGTTAAAGAAGATCCAGGAAGAGCTAAAAGACAGCGAAGAGAAATTCAGGGCACTTTATGAATCTTCGGGGGACGCATTAATGCTGCTGGATGAAAAAGGCGTTTTCTTTGATTGTAACAAGCGTACTTTAGAAATATTCGGCATTAAAGATGTTAAAGAGTTTATCAATACATCTCCTGCTGTTTTTTCCCCTGCGCTCCAGCCTGATGGCCAAGATTCCGATTCTGCTTCAAAAGCCCACATTAAGAAAGCATTTGAAACAGGCCATGATGATTTTAATTGGGTCCATAAACGTAAAAACGGGCCTGATTTTAATGCAGAAGTGCTTCTTACCGCATTAAAATACAAGGGAAAGGATATTATTCAGGCTACGGTACGCGATATCAGCGAACAGGTAAGAATGGCAGAGGCATTGCGTAAGCAGAAAGACGAGCAGCAGATAATCCTGGATTCGGTTCCGGCAATGGTATTTTTTAAAGATAAGGAAAACAGGTTTATTCGCACTAATAAAGCGCTTGAAGATGCTGTCGGCATGCCGAAAGATAAAGTTGAAGGCAAAAGCTGTTTTGATCTTTACAGCCTTGAAGAGGCGCAAAGGTATTGGAAAGATGATCTTGAAATTATTAAAACAGGCAAGCCTAAATTCGGCATTATTGAGACAATGAAATCAGTCAAGGGCGAACTTTGGGTCCAGACAGATAAAATTCCTTTTAGGGATACCCAGGGTAACGTTATAGGGATAATAGGTTTTAGCCTTGATATTACTCAGCGCAAACACGCAGAAGAAGCTTTAATCAAATCCCGTGAAGAAATAGTTTCAGATAAGCTAAAAATGGAGAGTATGGTAGTCAGCATGGCTGAAGGCGTGATAATGCTTGATGAATCAGATAAGATCGTTATCATTAACCCGCAGGCCAGGTGGATGCTCGGTTTTGGTTTTAACGAGGAAATAGACAGCAATACGCTTTTAAACAGGCTTAAGGCGTTGAAACTGGATAATGCCTATCAGGAATGTATTACCAGCCGCCGGTTTATTAGCCAAGAAGCTACTAATTATCAGGGGCATTTTTTGCGTTGTGAACTTACTCCGGTCAAAAATGCGGCTAAGGTGGCTATCGGCACGGTGGTTATTTTGCGGGATATTACCAAAGAAAAAGAGATTGACGCTTTGAAGTCAGAGTTTGTTTCAACTGTTTCTCATGAATTGCGTACTCCGTTATCAATTACCAAAGAAGGCGTCAGCCTTGTGTTGGACGGCATTCCGGGAAAGATCAATCCGCAGCAGCGCAAGATCCTGCTTACTTCACGGGACAATATGGATAGGCTTGCCCGTATTATTAATAATCTTCTGGATATTTCTAAAATTGAATCGGGAAAAATTGAATTAAAACGTGAACCTGTGGATATAAATGAATTGGCCAGAAAAACTGCTGCTAATTTTGAGCTTAGATTAGGCGAAAAAGGCCTGGGTTTGAAATTAAAGTTGCCTGATAAGCCTATTATAGCGTATGTTGACCCGGATAAGATTGTGCAGGTTTTAACCAATTTGATCGGCAATGCTTATAAATTTACTCAAAAAGGCGGCATTGAGATCTCCTGCTCAGAGAAAGAAGACAGGATAGAGTGTTCGGTTTCTGACACGGGGGCGGGGATATCTGCGGATGATCTGCCGCGGGTATTTGAAAAATTTCAGCAATTTTCCCGTATTGACGGGGCAGGCGAAAAAGGCACAGGGCTGGGCTTATCAATTGCCAAGGCATTAGTTGAGTTGCACAAGGGGCAGATGAAGGTTGAAAGCTCACTTGGAAAGGGGAGCGTTTTTAGTTTTTATCTACCCAAGTATTCTTCGGCTGAATTATTCAAGGATACTGTTAAGCAGGGGATGAGCGAAGCTTTAAAAAAGAACCTTAAGATGTCGGTGCTCATGGTTTCTCTTGATGACTTTAACCGCCTGCGCAAAGAAATCCCTGAAACAGAGGTTCGCGGTATGCTCAAAGCCCTAGAACAAATAATAAAGAGCGCTTTGCGCCGTGAAGGCGATATGGTTATAAGAGATACCGGCGAGATTATCATCGTTTTGATTGATTGCAGTAAAGATGATGTGTTGAGAGTTGAAGGCAGGATAGAGCAGGCGCTTATTGATTATCTTGCTCAAAAAGGCCTAAAAGACAAAATAAAGCTTCATATGGGTGCGTCAAGTTATCCTGATGATGCGCGTAACGAGGATGAGCTGATCAAAAAGGCCAAAGCTTAACTCCACCCTAATATATCCTATTGACAGGTTCGTTTTGCTTGTTAGAATGCAGTAAGGGAGAAATAAAGTGGGGAACAAAACAGTTCTGATTGTAGATGATGAGCCTGACTTTCTTGAATTATTTTCTATACGCATGGAGGCTAATGGGTTTAAAGTGGTAACTGCCCAAAACGGTATTGAGGCATTGGAGAAGATTGCCAAAGAAAAGCCCGATGCTGTATTGCTGGATGTGATGCTTCCGCCGGGCATTGACGGGCTGGAAGTGCTTAAGCGGATACGCAAAAAAGACAAGAAACTGCCGGTTTTTATGATAAGCGCTTATTCAACCGATGAGATGTTTAAATTATCCGAAAAATTCGGCTCTTGCGGTTATATAGTCAAAACCGGAGACCTGCAAAGGGAAGTTGAGCATGTAGTTTCTGCTTTAAGCGTATCGGATAGGTACAAGAAATAATTATACGGAGGCAATGTGGCTAAGAAGAGAATACTTTTAGTGGATGATGAAGCACAGCTGGTTGAGCTGGTCAAAATGCGGCTTGAGGCAAACGGTTATCAGGTGCTCACTGCTTATGACGGCAAAGAGGCCCTGGATGTGGCAAAAAAAGAAATGCCGGATTTGATCATTTTGGATCTGATGTTGCCCAAGATAGACGGCTACAAAGTCTGCCGGATGCTTAAATTTGACGAAAAATACAAAAAAATACCTATTATTTTGTTTACTGCCCGGGCTCTGGAAGCTGATAAAAAAGTAGGGATGGAAGTAGGGGCTGATGATTATATTACCAAGCCTTTTGAGCCGGAACTACTGTTGATGAAAATAAAAGATTTTTTAAAATAAGGCACTGGAGGCAAGATGAGCAGTAGAGTAAGCGCGGACCTGTTGATCAAAAAAGGCATAATTACAGAAGGCCAGATTAATAAAGCCAAAGAAGAAGCAATGAAAACCGGTATGACTACGGAAAAGGCTTTGGAAAAACTCGGGTTTATTTCTGAAGTAGATATTGCTACTGTTTACGCAGATTCTTTAGGCATACCTTTTATAGATTTATCGGATTATCTTATTGACCCGGAAGTAATCAAGCTGGTCCCTGAAGCTGTGGCAAATAAATATAAAGCCGTGCCTTTATTTAAAATCGGCAGCAGCCTGACAGTGGCTATGGCTGATCCGGAAGATATTGCGGCTTTGGACGAGATCAGGATAAAGAGTAAATTTGACATTGTAGAGCCGGTTTTATCTACGCCGGATATGATCCAGGGCGTTATTGACCAGTATTACGGGGCTATTGGCAGCGCCGAAGAGCTGGTTAAAGGCATGACTAAAGAGAAGATGGATGCTTCGGCAAAGTCCGTAAAAGGCCTTGCCGGCGCAGCAGAAGAAGCGCCGGTAATAAAACTTGTAAATTTAATAATACTGCAGGCAGTTAAAGATAAAGCCTCGGATGTCCATATTGAGCCGGCGGACGATAAAGTGCTTATCCGTTTCCGTATTGACGGGATCCTGCATGAAGTCCAGCAGATCCCTAAACATCTGCAGAGCGCACTTGCCTCGCGCGTAAAAGTAATGGCTAAGATGGATATTGCCGAGATACGCAATCCGCAGGACGGCAGGATCCAGTTGAAGATGGAAAGCAAATCTTTGGATTTAAGGGTGTCTACTTTTCCGACTATGCACGGCGAGAATATAGTAATGAGGATACTTGACAAGAGCTCGGTGATTTTGGGCCTAAAAGAGCTGGGTTTTTCTAGTAAGGATCTGGTTGAATTTGATAAATTAGTCCGCCGCCCTAACGGCATAGTGCTGGTTACAGGCCCGACTGGTTCAGGAAAGACCACAACGCTTTATGCAGCGCTTTCTGCGATTAATTCTATTGAGAAGAATATAATTACCATAGAAGACCCGGTTGAATATGAAATACCGCTTATCCGCCAGACGCAGGTTAATCCCCGGGCAGGGTTGACTTTTGCCAATGGACTGCGCAGTATCTTAAGGCAGGACCCGGATATAATAATGGTAGGAGAGATCCGCGATAAAGAAACAGCAGACATTGCCATACAGGCGTCTTTGACAGGGCATTTGGTTTTATCAACCTTGCATACTAATGACGCGGCAAGTTCTCTGACCCGGCTTGTTGATATGGGGGTTGAGCCTTTTCTTATTGCCAGTTCGGTAATAGGGATATTGGCGCAAAGGCTGGTGCGGGTGGTCTGCCCTAAATGCAAAGAAAAATATATTCCCAGCGATGAGATAATAAAGGATCTGGGCTTGTCCCAAAAGATAGAGCTTTTTCGCGGCAAGGGTTGTATGCATTGCCGCAATACCGGCTTTACCGGAAGGCTGGGTATTTTTGAATTATTGACTGTAACCGAGGAAATAAAGAATATGGTTACTGCAAAAAGATCAGCCAATGAAATAAAAAAGAAGGCCATTGAACAGGGAATGCGTGTGTTACGCGACGACGGCATGGAAAAAGTAAAAACCGGCGTAACCACTGCAGAAGAGGTCTTAAGGGTAACCGAAGAGACTTAATTGCAAGGAGGAGTAAGTATGCTTATATTAGGAATCTTTGGCGGCATCTGCCTGATTTTAGGTGTAATTTTTATGATGGATAAAAAGGATTTAAAAAAAATGGAAGAGATTTTGAATAAGCCGATAATAGCTTCTGGTGATGCCATAAAACATAATAAGGCTTTAGGGGCTGTGCTTTTAATAATGGCAGCGGTATTATTATATTTGGCATGGACATTAAAGAACTAAAATATGCCTAACTATAAATATAAAGCCCGGGATAAATTTGCTAGGGCTGTTTCAGGAGAAGTAGTGGCTGAGACAAGCGCATCTGCTGCAAGTAAATTGCAGGAAATGGGGTATGTCCCCGTGTCTATTGAAGAGGTGCATTTTTCCGCCACTGCCGGTTTTTTAGAAAAGTTTCAGCGTATCAGCCTGTATGAGCTTAGCGGGTTTACCCGCCAGCTTTATGCTTTGCAAAAAGCCGGCCTGCCTTTGTTGACCAGCCTTACTGCCATTTCCGCGCAGACTAAAAATCCTTTTTTCAAAAAAACTATAGACGATATTGCCCGGGATATCCGCGGAGGCTTAAGTTTTTCCGAAGCCCTAAGGAAGCATATCCGGATTTTTGACGAAATATATATCAGCATGGTGCATGCTGCGGAATCCGGAGGCAATCTGGTTAATATCCTGGAGCGGCTGGCTTCTTTGATAGAGCAGGATATGGACACAAAAAGCCGGATCAAAGGAGCTACACGTTATCCAATGATTGCTTTTTTTGTGCTTTGCGTGGGGTTTATGATCATAGTTTCTTTTGTTATCCCGCGTTTTGCGCTTGTTTATAGCCATTTTAATGCTCTCTTGCCTCTGCCTACACGCATATTAATCGCCATAAACGTTGCCATACAGAATTACTGGTATGTATTTTTAATCGCTGTTGCCGGAATAACAGTTGGATTTATTCAATTCTTAAAAACTCCTTTTGGCCGTTCGCTTTGGGATAATATCCGTTTAAAAGTTCCGGTATTCGGGCCGCTGGTAACTATGCTGACTATGTCGCGTTTTTCCCGGATCACGGCTATATTAATGAAGAGCGGCGTGCCTATACTTGAGATTTTGGAATTGTCTGCTAAGACCGCAGGCAATGTGATAATTTCGCGGGCTATACTGAATATCAGGGCAAGTGTTAGTCAGGGTAAAGGTATTTCCGAGCCAATGAAAATAAGCGGACTTTTTCCGGAGGCAGTGGTTCAGATGGTTTATGTCGGAGAGCAGACCGGAAAAGTGGACGAATTATTATTGAGCGTAGCTGATTATTATGACCTTGAGTCAGGGTATATGATCAAAAACCTGACTACATATATTGAGCCGCTGCTTATATTTATTCTGGCAGTTATGGTACTACTTCTGGCTCTGGCAGTATTCCTGCCGATGTGGAATCTGATCAAAGTGTTTAAACCGGCATAAACAGCGGATGCGAAACCTAAAACGCGCAGTAAAGGCATTTTCGCTTTTAGAGCTTTTAGTAACCGCTTGCATTATTTTTATTCTGATGGGGATTTTTGCCGCTTATGCCAATACAACTCTCAAGGTGGCTAAAGATTTGGCGTTGCAGAATGAATTAAGCGGAATCCGTATGGCTATTCAGCATTACTTGGTAATAAATAACAAGCTGCCGCCTGATTTGAAAGAGCTGTTAAAAAAGAGCTTGACTCGCGCAAATCCCGATGGTACAGTGACATATGAAAGTTATTTAAAGGCTGTCCGGATAGGCAGGGATGGCGCGCTTTTAGACCCGTTTTTTAACAAATACAGATATAATAAACTTAGCGGCATGGTTTGGACAGAGACGCCGGGCCGTAATAATTGGTAATAATATTAATGGAGGAGGACAGATGCGTAAAGGTTTTACTTTAATTGAGCTAGTAATGGTTATAGTGATTTTGGGGATTTTGGCTGCTGTTGCAGTGCCGACATTTTTTAATTTGCAGAATCAGGCGCAGATTGCGGCTTGCAAAGGCGCATTGGGCGGATTACGCAGCGGCATATCTATCTGGTATGCAAAAGAAGCCACAAGCGGCGTGCCGACATTTCCAGCTTTGACTGATATGACTACTACTTCCGGTGGAGTTATGCTTAACGGAAGCGTTCCTCCGAATCCGTTTGTAGCTGTTTCTACTGATGCCACTACTATTGTTACTACAGCTGCAACTACCAGGGCTACTGCTGCCAGTGCAGGATGGGTGTACCATACTGCCAGCGGAAGCATTTGGGGAGCAACAACCGACTCAAGCGTTTTTTAGTATTGTTTAATTTATAATGTTTTTAAAAAAGAGCCCTGACCAAAAATCAGGGCTTTTTTAGTAGAGGAGGTTTAAGCCTGCTCTACATTGTGGATAACTTCAAAAAATGAGACCATTACGTAATATTCTAGCCGTATCAACTTTAGCAATTCTAACTTTTATATATTTTTCGGATATTTTATTCTCTGATCGTATTTTTTCCTTCCGCGACCTTTCCCGTTATTATTATCCCATGCGCATGTTTGCTTTTGAGCAGATTAAATCAGGAATCTTTCCGTTTTGGAATCAATATGTGTCTTCGGGACATCCGCTATTTGCCGCGCTACAATCAGCTGTGTTATATCCCTTGAGTTTTGTCTATCTGGTTTTTAATTTCAATTTTGCTTTTAACTTTTTCATAATCCTGCATATATTCTTAGGCGGGATGTTTTTCTATATTTTGATGAGGGACCTGAAATTTAATCACATTGCCGCAGTTATATCTGCGGTTGTCTTTATGTTTAGCGGCTATCTTATCGGCGTGATCAATCTGACCACTACGCTATCTTCAGCTATATGGTTTCCGTTGGTTTTTCTTTTTTTTAACCGGCTGTTTCTATCTCAAAAGGCGGTTTACGCATTTTTGACTGCTTTTTTTATGGGTGTAATGTTTTTAGGAGGCGAGCCGACTCCGCTGTATGCTACGGTTTTTTTGCTGGGAGTGTATTCTCTTTTAAAAATAATTGCCGTCCCAAAAGACGTTTTTAAGATCTGCCTGATTTTTATAAGCCCGATAGTGCTAATGCTGCTATTGTTTAGTTTCCAGATATTGCCTTTTGCGGAGCTAATCAGGCACTCTACCCGGCTTTCTACTGATTATAATCTGGCTGCCTGCTGGAGCTTTCATCCGCGCGATTTGGTGAATCTTATTATGCCGTTCTTCTATGGGCCGCTCACTTTTAATTTGGGAGACCCGATACGCCAGGATTGGCTGCTTTTGACGTATTTTGGGGCGATTCCGGTTTTATTGTTTCTTATTGCCTTTGTGTTTAGAAGGGATGATTTGAGCAGCTTTTTCAAGCTTATGTTCCTACTGGGCCTGCTATTGGTTTTCGGCCGCTTTACGCCGCTGTATAAAATATTTTATGACTTTCTGCCCGGATTTAATATGATCCGCTATCCTATAAAGTTTTTCTTTATAAGCGCGGTTTCTTTTTCGTTTCTGGCCGGAGCAGGATGGCAGGAATATTGCAATAGGATTGAAAATAAATCCCATATTTTTAAAAAATTTATCAAAGGAATGTTTGTTGCGGCTTTTTTGGCTGCCCTGTTATTCTTGGCCCTGTATATCTACAAATTCCAGCTGTATTCTTATGCCGATAATTTCATAAAAGGGCTAAAACTGGGAAATGATTCCCTGAATTACCAGTATTTCCTGATTTTTATGGTTGATCTGTTTAATTTTAGGCGGCTTTTGCTTTTTATAGTGCTGGGTTGTACATTTCTATTTATCGGCTCAATGGTTAAAATGAGAAAAGCCTTTCTGGGCGCAGTTATTATCGGCTTGATATTCGCGGACCTCTTAGGAGGAAAAAATATTGAGGTCAATCCGACTTTGCCGGCTGAAATAATGCGCAGGGAGACCTCTAATATAGCATTCTTAAAAAAAGATAAAACGCTTCACCGTATCTATTCTTCTTATAAAATGATTAAAGAGAACGAGGTCTTAAGAGGAGACACATATGAAAATGCTTTTGCCGCATCCCTTGACAGCCTTTGCCCTAACCGCCATATAGAATACGGCATACAACAGTCCCGGGGATATTTGTCCATACACAATGATAATTATTCAAAAGTGATGAATATTATTGATACCTCGCCTTATCCGTCAAGTACCAACTTGTTGAATATGCTTAATGTAAAATATATTATTACGCCTGATAAAATAAAAGACCCACACTGTAAACTGGTAAATAAAGGGATAAACGCCTATATTTATGAAAATAAGGATTGTTTGGGCCGGGCTTATTTAGTTAAAGATTTTGTAGTGGTAAAAAAAGAATTGGATATTGCCGCAAAGCTGAAGTCAAAAGATTTTAAGCCGGATAGGCTGGTGATATTGGAGGAAGGGCCAGACGAGAGCCACAAGCCACAAGCTACAAGCCACAAGTTAAAGGAAAAAGAGTATGTGAATGTGGTAAAATATGAGGCGAATAAAGTTGAGATAGAGGCGCAGGTAGTTGGAGAGCAGAAATTCCTGATATTGGCGGATAATTACTATCCGGGGTGGGAAGCCTATGTGGACGGGAAAAAGCAGAAACTCTATAAAGCAAATTATTGCCTGCGCGCAGTAAGCCTGCCAATAGGAAATCATAAGGTGGTATTTGTTTATAACCCTGTATCTTTTAAGATCGGTTTGGCTATTGCGGCAGCGGCTTTACTGTCAGCTGTAATTATTTTGCTGATACTAAGGATGAAGAAATGAAGACTATAGTAGTGATGCCGGCATATAACGCAGAGAGGACGCTAAAAACGGTATTTGCAGATATCCGTAAAGATATAGTTGATGAAATAATCCTTTGTGATGATTTTTCATCAGATAAGACAGCAGAGCTTGCGCGTTCGCTGGGAATTGAAGTCATGGTGCACGAAAAGAATATGGGCTACGGAGCAAATCAAAAGACGCTTTACCGCGAGGCGTTAAAAAGAGGGGCTGATGTAGTTGTTATGCTGCACGCGGATAACCAGTATGACGCCACTAAAATACCCGAGATGGCCCGGCCGATAAAAGAGGGCAAAGCGGATTGTGTTTTAGGTTCGCGCATATTAGGAGGAAAAGCGCTGGAAGGGGGAATGCCCTTATATAAATATATATCAAACAGGTTTCTGACTTTTTGCCAGAATGCGGTTTTAGGTCAGAAGCTCTCTGAATATCACACAGGCCTGCGTTCTTATTCCAGAAAATTCCTTGAGACTGTTGACTGGCAGAAAAATTGCGACGGCTTCCTTTTTGATGCCCAGATACTTGTCCAGGCAGCCGAACAAAAAATGCGTATCGTTGAAATACCCATACCTACGCGTTATTTTCCCGAAGCCTCGGAAGTCGGCCCTGTAGCCGGAATAAAATACGGGCTGGGGATAATGGGAGTTTTATCTTGGTATTGTCTCAAAAAATATAGAAAGAAATAGGAAAGGTGTTATAATATTTTTATGCATAAAAGGGCTTTTTCGCTTGTTGAACTGGTAATGGTCCTGTTGATAACCGGAATACTCTCTATTGCTATTATTAACGATATAGCCTCAAGCCTGGCCTCAACCAATCTTGAAGTTGCAAAGTGGAAGCTGATCACAGATATACATTACGCGCAAAACCTCGCAGTTACTCAGCAGCTTAATCACGGTGTTATTTTTGACCCCGGTGCCTCAACCTATTCGGTTTATAGCCAGAACACCACAAATATAGTCCAGGATCCTTTGACTAATTCGCCTTTTACTGTGGATTTTGCAACTGATACCAGTTTTCAGGGCGTAACTTTTACTTCCCCGACTTTTGGAAACAGGCTTGAATTTAACAATTTGGGCGAGCCTTCTGATGGCATAACTCCTTTGGCAAGCAGCGGCACTATTACTTTAAATAGAGGGGTGGGCAGCGTTATAATTACTATTACTAGGAATACAGGCAAGGTGCAGTGATGATTTTACGTAATAAAAAGAGTTTTACGATTATTGAAGCGGTAATGTCAATGATCATTATTGCTATTACCATTACGCCTTTTGCAATACTGGTGGCTACTGTTATGGCGCAGCAAAACGGTTTTTCTCAGGCGCAGGCAACTGCTGTTGCTCTTGCCGAAGGCGAGATGGAGAGAGTGACTGCCGAACGTTTTTCTTTATGCGTATCAGAGGCTGCTGTAGCATTTTCCGCGCCGTTTGCCGCGTATACAAAGCAAATAGTAGTTGAATATGTCAATGCCGGAGCCCTGGATACAGCGGTTGCAGGGCCTACTGATTATAAAAGAATTCAGGTAAGAGTAAACAATACTATGTCCGGCACAAATACGCTGGTTACTATATTAGCTAATGACTGGTAATATGAAAAAACACGGATTTACTCTGATTGAGGTAGTAATGGTCATGGTGCTGGTGGGTATTTTAGCCGGCATAGGAGTGCCAATGCTTATGCAGACAGTGGATGCCTGGAGTTATAACAGCCAATTTCAGGATAATGCGGTTTTTTCGGCAATAGTGGCAATGAACAGGATGTCGCGGGAGATGCGTAGGCTAAAAGACGATGCTTCGGTTACCACCGCAAATGCTTCAGTGTATACTTTTAATGATATTAACAGTAATGCTATTACTTTTGATAGAAGCGGTAATCTGCTTAGACGTAATTCCGACGGCTTAAGTGATAATGTTTCCGCGCTTACTTACACCTATATTAATGACAATGAGGCAGCTATTGCTGTGCCTGTTGTATCTGCGAATAATACTGATATCCGGAGGATCCAGGTTAATTTAACCGTATTTTCCGGAAGCAATACTTTGCCTTTTCAATTTTCAACCCGGCCGCAGAATTTAAGAAGATTAAATGAAAAATTTAAATAATAAAAAAGGTGTCTTGCTTGTGGCTGTAATCGCGATAATGTTGATAACAGCTGCTTTAAGTACGGTGTTGGCTTCTTTGGTGGCAGTGACTACGCGTTCAACTCCGGATTACCTGCGTTCCAGCCAGGCTTTAGGCCTTGCTCAGGCAGGGCTTAACTGGTATATGCAGAGATTATGCGATACGGATGATTGGACAGCAGAAGTTGATCAAGCCGGAGTTGTTTTAGGGCCGGGAACATTTGATGTGACTTTGAGTAATAAAGCTTCGCCGCAAACCGATAGCACAACTGCAACGGCAATGGATGTTTCTGTTATAGGTAATGTTGCCGGAGCAAACGGAGTTACAATAAAACGAACCATGGCTCAACGGGCCTGGAAACTGCCTTCAGCCACTAAATTTGCTTTATTCTGGGGCAGGGATGTAGCAAACCTTACTTTTACCAATGTTACTGTAAACGGTGATTTTTGGTCAATCGGCTCGACAACCATAGGGGCGGGAAATTCTGTCTTAAATGGCAATGCTTATAGGCCTACAACAGAAAATATTTCCGGAGGGGGGACTTATACCCAAGTAGATGTTGGAAGTTTCCCTTATTTTTCCGATTTTTCCGGATCTACCGCTACTCATTCCACGCCGCCCTTTGACGCCACCTACTATACTTCTTTGATGAGTGATTATGACGGCCGTGAAGCTGCTTGTGTTTCCGGCAGTGATACAGATCAGAATGTAAGCCTGGTTTTAGCCGGTAATACAATCTGCTGCAGGGATTTTAATACCAATAATACCATTACTATCAGCGGAAACGGCTATATCGTAGCCAATCGTGATATATTGCTTCATTCTGCAAACGGGGATTCCGGCACATTGACTTTTTCTCCTTTAGGAGGCAATATCGTGCTTATAGCCGGCAGGGACATATTGATAAATTCCACCCAGAATGACACCTCGGTTACTATGAACGCAGGAGTGCGGATGTATTCAAAAAGTGACGGCGCAACAAACGGGGAAATAACTATTAGAAACAATACAACTAATATTGATGGCGCGCAAATTCTGGCTGCGCGCCGGATTATAATTCAGTCAAGTGCAAACATTACCGATTCTGCTATTTTTTTGAATGATCCGGGAAGCGCTGCAAATAATTTATTAAGAATAGAGGATTCAGGGACAAGCGTAGGGACTATTTTAGCTCCGTGTAATGTTTTTAGCATCGGCAGGGGCACTCCGACGCTGGATATAACTGATACAGCCAGCGTTGTCGGCCTGATTTATCAGCGTGATACTAATAATTTAGGCAGGACAAATATCCAAGGCTCAAACAACGCCAACAGGGTCAATATCACCGGCTCAATGATCATTAACGGGTTTAACGGTAATGATATAGATAATGCTAATATTACTTATAATCCTGATGCGTTGCCAGACCCTCCGTTGGAAGGGTTTGATGGTTTTGCCACTAAAGACCCAGATTCCTGGAGCGGAATTTAATAAGTTTTCTTGTTTTTTATGATATAATGGACCAATGCTTGAAAAATTAAGGCATAATTTTAGTCTAGGTTTTTCCAAAAATCCGAATTCGTTAATTGTGGTTGATTTGAGTTCCGGCTTAAAGTTGTTGTGTGTTTCTCTTAAGGATTATAAGGTAAAGAAATTAGAGCTCCTTGACTTGCCTCAGGAAAAACCCGAATCATTTATTCTGCAATCCCTCCAGAATTTCCTGAAAAATATTTCTGTTTCAGAAAAAAAAGCCGTATTAATACCTCCAAATAATACTTTTATTATCAAACGCCTGCAGCTGCCGGCTTTGCCTAAAGCGGAATTAGCCCAATCCATAAGATGGCAGATAAAGGATGAAGCAGCTTTTGACAATTCCAGAGCCGCAATAGATTTTCAGATTCTAAAAAAGCTTACCAAGGAAGACGGTTCAGAGCTTTTGGATATTATCCTTGCTGCCGGAGATTCAGATAAGCTGACAACCCTGGTAAATATAATTAAACAGGCAGGCCTGAGCTGTGTGGCAGTTACACCTGCGGCCTCGGCTTATGCGGCTATGGCAACAAGATATCTTGCCCGCAATGATCCCGGCGCAATTGCTATACTTGACCTGCAGGAGGAATCCAGTTTTTTTGCTTTATATAAAGATAATCACTTTGATTTTTACCGTGAATTGCCTGTGTCCATATCTAAATTCCGCCAGCTTCTGGCAGATACGCTTATTACGGAAAGCGGGAAAGTCCAGTTAACAGATGAGCAGATTAATAAGGTATTGTTTGAGGATGGCGTGCCTGTAGAAGGCTCATCTTATAGCGATAAGGCTTTGGCCGGGCAGATAATTTCTTTATTACGCCCGGGGCTGGAACGGTTGTCCCAGGAAATAAAACGTTCCCTGCTTTATTATGACTCACAGTATAAATCCGGACCGGCGCAGAGTATTCATATCTGCGGAAAAGCCTCAAAGATTATAAATTTAGACAAATTCCTGTCTGCTGAACTTTCTCTGCCAGTTAGTTCAGCGGATTTTATTGGTAAATTCAGTGCGGATCCGGCTGTTTCCAAAGAACTGCTGGAAGAGAGCTGCTGCGATGTGGCTGCTGCCGCAGGGTTTTCTTCAGGCCTGAATATCCTGCCGGCAGAATTTCGCAGTGAAAAAATTGAAACTTTACAGAAGTTGTCTTTGCGCTGGCTGGCAGGAATAGCGTTTTTATTGCTGCTGGTTTCTTTTATCTTTGCTTCCGGGACAACTGCAGTTTATCAAAAAAGGCTGGACAATTCGCTTGTGCACCTGCAGGTCATTTCTCAGGTAAGAATCCTGAAAAACAGGCTGGATTCATTTAATAATTTTATTTCCGGATTAAGGGATTCTGACGTAGAAGCAGGAAAGGTTTTGAAGCGGTTCAGCAATATTACCCCTGCTGAGCTGTTTTTTGACGAGCTTAATATTGACTGCGATGCCAAGACAGGAGTTATTACCGGCCATATCACCAATATCCTCAATCCTGATGCAGTATTGGGGAAACTGGTAAATGCAATGAATGCCACTGCTTATCTTAAAGACGTAAATATTGCCTCCATGCAGCAGGCGCAAATAGGGGCGCAGCCGGTTTCTAAATTCCAGGTGGATTTTAAACTAGAATGAAACAACTTACAAAACAACAACAGAAGATAATCTATATTGCCTCCGGCGCCCTTGTTTTTATACTGCTTTTCTGGATTTTTGTCTATGCCCCGGCTAGTAAAAAACTTAACCAGATTAAACAAAAACTTAACTATACAGAAGACCAAATTGCGCAAATCAACAGAATGGCTCAAGGTAGGGAGCTTTCAGATGTAGTGGCCAAGCTTAACAAAGATCTTGGCAGGCTTGCCTCAAAATTACCGCTTCGCCCGGAAACTGTAATGAATTATATATCGGATAATGCCAGAAGATTTAATATTGAGGTTAAAAATATTGTGCTGGCGGAGAAAAAGGTACTTAAGGACAAGATTGCCGGTTTAGAGATAGATGAGATTCCGGTGGCCATGGTCCTGACCGGAGATTTCCGGTCTTTGGGAGACTTTTTAAATTCATTGACGCACGATGATTCAATATTGATTATCTTAAAATCATTGAATGTATCCGGCACAGGAGAAGGCCGTTCAAAGCTGGATATTAATTTAAAAGTAAATGTTTATTTAGGCAGGGAAGCATCCGGGAAATAGCCATGGAGAAAAAAAAGATTGAAATAGCTGTTACCGCTTTACTGGTCGTTATATTTGTTTTTGCCTTAGTTAACAGCATTAAAGTTGCGGCCAGAAAGAAAAAGCCCGGTACGCCAATTGCTGCTAATGTTTCTGCGCCTACGCAGGCAGGCAAGCCGGCTAAGGCCGTTATGCCAGTGGCCGGCCAATATGCTGAAGAAGCTGAGTGGGGCAGGGATCCGTTTAGCGGCAGGTTATACCTGTCAGAAAAAAAAGCTTCGGCGCTTCGTTTAGTCGGCATAATCTGGGATAAGAATCAGCCCTTGGCAATGATTAATGAGCGCATACTAAAGGCCGGTGATACTATTCAGGGAAAACAGATAATCAGGATAAATCCCGACAGCGTAATTATTGACGATGGCTCCAAAGAAACCGAACTTAAACTGCAGCAATAGGCCTTTCCATGAAATCATATACCGAGTATCTCTGGCTCAACACTAAAAAAAGATACGATTTTGTAAATATTACCGCGCAGGTCCAGGAGGCTGTGGTTAAAAGCAGGATCAAGGAAGGGCTTTGTTTGGTTAATTCCATGCATATTACCTCAAGCGTCTTTATAAATGACAATGAATCCGGCCTGCATCAGGATTTTAGCGTTTGGCTTGAAAAACTGGCCCCTTACGGAGCAGATAAATATAAACATAACCTGACCGGAGAAGATAACGGCGATGCGCATTTAAAAAGGACAATTATGGGCAGGGAGGTGGTAGTGGCAGTTACTGCCGGTAAACTTGATTTCGGGCCATGGGAGCAGGTTTTCTACGCGGAATTTGACGGCCAGAGAAGGAAAAGGGTCCTGATCAAGATAATCGGTGAATAAATGTTGAAGAAAATTTTGCTTGTTCTTTTAATATCCGTTGTCTTTATTTCCTGCGCGAGTTTTATCGTTAACAGATTTGTCATTCCTGCCAAGGTCAAGGCCCTGATAATTGACGGCCTTACCAAACAGACTAAAAAAGAAGTAAAACTGGATAAAGTTGAATTCTCTTTTTTTCGCGGGTTGGTCATAAAAGGGCTGGTGGTCTCGGATAAAGGGCAGGTTATCTTATCGCTTTCAGAGGCCGACTGCAGTTTTTTACCACTGCCGTTTTTAAAAAAAGAAATAATAATTCCCTGGATTAATATCAGGCAGGCCCAAGTATTTTTGGAAAGGCGCCCTGATAATACTTTTGATATCGCTGACTTTTTTGATATGCAGGGCCAGCCGCAGCAGCCCCCCCGGCAGGAAGCTACGCAAAAGAAACAGCCGGTCAGGCCCGTATCCGGTTTTAACCTTATTGTCAAAAGAATAAATATAAGAAATAGCTCCTTATATTTTAAAGATAGCACATTTAATCCTGCCATTAATAAGACGCTGGATAATATTAATGCGTCTGTTTATTTATCTTTGCCTTCTGAAATAAAGTTTAACTTTAAACTGTATGTTCCATCAAAGGAGCCGCAGCAGGTCAGCGCCGCAGGCATCTATAATATTCCCAAAGAGGAGCTTTCGGCAAGTTTCACTGGCAAGTCTTTGCAGTTAACTGAACTGCGCGAATATATCAGTAATTACGGCCTTATTGCAGATTCCGGCAATGCAGATATAACTGTAAATTTGCAGCGTAAAAACAATCTTTTAGCTTTTAAAGCCGAGGCTTTACTTTCCGGCTGCGGAATCAGCAAGGACAATATTAAAGCCAACTTTGATTCTAAGACCAATATTGACCTTAACTATAATCCGCAAAACAGGGTATGTAAATTCTCCGGCCAGTCACGTATCAATAATGCAATGGTCTCGGGGCTTGAATTTGCAGGCACGCTTAAGGGGTTATCCGCAGTTATAAAATTCAATGAATCAGCTCTTGCCAGCGATAATATAACAGCTGATATTTTAGGTATTCCTGCCAAAGCAAAACTTAAAATTGATAATTTCCAAAGCCCTAAATTATTTATACAGATTTTTGCTGCTCCTGAATTGGAGAATATGCACGGTTTATTAAAAAGTATAACAAAATTTTCTCTGCCGGTAAAACTTAAAGGCAATTCCAATCTGACAGTTACTATCCGTTCACAGGTCTCCAGCGGTACGCCCCCCCTGATAAACGGGGCCCTTGAATTCAATAATGCGGTGGCCAGCGCAGAAGCTTTTAAAAAACCATTTACAGGCGTCAGCGGAAGAATTGATTTTACTCAGGATTCTCTGGAATGGAAACTGCCGGCATTTAACTATGACGGGATTGATTATACAAGTACGGGGTCAGTTGCCGGCTTTAAAGCGCCTTTAGTGGCTGTAAAGCTGAAATCCAGGGATATTTCTGTAAATTCAGAGTTCAAGCTCAATAATAAGGTATTGGATATATTGCAATGCAATGCCGCGTATCTTGATTCTGAAGGCAGCTTAAGCGGCACCGTTGATATCAGCCGCAGCGATTCCCCTTTAGCTGATATTGTTGTTAACGCTAAAGTCTCACTGAATAATCTGATTAAGATTTTCCCCAAACAGTTGCAGAAGGCTAATCCCGCAGGGTTTGTGGCAACGAAATTTTCTTTATCCGGGAATTTAAATAATATTAAATCATGTTATATCAAGGGCAGCGCAAAAGCCCAGGATGTGCGTTTGTTCGGTTTAAAGGCGGACAATCTTTTGATAGGTTATCTTCAGGAAAATGGTTTTGGCAGAATTGATCCTGTTGATATAAAGCTTTATTCAGGCTCTCTAAAGGGAAGTGTTGGCATTGATTATAATAAGAAAATGTTTCCCTTTACCCTTAAGGCATGGATTGACCGGGTTGAGATTAAAGAATTAAAAAATGATACCGCGCTTAAGAAAAACGATATCGCCGGCTCTTTATCCTCGGAGGTTTCCTTAAGCGGCGAGTTAGAAGATGCAGCTAAGTTAAACGGGGTGGGTAAAATCAATATCATAAACGGAAAATTATGGCAGTTGAACCTGTTTCAGGGCATGGGAAAACTTATTTTTGCCAAGGATTTTGCCAATATTGATTTTAAAGAAGCATCTTGTTTTTTTACAGTCAACAACAAAACAGTCAGTTCCGATAACATCATAATGAACAGCGATCTGGCAAAGTTGACCGGCAAATGCCGGATCGGGTTTGATTCTGCTATTGATGCTTTAATCAATGTGCAGGTAAGCGATAAAATGATCCCGGTTACCGGCACCTTTAAAGATGTAGCTACCGCAATTATGGGCTCAGCCGGCAGATTCGGCGTTATCACTATTACCGGGACTTTGCAGAAACCAAGGCATCAATTTAAAACCGCGGTTGTAGATATCATAAAAAGCGTAACCGAAGCCATATTTCAGTGATGCCGTTATTAAAATATTGAAGATTGACTGGGTTGTGATAAAATAAAGAATCAAGAAAGGATAATTATGAAAGAGATAAAATTTGACTTTAACAGTATGTTTTCTTTTAGCGTAGGCAGGCATGGGGCCAGCGAGGCTGATCTTATGTCTATGCTTAAGCCTGCGGCTTTAGCGCATAAACACTTGAGCAAGTGCCTTGATTCACAGTCAGACAGGGTTGCGTTAGGCCTTGAGTGGGCGAATCTGCCGTTTCAAAGCAAAGCTGATATTGATAAGATTTTGCAATTGTCGCGGCTGATATCAAGGTTTGAATCTGTTTTATTTTTGGGCATAGGCGGGTCTTATCTGGGGCTTAAGGCAGCCCAGGATGCTTTAAGCCAGCCTTATTATAACGAATTCCCGGCTCTAAGAAAGGGCCGGCCAAAGATATATTTTGACGGCAATAACCTTGACCCGCAGACACTCTCGGTTTTATTAAGAAATCTTAAACCTAAAAAAACTTTTGTGGTTGTTATTTCCAAATCAGGCGAGACAACCGAGACAAAGGCAGCATTTGAAGTTGTCCGTCAATGGCTGAAAAGATCTATTGGCCGTAATTACGGCAGGCAGATAGTTGCTATAACCGATCCTGAACACGGCTCTCTGCGCAGGCTTGTTGCCGAGGAGCAGGCAAAGGACAAATTAAGCTTTAGAAGTCTGCCATTATTAAAAGGGGTCGGCGGCAGGTTTTCCGAATTTAATATGGGGTTACTGCATTTGAGCCTGATAGGTGTGGATATAAAACAGGTTTTAAACGGAGCAGCTGCGATGTATCAACGTTGCAGCAGTCCTGATATATTCAAGAACCCGGCTTACCTGAACGCGGCCCTGCATTATATACTTTACCGTAAAAAAGGCAAAAGCATCAGTATCCTCATGCCTTTTTCAGAAGGGCTTAAATCTACTGCTGACTGGTATTGCCAGCTTTTAGGCGAGAGTATCGGAAAAAAATACGCTCGTAAGGTTGTACTTTTACCCGAAGGCACAGAACGCTGGGTTGCGGATAAAAACCGCAAGGTCAATACCGGCATAACACCTGTTGCCTGCCGCGGGACAACCGATCTCCACTCTATTCAGCAGAACAATATTGAGGGGCAGAATGATAAGGCGATAACTTTTATCCGCGTAGATAAATTTATTTCCGATATTATGCTGCCGCATAACTGCGGAATTATATCCGGTAAATCCTATTCAGGCCTGCTTAAGCTGGCGCAAGAGGCCACTGAATGGGCGCTGGTAAGGCAGCAGAGGCCTAATTGCACGATAACCCTGCCTGAAGTTTCGGCTTTCTATTGGGGCGGATTACTGTTTTTCTTTGAGTTGAGTATTGCTTTTGAAGGCGAGTTGCTAAATATCAATGCCTTTGACCAGCCCGGAGTAGAAGGCTATAAGAACTATATGTATGTCAAATTAGGCAAGCCGGGTATTGCGCCTGAAATAAGAAAAAATATTAACAGCAGCCCTTTGATTAAAAAAAGAAGGTTTTTGATCTAATATGTTTAAAAAAATAAAAAAATACTTTATCACCGGCTTAGTTGTAGTATCCCCGGTTTTTATAACTATAATTGTGCTTCTGGCTATTTTTCGTTTTTCCGATAATATACTGGGCCGGTACCTGAACACCTATTTGCAGAACAAACTCGGCTTTTATATCCCGGGCGTTGGTTTTATCATTGCCGCATGCATTTTGCTGTTCGTCGGTTATATTGCCAACCAGCTTTTCTTCAAACGCCTGCTTTTGCCCTTTGAAAAATGGTTTGGCAGCCTGCCTCTGGTAAAAAAGATATACCCGGGATTAAAGCAAATTGTTTCTTTTATTGCTTCGCAAAGGGATTATGGTTTTCGCAGCGTAGTGCTTGTCCAGTATCCTTCAAAGGGGATATGGTCAATGGGTTTTGTAACTAATGAGGATTTTTCCTGTTTGGACTCTGTATTGGGCAAAGATTTCATTTCTGTCCTGGTTCCTAACACCCCCAGCCCATTGAGCGGATTTCTTATTTTTGTCCCAAAGCAGGAAGTTAAATTTTTGGATATTTCGGTTACCGAAGCCTTTAAGATTGTAATCTCCGGCGGCGTAATAAAGCCGCAGATTTCTTCTAAATGCTCGGAGCCTAAATGATAATACTGCTGTCCAGCCTGTTGTTATTGGGCGTAGGGCTTGCTATTTTTGGCCTGATGAGCCCGCCTTCCAGCACATCAAGAAAAAAAACTAAACCAGTTAAATCCACTGCCCCAAACATAATCCCTCCGACAAAGCTGGAACAATATACTCGCCAGGAATCAAGGATATCTGCGCTTGAAGCAGAATTAGAAAAAACCAAAAAAGAATTTACAGATTTGCAAAGTTCCTCCCAGTCTATAAAAGCGCGCGACAGCGAGCTTGAGGAAGAGGTCAGGCGCAGGCAGGAGTGGGTGGCTAAGAGCGATGAAGCGCTAAAGCGGGTTAAAGATGAAAATCTGGATTTACGCAATAAATACATAGAAAAAGAAAAGGAACTTAAAGACCTTTTTACCAAGAATGTCCGGCTGTCCAAAGAAATCCAGGAGCTTGATAGTCAGGTTAAAAATCTTACTGAAGAGGGCAGGAAAAAGTCTGAAGAGATATTGAGCTTTAAGGCACAGGGCGAAAAACTTAGCAGGGAGCTGGAAGCCCGCACAGGCGAATTAAAGGCGCAGGTTGATAAACTCAATGATTTAAAAAAAGAGCATGAAAAAAGCGGTTGGATTTCTAAAGAGGAATACGACGCCTTACAGGAGAAATTTGATGATTTTAAAAAAGAGCATGAAAAATTCAGGCAGGAATTTAATAAATTAAATGACGAATATACGTTGATTGAAAAAGAATTGGAGGCTGCTCAAGCTTCTGCACCAATTCAGTTGGCAGCTGCTGCGGAGCCAGCGCAGAATACCCCTGTTGAAAATATCAAGCCTGAAGCCTTGGCTAAAGAGCCTGAACCCGAGAAAAAACCTGAACCTGAGCCTCAAGTAGAACCGGCTAAAGAGCCTGAACCTGAGAATAAACCTGAACCTGAACCACAAGCAGAATCGGCTAAAGAGCCTGCGCCTAAGAAGCCGTCAGATTTGCCAAAGCAGGACCTGACCAAAGTGCGCAATATCGGCATAATGGCGCATATTGATGCCGGTAAAACCACAACCAGCGAACGCATCCTTTTTTATACCGGCAGATCGCATAAGATCGGCGAGGTGCATGACGGTAAAGCCCAGATGGACTGGATGAAGCAGGAGCAGGAAAGAGGCATTACAATTACTTCCGCGGCAACTACCTGTTTTTGGAAGGGCCACAGGATAAACCTGATTGATACCCCCGGGCATGTTGATTTTACTGTTGAGGTGGAAAGGTCTTTGCGCATATTAGACGGGGCAGTCGCGGTTTTTTGCGCAGTAGGGGGAGTTGAACCGCAGTCGGAAACAGTATGGCACCAGTCAAATAAATATAATGTGCCGAAGATTGCCTTTGTGAATAAAATGGACCGTACCGGAGCAGACTTTTTTTCAGTGGTCAAATCAATAACTGATATACTCGGCGCAAATGCCGCCCCTATTGAAATACCACTGGGGCAGGAAGAAAATTTCCGGGGAGTGGTTGACCTTTTGGAAATGAAGGCATATATCTATCAGGAAGAAGGCATGGGCAAGGATTTTGTAATTGAAGAGATCCCCGCAGATTATAAGGAAGTATCCGATAAATACAGGCATGAACTGGTAGAAAAGGTTGCTTCTTGCGATGAAGCCCTTACGAAAAAATTTCTGGAGGCTCCGGATACGATCACAATTGAAGAACTCATCGCCGGGATGCGCAAGGCCGTAATAGCCAACAGGATTGTCCCGGTTGTATGCGGTTCAGCCTTTAAGAACAAGGGAGTACAAAAATTACTGGATGCAGTGGTTATGTTTTTGCCTTCGCCGCTGGACCTGCCTGCGGTAATTGCCCATGATGTGGAAGATTTTGAAAAGACCTGCCAAAGGGCCCCTGACGTAAACGAGCCGTTTTCCGCGCTTGCTTTTAAAGTCCAGTCAGACCCCCATATGGGAAAACTGGTTTATTTAAGGGTATATTCCGGCTGCCTTTATGCAGGTTCCTATGTCCTAAATTCTACTAAAGATAAAAAAGAGCGCGTAGGGCGCATATTGCAGATGCATGCAAACCAGCGCGAGATCAAGGAATATGCTTTAGCCGGAGAGATAGTTGCGGCCATAGGATTAAATAATACAATGACAGGGGATACGCTTTGTGACCCGGAGAACCCGGTTTTGCTTGAATCAATTGAATTTCCTGTCCCGGTTGTATCATTGAGCATTTCCCCAAAGACCCGTTCAGACCAGGATAAACTGGGCAAGGCGCTTAACCGCTTAATGGAAGAAGACCCAACTTTTATTGTTAAAAGCGATGAAGAGACCAAAGAAACTATCCTTACCGGCATGGGCGAGCTGCATCTGGAAATAATTGTAGACAGGCTTAAGACCGAATTCGGGGTTGAAGCAATAGTCGGCCAGCCAAAAGTCGCATACCGCGAAACTATATTAAAATCGGTTACTGAAGAGTATAAGCATGTTAAGCAGTCAGGAGGGCGCGGCCAGTACGGCCATGTTGTATTTGAACTTTCTCCTGCTGAAACCGGCAAGGGGCTTGAATTTATTGATAGTATAAGAGGCGGGGCTATCCCCAAGAATTTTATTCCTTCGGTTGAAAAGGGCCTGGTTGAGGCAATGCAAAAAGGGGCTTTTGCCGGCTTTCCGGTTGTTGATGTCCGGGTTAATCTGGTTGACGGATCATATCATGAAGTTGATTCATCGGATATAGCTTTTAAGCTGGCGGCGATCAACTGTTTTAAACATGGTTTTTTAAAATGCGAGCCTGTTTTGCTTGAGCCTTATATGTCGCTGGTTGTGACAACTCCGGAGGAATTTGTCAGCGCCATAGTCGGTAATATCTGTTCGCGCAGAGGCAAAATATTAAGTATGGAAGCCAAGGCAAATCAAAAGGTGGTTGCAGCCGAGGTCCCCTTGGCGGAGATGTTCGGATATGCAACAATGTTCAGGTCTTTAAGCAGCGGCAGGGCGAACGCCAGCATGGAATTTATGAAATACGGCCAGGTCCCCAAAGAGATCGCCGCCGGGATCGTGGAACAAAAACAAAAAGAAAAAGAAAGCAAAGAATAGTTGCCTAAGCCGTATAATCTGTGATAAAATTAAATGAAAGTATACAGGTTGACAATTAAAGTCAGGCCTAATTCAAAAAAAGAAGAATTAGAGAAAATAAGCGACAGCCAATATTACGCCAAAGTAAGGCCGCAGGCCAAAGAAGGCAGGGCAAATGAGGCTGTAAAGGAACTGCTAAGCGATTATTTCGGCCTGCCTAAATCAAGGATCAGTATTGTAAAGGGGTTGAAAAGCAGGTTTAAGGCAGTCCAAATCATAAAACCATGAAAACCGATTTTAATAAGAAAGTAAGCCGGATAGTTGAAAAAGACCCGCGTTACAAGGCCGATGCGTATGAATTTGTGATGCTGGCGTTAACGCGTACCCAGAAAGACTTGAGTAGAAAAGGCCATGTCAGCGGGCAGGAATTAGTAAAGGGCATCAGAAGGTTCGGGATGGACCAATTCGGCCCCTTGACCAAGACGGTATTCAACAGCTGGGGGGTTGAAAAGACAGCTGATTTCGGCGCGATCGTTTTTAATATGATTGACCACGGGCTGATGAGTAAAAACGAAAGCGATTCAACAGAAGATTTTAATGATGTTTACGACTTTAACAGGGATTTAAATGTGTTTGGTTCTGATTTCAGGATAGAGAAGAAAAATGAAAGTAAAGATATATTATCATGATACTGACTGCGGCGGCGTAGTCTATTACGCTAATTACTTAAAATACTTTGAGGCTGCCCGCACTGAACATTTTGAGAAAGCAGGCCTGCAGCTTAAAGAGCTTGCAGGGCAGGGCGTGATGTTTGTTGTGGCGCATCAGGAAGTGGATTATAAATTTCCCGCCCGTTACTCTGATGAGCTTAAAATTACAAGCAACATTATTGATTTTTCAAGCGTGAAATTAAATTTTGAGCATGAAGTAAGAAATCAGGCTGATGTGCTTATCTGCAGAGGCCAGTCGCTTTTGGTTTGCGTAGGATGCGATTTAAAGCCCAAGGCAATGCCTGATGAGCTGCGGAAAAAATTAAAATTGGAATAAAAATGGAAATGAATCC
Source organism: Candidatus Omnitrophota bacterium (assembly GCA_029561735.1). Classification (GTDB taxonomy): domain Bacteria; phylum Omnitrophota; class Gorgyraeia; order Gygaellales; family Profunditerraquicolaceae; genus JAKQWZ01. The sequence goes on along the minus strand of JAKQWZ010000024.1, from coordinate 10,680 downwards.
TTTAGTCCTGTCTTTTTTATGCGCATTGGCAGCGCTGGGGCTTATTGCCTATAGCGTCCTGGATAAAGAAAATCCGTTATTTTCTTCAGGGCAGCGCATTGATAAAAGCGTTAGCAGGCCGGTTTTGCCTGCAGTCAGCGATATGGCAGCGGAAAAACTGGAACAGCAGATAATTGCCCTTGAGGCTGAAACGCAGAAACTTGTATTGGAGCACCGCTCTTTGCAGGCACAGCTGGAGCTGGCAAAGAAGATAGAAACAGAGCTTAAAGGCGAACTGGATAGCTTTAAACAGATTAATGCCGAGAGGATGAAAGCGCCTCAGCCCGTTGGCGAAGATACGCAGGCTCTAAAAGAAAAACTCTTTAATAAAGAGCGGGAGCTGGAAAAAGAGCTTTCAACGAGGTCGGAATTGAAAAACCAGCTTGAAGAAAAAATAAATAAACTTGTCCTTCAGGAAAAGAAATCAGCTGAACTTACTGATAAAATATCCGCTTTGGAAGCGCAGGTAAACGAATATAGGACAGCCCTGAAATCACAGGCAGATGCGCTGGAAGAGCTCAAAACCCGGCAGCCACAGCCTTCTGTGGCGCAAGAAACCGATACCTTAAGAAAAGAATCTGAAGAGCTGAAAGCGGAAATTGCCGCATATAAAGAAAAAGAGGACGCCCGGAATAAAGACCTTGAAGTTTTAAAAGCCAGATTGGAAGAAAAAGAAACGCTTTTAAAGAAGCTCTCAGATACCCCTGCCCGGGCAGGAATTTCGGCGCAGGAGTATAACCGCCTTAAAGAAAAACTGGAACAGGCAGAGGAGGTTTTGAGGATTCTCCATGCCGCAGACAAGTAGGCCCTCATTTGGTTCCTTCGTATTGCTTAATCAAACAGGCTGTTTCCTGCCTTTTTTAATCATTTTAAACCTTTTTTTTGGCTGGATGTTTTTTAAGCCGCTGACCTGGCTGATTATAGAGGCGGCGCTTGTCGTTTTGTTTTTATTAACTTCATGGTTTTTTGTCAAAAAGATCAGTTCCGGCATGGACGTTTCTCCTAAAAGAAAAGGATCTATTGATATTGAGGCGCAGGTCCTTGATAATAAGCATAGAAAGAAAATAAAATAGGGCTGACTGTTTTGCCATGGATGAGCTGGAATTTGTCCGGCGGATATCCTGCCGGGATAAAAATGCCTGGAGCCAGTTTGTAGACCGCTATTCCCGCCTGATTTATTCGTATATCTTCCGGACTTCCAGATCAATTGGTGTTGTTTTTACGCCTGAAGATGCACAGGACCTTTGCCACGAGATATTCCTGCTTTTGGCGGAAAATGATTTCGCAAAGTTAAAGACCTTTCAAGCCAGAAACGGATGCCGGCTTGCCACGTGGCTGCGGCAGGTTACGGTTAACTACGTGATAAGTTATTTGAGAAAAACCAAGCCCTTGTTGTCACTTGACGAAGAAAATAGCACGGGTTCAAGCCTGCATGAGTTTTTACAAAGCAACTTGAAATCCGCAAGGCAGAATCTGGCTGACGATGAGCTTTTTCTTGAACTTAAGGACTGTATGCTCAAGCTTGATCCGGATGAATTAAGGCTTATGGAGTTGGCCTACTATCAGCAGGCGACATCTAGAGAACTGGAATTAATTTTTAGGCTTAAAAGGTCTGCTTTGGATATGCGTAAATCCCGCGCCACAGCTAAGCTTAGGGACTGTATGCAAGGTAAAGGTTTTATGTTAGATTTATAGGCTTTTTGCGTCTATTTTAGGCAGAGGTTATAATATGGCTGAAAAACTTCCAAAATTATTAAAGATGTTTTATAAAAAAAACGGCCCTTGCCTTAAAATGCCGCAGGGCCATCCTGATGAAGAAATACTGGCTTGTTTTGCGCAAAACTTACTTTCAGGGCCTGAAAGCCTTGAAGTCAGCAGCCATCTGCAAAGCTGTTCTTTTTGTGCCGAAGTATTGCTTACGCAGATAAGGGTTGCCAGGGGGAAAAATTATAATTTGCCCCAGGAACTCAGGGCAAAGTTAAAACTAATAGCAGATTCTGAAAAGGGCAGGTTATTTGAGATAATATTAAAGAATGCCGAAAAGATCTTTGAGCTTATTTATACAAACGGGCAGGTGCTTATGGGGCAGGAAATGATCCCGATGCAGGGCTTGCGTTCGCGCAATATCAGGGATTTTAAGGACAGCGTTTTAATTGTAAAGGATATCAATAATATCAGGGTTGAGGTAAAAATAGATTCCTGTTCGCGCGGCTGTTTTAATGTTACTGTCTCTGTCAGGAATAAAAAGACATTAAAACTTCTTAAAGACTGCCGGGTGAGCCTTATTCAGTCCGGCGCGGAATTAGAATCTTACGTTATTGATAAAACAGCGGTTACATTTGAGCACGTACTTTTGGGCAAATACAGCCTTGAGGTATCCTCACAGGATTCCGGCTTAGCCGATATTTCAGTGGATATTAAATCATGATAAAAGCTTCTGACGGGTTAATCCTGGAGGTCTTTAAGCAGTATGAAGCGCTGAAATTCTGTATTTTCAGCCAAAACGATACATCTTCAACAGTAAGGCATTATCAGCAGCAACGGGTATCTTTTAATGAAATAAAGATGTTAAGCCGCGAAACGGTCTCTATACTCAACAGGATAGAACGAAGTTATGACCCGGAACCGGACTTGTTAAAAAGCTTCCAAAAAACCGCGCAGCTGCTTTGGGACCATTTACTGCCGCGCCAGATAAAAGACCGGCTTAAAAATTCAGCCTCAACAGGGCTGACTTTATCTTTAGATGAAGAGCTTATTGATATTCCTTGGGAACTGGTGTTTGACGGGCATGAATTTTTGTGCCTGAAGTTTAATATCGGACGGCTTGTGCGTACAAAGGAATATGTTGTTCCGGCGCTTTACCGCGATATAAACAGTACGATCAAGATGCTTATATTGGCAAATCCCACCAATGACCTTAAGTCTGCGTATGAGGAAGGGCTGAATATCAGAAATCAATTTGATAAAAAACGCCAGAGCCTGCATGTTGATTTTAAATCCAACCGCGTGGAATCCATATATGTTAAAAAAACTTTAAGAGATTATGATATTGTCCATTTTGCCGGCCATTGCGAATATGACGCTGATGAGCCGGAAAAAAGCGGATGGGTGCTTAATGACGGCAGGTTTAGCATTGAAGACATACTTGCCTTGGGCCATTCGCACTGCCTGCCGAATCTGGTATTTTCTAATGCGTGTAATTCGGCGAGCCAGCAGAATGAATCTATCGGAGAAGATTACCAGACCAGGGCCTATAATCTGGCGGCGGCTTTTTTATTTTCCGGCGTCAAACATTACATCGGCGTGGCCAGGCGGATAGAGGATAAACAGGCGCTGATATTTGCCCGGGAGTTTTATTCCCGCTTATTAAACGGCCAAAGCATGGGCGAAGCAGTAAGGCAGGCCCGCTTGAAGCTTTTCCGGCAGGATAATGCAGCCGGGTTATCCTGGGCAAATTATCTTTTCTACGGAGACCCGGATTTCAGGGTTTTTAAGTCTAAGAATAAGGCTTTCAATTTATCTTTGAGCCAACTATTGCATAAGCATAAAAAAGGGCTATTAAGGGCGCTGGCAGTTACCGGCATTGCCGCAGGCCTGGCCTTGTCTTTTTTGCTAATAAGGGAGATCAGCCCTACGGACAGGTATTTATATACGCGCGCCCGGAACATGTATTTGAAAGGCGATAATACCGCAGCAGCCGCAACAGTAAACAGGATTATTGATAGAAATCCGCGGTATCTGGCGGCATATGCTTTATTAGGGGATGTCTATCAGCGCCAGGGGGATTTTGACCGCGCATTAAAATATTATTTTGACTACGCGCTGCACAGCCAGAAGAAAGCCGACATGAAGAACCTGGCTATTGCTTATAACGGTATCGGCTGGCTTTATTATAATAACGGCAATTACCCGAAAGCCATGGAATTCTATGAAAAAGCCCTGGAAATAAGCAGGAAGTATAACGATAAATTAAATGAGGCAGCATCGCTTAGAAGAATGGCTACTTGGTATGTGGATAAACAGGAACACGGTAAGGCGCTGGAATTGCTGGCTAAAAGTTCCGAGATAAACCGTAACCATCCGAATTCCCGCGAACATAAATATAATCTTGCCTGCGACTATTTCAGCATGGCTTATGTTTTTACTGATAAGGACGATTATGCCTCTGCCAAAGAATTTTATGAGAAAAGCAGGAAACTCTTTGTTAAATTAAAGCTGCCCCATGAATTAAGCGACTGCTATTTTAATATGGGAGAGATAGCCAGTTTTGAAAAAGACTATAAAAAGGCGCTGGAATATTACGATAAAGGCATAAAAATAGACCAAAGCCGTGGAAATCTGCCTGCCTTGGCAGCTGATTACAATATGCTGGGAGAGCTCTATGCGCAGATGGGGGCCCCGGATGAGGCTTTGGAGCAGTATGGAAAAACAATAAAATTATGCAAGCAAATAGATGCGCCTCAAGAGCTGGCCTGGGCGTATCATAATACGGGATTACTGTATAAAGAAAAGAACCAGAAAAATAAGGCCCGTGAATTTTTCAGGTCTGCACAGGAAATTTACCGCAAGATAGACACCCCAGCATACCAAGAGATCCGCAAGGACCTGCTTTCGCTGGATGAATAATCGGGGTATAATTTTCCAACAGCCCTTCTTAAAAATCATTGATATAGTAAAGTAAGCGGTCTATAATATATTTTAATAATAAAGAGGAGCTTTGCCTTGGATAAAATATTAGCCTTAAAAGACCGCTTATTTAATAAGGTTAGTAAGCCTTCCCTGAAAGGGTTCACCCTTCCGGAGTTGCTTATAGCAGTCATGATCCTGGCTTTTGTTATCGCGGGTATTTTACAAGTATTTATAACCTGTGCGCTTCTTGACCGGGCAAACCGCAATAAAAGCATCGCGATGGCCCATGCCGAATTTGTAATGGAAGACATAATGGAATATGCAAGGGTTAACGAGCTTAGCACAATAGATTTAAACAGTTGGAACTGGAATTCTGCCACAATCGGAAACCGATTGGGTTGCCCTTCTCCGTATGCCTATCCCTGTATCTTAAATAGCGAAACAATTGTTGCTGCTGCCACCGGCAGCTCAAATCCTTTAGGTGTTATTATAACGGTCAGCTGGAAAGACAGGCATAATTCAAATACGAGGTACTTAGAATTAGAAACTTTAATTTCAAAACGATGAAAGGATTAACTTTATTAGAGGTATTAGTGGCTTTTTTGATTTTTACCTTAATCATAGGGGGAATTTACGGGGCTTTGAATATAGCCAAAATTAATTATGATACTAACCTGGTTTCGCTTAATCTTCAGCGCCAGGTAAGGCAGGGCATGAGCCAGTTAGTCAGGGAAATAAGGCAGGCTTATTTAATCTCAATAACGGATAAAGACTTAAATAGAAACAGTATTACTTTTAACAGGCCGGGTGAAGATAATATCACGTATTCCCTGATTGCGGGCCAATTGCGCAGGTCTCCCGGAGGCCAGGTAATAGCCAATGATATAGCAGGTTTGTATTTCGCCCCTCTTTCTTTTAATTCGTCCGCCAATGAATATATCCCTTTGCAAAAAATTACTTTGGTGGCAAGTAAAACTGTTCATTCGCGCCTGCTTACATTTTCTTTGATTGAACAAGTGAGAGTGAGGAACCAATAAGTATGAATAAACGCGGCATAGCCCTGATTATTTGCTATATTGTAATAGCGGTCCTGACTATTTTAGGAGCTGCATTTTTTATGGGCAGCGTTTCTGAAAGCAATGTTGCCAGCAGGTACCTTGATTCAACCCGGGCATTCTGGCTGGCTGAGGCCGGCGTGAGCCAGGCCTTAGTCCAGATGGAGGCCAATGATTGGAAACCGGTTAATATACCGCTTACATCTTTATCACATGGCCAATACAGCGTTGAAATAGTAGATGCTTCCACTATCTGGTCTCATGGTTTTGTGCCATCGCAAATATCCAACCGCGCAGAGCGTATTATTGAATTAAGCATTCCTTATTATGGCGGCGTGCTTTTTGTAGTAGGCGATATTACCATTAACGGAACCTCTTATTCTATAGATGGCAATGTTATTTATGCTGGCGAGGCTAATCCGCCGATCATACCTGCGCCGGATAATATAACAGGGACGGTTACGTACGATCCTTCAATTACTCAACTTGACCAGCTTAAGTTTGACGAATTGCGCGAATTAAGCAAGGCGCAGGGAAATTATCACGATGCGGATAACCTTAGCGGGCCTTTCCCGGATTCTTTTTGGTATGCTCCGGGTGTGCCTAACGTTGTCTTTTTAGAAGGGCCGCTTACCCTTAAGGGCAATGATAGTGTCCATGGATTCTTTGTGGTAGGAGGAGAGACGATATACGATACGACAATAGCGGGAAATGTAAGCGTAGACGGCTGTATTTATGCTCAGGGAGATTTTACTGTTAAGGGTGGCGGGGGCGCTTTAAATGTAACCGGAGGGATCTGGGTGGGTGGTAATGCTACCCTAAGCGGAGGCATTACTCTTGAATATGAAGCGTCTTATATGACCGGGGTGCAGAATTTGGGCATGAGTAATACAAGGCCTAAGATTTTATGGAAAGAGGCGCATAATTTATATTAAATAGATTGCGCCGGCAGAAGAATTATTATTAGCGTAAGGTAAAACTTTAATTTCTGTTTAAGATTGGTTTACCAGGGCTGGGCTTAATTGTCCAGCCCTTTTTGTAAAAAAACTTTGTTAGATTTTGCCATCTCTTGCGTCAATTAAGCCAGGCAAGAGGTTATGCGTATATTTAAGGAGGTGGCAAATGAAAACAAAGTCTTTGGTGCTGGCAGCTATGTTTGGTTTGATCGTGGCAGGCAGGTGTTTTGCCAATCAAGGCCAGTGGCAGCAATTAAGCAGTGCTCCGGTAAGCCCGGTAAAATCAATATTGCTTTGGAAAAATGATCCATCCGTAATCCTTGCCGGGACAAATAAGGCAATTTATAAAAGCGTTGACGGAGGAAAAAAATGGAGAATGGCCCTGGTTTTGCCCGGTGCGGATAATTCAGTAAATAATTTTTGTTTTTCTTACCAAGATGCAAGGCGCATTTGGGCGGCGACTTCTAACGGATTATACTATTCAGGCGACAGCGGCAATAGCTGGAGGCGGGTATTTAAAGGAAGAAACTATTTAGAGAGGCAGTGCAGCGCAGTGTTAGGGCTTCAGGCAAGGGTTTTATTGGGCACTGCGTCCGGATTATTTGAAAGCCGCGACCTTGGCCGCACATGGCAAAAATCTACTGCTGTAAAAAGCAATAGCAACATAGCCGCTTTAGTTAATTCTGAGGCCGAGCCCCAAACCGTCTATATGGCTTGTTCTGAAGGCATTCTGAAAAGTATTGACAGCGCAAAAAGCTGGGAAAAGGTATATGTTGCCATAGGCAAAGAGGAAGCCTTGGATCAGGAAGAAATTCATGAAGCGCATGTGGAGCGGGCCTGCGGGATCAGGCATCTGGCAGTCAGCTCTAAGAGCCCTCAATGCCTGGTGGCATCGACAACAGTAGGTGTGGCAGTCAGCATAAATTCCGGAATGGCTTGGGATTTTCTGGATGATTACGGGTTGCTGGAAAAAGATGTTTATTATCTGGCCTATTCACAGCAGAATAATCCGGTTGCCGTAATCAGCAGCGGGGCTTTTGAGCGCAGGCAAGACAGATGGCGCGAACTTACGCTTGATTTGCTGTCAACAAAGATATATGAAATAAAATTTGACAATAACGGAAACATTTTTGCCGCCTGCAAGGAGGGGTTATTCAGGGGCACATTTTCTGCCCCGCAGAATCTATATTCCGGGTTAATTCAATTAAATGAATTTAAGGATGGACCTGATATAGAGGATGTCCAGAAGGCTGCTATTAAATATGCCGAAGTCCAGCCTGAAAAGATAAAAAATTGGAGGAAAGCCGCAGCTAAAAAAGCCATATTGCCCAGAATAACCACTAGCGTCGGAAGGAATGTAACTGACCTGTGGCATTGGGAGACCGGTTCCAGCACCAAGAACGGAGATGATGTCTTGGTAAAAGGAAGCCCTGCTATAGAGTGGGATATAAGCATGAGTTGGGATTTAAGCGAGCTTATCTGGAATGACGCCCAGGCATCCATAGACGTGCGTTCGCGCCTGATGGTTGAGCTGCGCAATGATATACTTGATGAAGTGACAAAATTATATTTTGAACGCCAGCGGGTAAAGTTAGAGCTGGAGAACCTGCCGATTGAGGATAGGCGCAGGCGCCTGGACAAGGAAATAAAACTTAAAGAACTCACTGCCAGCCTTGACGCTTTGACAGGCGGTTATTTTTCTCAGGTAATGAGGAATACTTGAGTTATTTGGTAAAAATGTTATAATATAAAAAAAGCGGAGGTGTCTATGCGCGCAAGATTAATGTTGCTGGTTTTATCTTTTGTATTTTGTTTTGTGCTGGTAAGCGATGCACAGGCAGTTATGAGAGACTACACTTATCCTTATGATATTCCTCAAATAGAATGGCAATTGCTTAATTGGACTGCTGCCTGGCGTAATTCTACTCAAGGTACTAACCCGTATACGCTTGAAAGGATGGAATATGACAGGAGCACTTTAAAAGTGCATATATACCTAAGCGGCCCGGGAGAACTGGCCAGTGAAGAGAATCTTCAAAAAGGTATGGATACGATAGCAAAGTTGTTTACCAGCCGGTTTAAAAAAATAGACCCCGAAAAAGACTTATTACTGCATATCAGCCTTTTAGATAAAGATAACAAGCCGGTGAACATTGAATATAAAAACGGCCTCTACACCGATTTAACTACAAATACTGATTACCGGTGGAAAAAAACATCCGGAGGAAATTGGAGCTCCGGCAGTAATCAGTAGCATTGAGCCATGAACGAATATAAAGCCATATTATCCGAAAAAGATATTCCACGGGAGTGGTATAATGTCGTTGCTGACCTACCTTTTGATTTGCCTGCGCCGATTAATCCCGCTACTGGAAAACCGCTGAAAAAAGAGGACCTAAGCGCGATTTTTCCCGCCTCTCTTATAGAGCAGGAAATGAGCAGGAAGCGCTGGATAGGCATTCCCGATGAAGTAAGGGATATCTACCGCCAATGGCGGCCCACGCCTTTAAGAAGGGCAAGGCAGTTGGAAAAATTCTTAAAAACTAAATCCCGGATTTACTTTAAGGATGAAAGCGCATCGCCTACAGGCAGCCACAAAACCAATACTGCAGTAGCTCAGGCATATTATAATAAAAAAGCCGGCATAAAAAAACTTTCTACTGAAACAGGCGCAGGGCAATGGGGGGCGGCATTAAGCTATGCCTGTAATGCTTTTTCCCTTGCCTGCCGCGTGTATATGGTCAAGGTCAGCTTCCATCAGAAACCTTTTCGTAAATCTCTTATGCATATCTGGGGTTCGGATGTGGTTGCTTCGCCGTCTGAGTTGACTGAAAGCGGCAGAATGATTTTAAAAAAAGAGCCGCATTGCCAGGGAAGCTTAGGGATTGCTATTTCCGAAGCAGTGGAGGAAGCGGCCAAAAATAAGCACACTAACTATGCGTTAGGAAGTGTTTTGAACCACGTGCTTTTACATCAGACGATAATCGGCCAGGAGGCCAGGAAACAGCTTAAAGCCTTTGAGGAGAAGCCGGACTATCTGGTAGCCTGTGTCGGCGGAGGGAGTAATTTCGGCGGTTTTGTTTTTCCGTTTATAAAAGATAAGATCAAAAATAACGCTTTAAATATTATTGCAGTTGAGCCTACTGCCTGCCCGAGCCTTACCAGAGGAATTTATGATTATGATTTTGGGGATACTGCGCGCCTGACGCCTTTGTTGAAGATGTTTACGCTGGGCCATAATTTTATGCCTGCCGGGATTCACGCCGGAGGGCTAAGGTACCACGGGTGTTCGCCTTTGGTCAGCGCTTTGCATGATAACGGCCTGATCCAGGCACGGGCCTTTAATCAGCTGGAAGTATTTAAAGCCGCAATCATCTTTGCCAAGACAGAAGGCATAGTGCCTGCACCGGAGACTTCACACGCAGTAAAAGCCGCAATAGACATTGCCAGGCAGGATAAAAAAGGAAAATGCATAGTCGTATGCTTTAGCGGACACGGGTTCCTTGACCTGGCATCTTACGATAAATTCTTGAGCGGCGAGCTGAAAAACTACGCCCTGCCTTTGTGTGAAATAAAAAAAGCACTTAAAGACCTGCCGAAGTTTTAGCGCATTTTTCCTTGAAAAAACGTCATGCCTGTGGTAATGTATGTGTCTATATTTCTCATAACTTCATTTAAAATAAGGGAGAAAAACAGAAATGATCAATTTAACCGATGAAAACTTTAAGAAAGAAGTGCTGGAGTCCGCTCTTCCGGTTTTAGTGGATTTTTGGGCTCCTTGGTGCGGCCCCTGTAAAATGATTACCCCTTTTATTGAAGACGCAGCAAAAGAATACGCCAAAAAAATAAAAGTATGCAAGGTAAATATAGATGAAAGCCCTAAAATCGCGACTCATTACGGAATAATGTCAATACCTACGCTTATGTTTTTTAAGCAGGGAAAAGTCCATGGCCAGGTGGTGGGCGCAATAAGCAAGGCTGAATTAAAGAAGAAGATTGAT
>JAKQWZ010000085.1 GCA_029561735.1 Candidatus Omnitrophota bacterium | reverse complement strand
AGGGATAGATCCGGCTCTGGCCATCACCGGATACGGAATTATTGAATCCGGCAAAAACGCATTGATCTTACAGGAGGCAGGCATAATCAAGACCTCTGTTGTGGATAGCCTGCCTGTGCGGTTGGAAAAAATATTTGAAGCCGTCAGTAATCTTATCAGGGAAACAAAACCCGAAGTGGCAGTACTTGAAAAGATATATTCGCATTACGGGCATCCTACAACTGCTTATATTTTAGGCCATGCCCGCGGAGCGATCTGCCTTGCATGCGCTAAGCAGGATGTCAAGGTCGCCGAGTACGCAGCTACGCGCGTAAAAAAAGCTATTGTAGGAAAGGGGCTGGCGTCAAAGGCGCAGGTCCAGCGTATGATCCAGAGCATCTTTAATATCAAAGAACTGCCGCGTTATAATGACGTAACTGATGCGCTGGCATTGGCAGTAGCGCACAGCTATATTATTAAGGCCAGGATATGATTGCTAGAATTACCGGTAAGGTCACTGAAAAAGGCCAGAACCACCTGATAATTGATGTGGGTGGGCTGCATTATGAAGTATTCATCCCTTCGGCTGTTATGCAGCGCATTGAAGAGAGCATTGCCCAGGACGGGGCAGTTAGCCTGATAACCTATCACTACCACCATGTTGAGCCATCAAGAAGCACTCCGGTTTTAGTCGGCTTTCTAAATGAAGTAGAAAAAGAATTTTTCCAGACCTTTATTACTGTATCCGGCATCGGGCCGCGCGCAGCGCTTAAAGCGTTAAACAAACCGATATCATTAATAGCCCGGGCAATTGACGAATCGGATATAGAATTTTTAAAGACTCTTCCCGGCATAGGCCAGCAAAGGGCGCGGGAGATAATAGCCAAGCTGCAGAATAAGGTAGGCAAGTTCGGCCTTATCCGTGACGGGTCGGGCCGGGCCGAGTTACCCCTTAAAAAGGATATTGAAGAAGAGGCAATAGAGGTCCTGATGCAGCTGCAGTATAAGAAGCCTGAAGCCCTGGCAATGATAAAAAAGGCCGTAGAAAGGTCTGCGGCAATTGAAACAACTGAAGAACTGCTAAACGAAGTTTACAAACAAAGAAAGAGCAGGTAGTTTATGGCGCTGGATAATACTAAGACAGTCATAGAGTCGCTTTTATTTGTCTGCGATAAGCCTTTAGCTATTGAGCAGATACGTAATGTCCTGGATAACCTCTCTACTGTAGAAATAAGAAAAATATTGGAAGAGATGCAAGTTGAATATGAGAAAGAAAACCGCGGAGTGCGCCTTGTTGAGATAGCCGGCGGATTCCAACTGGTGACTCCGGTGAATCTGGCACCGTTTTTAAAAAAATTATATAAACAGCGCCACATAGAAAGGGTGTCCGGCCCTGCGCTGGAAACTTTGGCGATTATTGCTTATAAACAGCCGGTTACAAAATCAGAGATCCAGATGCTTAGAAGCGTTAATGTTGACGGAGTTGTCCATAGCCTTTTGGAAAAGGAACTTATCCGTGTTGCCGGAAGGAAAAATTCTCCCGGCAGGCCAAGGGTATATGGCACCACGCGCCAGTTCCTGGAGCGTTTCGGGTTAAAATCGCTGGAAGAACTGCCCAGGATAGAAGAATTCTCCAAAATAGCTCAGCAGGCCCAACAGCAGGAGAATAAGCTTGAGGCTGAGGCGGAAAAAAATCAAGGAGGAGCAAATGTCGCTACAGAATCTGCGCCGGCGAATTGATCGGATTGATAAAAAGATAGTCGGGCTTTTGGATATGCGCACAAACCTCTCTTTGCATATAGGCAAGATAAAAGCTAAAGAAGGCAAAGGCGTTTATTCTCCTGACCGCGAAAGGCAGGTCTTAGGCAGGGTCAAGCAGGCAAATAAGGGGCCTATAACCGATTCTGCGCTTGAGGCGATATACCGCGAGATAATGTCAGCCAGCCTGGCTGCGGAAAAACCTCTGAAAGTTGCATATCTGGGCCCTGAGGCCACTTTTGCCAACTTAGCGGCAATAAAAAGATTCGGTTCGCAGGTGGAATATTTACCCTGTGACAGTATTGCCGATGTATTCTTAAATGTTGAGCGCGAAGCTGCTGATTACGGAGTGGTGCCTATTGAAAATAGCATTGAAGGCGCAGTCAGCTATACTATGGACATGCTGGCAGAATCCGAACTAAAAATCTGCGCTCAAGTGATACTTGACGTGTCGCATAACCTGTTGTCAAATTGCCCGAAGAATAAAATCAAAAAGGTCTATTCTAACCCGATGGTCTTTGGCCAGTGTAAGATTTGGCTGCAGCAGAATCTTCCCGGCCTTGAGATGGTTGAGGTGTCCAGCACTACGCGCGCAGCCCAGATAGCGGCAAAGGACAACAGCGGCGCAGCAATAGCATCTTTACTTGCCGCGCGTGTCTATAAATTGAAGGTTATCGCCAAGGACATTGAAGATTCGCCGCACAATGTGACCCGTTTTCTGGTGATTGCCAGATATGATGTCGGCCCGACAGGCAGCGATAAAACATCAATAATATTTTCAATAAAAGATAAAGTCGGCGCATTGCATGATATGCTTGTCCCTTTTAAGAAGCACCGTATCAACCTGACCAAAATAGAGTCCCGGCCCTCAAAAAAGAAAGCCTGGGATTATTATTTCTTTGTGGATCTGGAGGGGCACAGGCTGGATAAAAAGGTAAAAAAAGCGCTGGGTGAGTTAGAGGCCCAGTGCAGGTTTATCAAAGTATTAGGGTCATATCCTTTAGAAGAATAAAAAAAGATGGGTTTAGTCAGAAATAACATTGCCGGCATAAAGCCCTATGTTGCGGGCAAGCCGATCGATGAAACTAAAAGAGAGCTGGGTTTAAGGGAGGTCATTAAAATGGCTTCTAATGAAAACCCCATCGGAGTCTCGCCTAAGGCAGTTGCGGCGATAAAGAAGGCAATAACGGATATAAACCGCTACCCGGACAGCAACGGATTTTATCTGAAAAGAAAATTATCCTGCAAGTACGGATTAAAACCCCAGAATATACTTTTAGGCAATGGGTCTGATGAGATAATCGATATTATTATCAAGACCTTTGTTGAAGATGACGAAAATATCATTACCGCAGATACTACTTTTCTGGAATATGAAATAATTGCCCGGGTCAATAACAGAAAGGTCATCACTGTGCCGCTTAAATATTTTAAATATGACCTGGAGGCTATAAAAAGGAAAGTTGATAAGAAAACCAAGCTTATTTTTATTGCCAACCCGAACAACCCTACAGGGACATATGTCACCAGGCACGAGATAGCTGATTTTGTCAAAAACCTTGCGCCTGATGTTATAGTCGTTCTGGATGAGGCATACGAGACTTTTATTGACGTTGATGATTTTCCCAAGAGCATCGCATCAATCGGTAATGATAACATTATAATCATGAAGACTTTCTCCAAAGTGTACGGGCTTGCGGGGTTGCGCATAGGATACGCTTTGGCTGTCCCGGAATTGATAGCGGCAATGGAAAAGGCGCGCCAGCCCTTTAACGTAAATATGCTGGCCCAGGCAGGCGCACTGGCTGTTTTAGACGATAAGAAATTCATAAAAAAGACCCGCAAGACTATCCTGGAAGGTAAAAATTACCTGTATGATGAATTTAAAAAAATGGGCATAGCCTATGTTCCTTCTGTTGCGAATTTTATTTTGTTTGACTGCGCAAGAGAGACAACCGCTTTTTTTAAAGCTATGCTCAAATTCGGGGTAATTGTCAGGGATATGAAGCAATACGGTTTGAATAATTTCATCCGCGTTACTATAGGCACAAAAAAAGAGAATCAGAGATTTATTAAAGTCCTTAAAAAAATCTTAAAATAAAACGGGGGAAAGATGATCGTAGTCCTGAAACCGGATGTAACGCAGCAGCAGATAGACCATTTGATTGATAAGGTCACCAAGCTCGGGCTGACAGCCCATGTTTCCAAGGGCACGCAGCGAACTATTGTCGGCATTATCGGCCCCGAAGATGTCTTGCGGGTCACCCCGCTGGATGTTTTTGCCGGAGTAGAAAATGTCCTGCCTGTCTTGGCCCCTTATAAACTGGTTTCGCGGGAATTTCAGAAAGAAAATTCAATAATTGACTTGGGTAAAGGTGTTAAGATCGGCGGGAAAAAAATAGTGGTTATGGCCGGGCCGTGCGCTATTGAAAAACTGCACACGCTTTATGAAATAGCCAGTGAAGTCAAAAAGGCCGGGGCAACTGCTCTTAGGGGCGGGGCTTTTAAACCGCGCACCTCACCCTATAGTTTTCAGGGTTTAGGAGAAGAGGGCCTAAAGTATTTAAAAGAAGTCGGAGAAAAGGAAAGTCTGGTTACTGTAACAGAAGTCATGGACCCTCGCGATGTAGGGCTGGTGGCGCAGTATGCCGATGTCCTCCAGATAGGCGCGCGCAATATGCAAAATTTTAACTTATTAAAAGAAGTCGGCCAGACCAGAAAGCCCGTTCTTTTAAAACGCGGCTTGTCTTCAACCGTTAAAGAGCTTTTGATGTCCGCTGAATACATCGCTTCAGGCGGGAACCTCAATATAATATTATGCGAACGCGGCATCAGGACTTTTGAAGATGCTACGCGCAATACTCTTGATGTGAGCGCTGTGCCTGTAGCCAAAGAGGTTTCGCATCTGCCGATCATCATTGACCCCAGCCATGCAGCCGGAAAATGGGGTTTAGTTGCGCCTTTGGCTAAGGCGGCAGTAGCCTGCGGGGCGGACGGTTTGATCATTGAAGTGCATAACCATCCGGAAGATGCAGCTTCCGACGGAAGCCAATCACTTATACCGCAGAACTTCACTCAGCTTATGCTCGAAATAAAAGCGATGTGTAAGGTGCTTGGCAGGGAGCTTTGATGAAATTATTTAAAAAAGTAGTGATTGTCGGAACAGGGCTGATCGGCGGGTCAATCGGCCTGGCAATAAAAAAGAAAAAACTGGCAGATACTGTTATAGGTATCAGCCGGCGCAGGTCTACCATTGACTTGGCCAGAAAGATCAAAGCTATTGACAGCGGTTTTCAGGGCTTAAGCGCCGCAAGAGGCGCGGATCTTTTGATATTGGCTGTGCCGGTAAATACCCTGGTTAAATTGAGCCCAAGGCTTTCTAAAATAACAGGGCGGGAATGCATAGTTACCGATGTGGGGAGCACTAAAGAGAGGATAGTGGCAAAATTGGACAGGCTTTTTCCCAATTTTGTCGGAGCGCATCCTTTGGCAGGGTTGGAGAAATCCGGCGTTGCTAACGCCTGCAGGTGTATATTTGAAAATGCCTTATGCATAATAACCCCTACAAAATCAACAAATAAAAGATCTTTAAGAAAAGTAGCTGCGTTATGGAAAGCGCTGGGTTCAAGGATAGTTTTTATGCCGGCTAAAAAACATGACCGGATTACTGCTATAGTCAGCCATTTGCCGCATGTAGCGGCGTTTTCTTTGGCCAATAGCGTTCCGGCTAATTACCTGAAATTTGCAGCCGGAGGGTTTAAAAGTACAACACGTATTGCCGCTTCTGACCCTCAAGCCTGGGCTCAGATCTTTATTGCGAATAAGAAAAACATTTTGAATTCGCTGTGTATATTTGAAAAGAACATTGATGGAATCAAATCGGCAATAAAAAAAGAAGATCACGCTGCCCTAATCAGGATCCTTAAAAGATCGCAACAAATAAGAGAAAAATTAGCATGATAATCGCAATAGACGGACCGGCAGGAGCAGGTAAAAGTACTGTCGGTAAAAGGACTGCCCGAAAGCTGGGGTTTCTTTATATTGATACCGGAGCAATGTACCGTGCCCTGACCTTAAAAGCCATTGAGCAGGGTATCAGCGTAAATGACGAACCAGCGATTATCCGGATGGCTGAAAATACCGTTATTGACCTGATTAATAAAGAAGACGGGTCTCTGGCGGTTATGCTGGATTCCCGCGATGTTTCCAAAGAGATCCGCCAGCCGCGCATCACTCAACTGGTTTCTGATATAGCCAAGATAAAAGAGGTCCGCCGGATTATGGTGTGTTTGCAGAGAAAATTAGGCAAACAAAAGAATTCCGTGCTTGACGGCAGGGATATTGGTACGGTAGTTTTTCCCGACGCTGATAGGAAATTTTACGTTGACGCTGATTTTAAAGAAAGGGTCAGGCGCAGGTTTGAAGAGCTTAAAGAAACAGGCCAGGCAATCACCTTTGAAGAAGTTGAGGCAGACCTGCATAACCGTGATACTATTGATTCAACCCGGGCTGTGGCGCCGTTAAAAAGAGCCGATGATGCGATCTATCTTGATACTACAAAGATGAGTATAGACGAGGTTATTGAAGCGATCTTAACCCGGATTAAAAATGGATAAGTCATTAATCAGAAATTTCAGCATTATCGCTCATATAGACCACGGTAAATCTACTCTGGCTGATCGGATACTGGAGTTGACCGGGGCTGTGGATAAAAGGACTACCCGGGCCCAGCTGCTTGATGATATGGATCTTGAGCGGGAGCGGGGGATAACCATCAAGGCCTCTATGGTCAGGCTTGTTTACCGTTCAAAGGCAAACGGAAAGAATTATATCTTAAACCTGATTGATACTCCCGGGCATGTTGATTTTACCTATGAGGTCTCCAAGTCATTAGCTGCATGCGAGGGAGCAGTGCTTTTAGTTGATGCCGGCCAGGGCATAGAAGCCCAGACAGTGGCTAATTATTATTTGGCGCGCGACAATAACCTTAAAGTCATACCGGTAATAAATAAAATTGACTTAAGTTCTGCTGATGTCCCGCGCGTAAAAAGGCAGATTGAAAATGTTTTAGGTTTTAGCGAAGAAGAAATCATACTGGCTTCGGCAAAAGAAAATACCGGTGTTGAGGACATATTAGAAAAGGTAATTGAAGTTATCCCTGAGCCGTCAGGAGAATCAGCCCATCCGTTAAAGGCCTTAGTCTTTGACTGCCGTTATGACCCTTTTAAGGGGGTTGTAGTTTTTGTCAGGGTTATGGACGGGAAAATTGATTCGTCTACGCAGCTTAAGATGATGAATGCGGCAAAGATATACAAGATAGAAGAGCTGGGTGTTTTGGCAAACTTGCAGTATACAAAAATCCCCGAGTTGTCCTGCGGAGAAGTAGGGTATTTTACCGCGAATATCCGCGATGCCCGCGAGATCGTTATCGGAGATACCATAACCGATAATAAAAACCCCTGTAAAGTAGCTTTGCCCGGGTATCGCACAGTAAAACCTTTGGTGTTTTGCGGGGTATACCCGGTTAATGCCGCGGATTTTCCCGCGTTGCGCGATGCAATGGACAAATTAAAATTATCCGATGCTTCATTTGTATACGAGCCGGAGACTTCTCAGTCTTTCGGTTACGGGTTCCGCTGCGGATTTTTGGGTTTATTGCACATGGAGATAGTCCAGGAGCGCCTGGAAAGGGAATATAACCTTAATCTGATCCTGACAGTGCCGAATGTCGTCTATAAGATAAAGAAACGCAACGGCAGCCTGATTGAAGTGGATACTCCTTCTAAATTTTCCGAGCAGGACCTTGAGCAGGCGCTTGAGCCCTTTGCCAGCCTTTTAATGATTATTCCGGTTGATTCCATAGACCCGGTTTGCGAACTGGCAAAGTCCCGCAGAGGCACGTTTGTTTCCAGCGATTATCTGGGTGAAGACCGGGTAAAGCTGGTATTTGATATTCCTCTGGCAGAGATAATCGTTGACTTTTATGACCGCATAAAATCCCTGACCAAAGGCTATGGTTCACTGGATTATGAATTTAAAGGTTATCTGCCGACAAAACTGATAAAGCTGGATGTGATGCTTAATGGCGTGGTCTGCGATGCATTTTCATCGCTTATGCATAAAGATAAAGCCAACTTTAAAGCCAGGGCACTGGTAGATAAATTAAAAGAACTTATTCCCCGTCAGGTCTTTGAAGTGGTTATTCAGGCGGCAATAGGCAGCCAGATAATCGCTTCGCAAAGAGTCAGGCCGATGGCCAAAGCAGTAACCAGTAAGTGCTACGGCGGCGATATCACCAGAAAACGTAAACTTTGGGATAAGCAGAAAGAAGGTAAAAAAAGGCTTAAACAGTTCGGCAGGGTTGAGATACCGCAGGAGGCTTTTCTGGAGGTTTTAAAAATATGAGCATTAAAAAGAAATCAGTAGCCCGGGATTGGGTTGAATCCATAATAGTTGCTTTTATCCTGGCTATGTTTGTACGCACCTTTGTTGTCCAGGCATTTAAGATACCTACCGGTTCAATGCGCCCGACTTTACTGGAAGGCGATCTTATACTGGTCAATAAATTTATTTACGGCGCTAAAATCCCGTTTACCAGCTACCGCCTGCCTAAAGTGCGTGAGCCGCAAAGAGGGGATGTGATTGTATTTATTTATCCCGAAGACCCGAAAAAAGATTTTATTAAAAGGCTGGTGGCAACAGAGTCAGAGGCAGTGGAGATAAAGAACGGGACTGTCTATATCAATGGCCGGCCTTTGCTTGATACTAATTTCAGCCGCAGGTATTATTATAACCGCGGTGATTTTGCGCAGGAAGGGCAGAAAATAGTTGTGCCCAAGGATAGTTTTTTTGTGATGGGGGATAACTCCGCCTCTTCACAGGACAGCCGGTATTGGGGGTTTGTGCCGAAAAAGAATGTTTTAGGCAATGCTATTCTTATATATTGGCCATTGAACCGTATCCGGATAATTAAATGAATATAGCCAACAA
>JAKQWZ010000091.1 GCA_029561735.1 Candidatus Omnitrophota bacterium | reverse complement strand
TTTCCGCACGTTATGAATTGGCATGGCCTCTGGATACGACGCCTTCTGACGGAAAACATCTGCATCAGTGGATCGAAGTTTCTAAGACTTTTTAAAAGTGCTTTATGAAGCAAAATTAGCTTGACAAGCTGCAAAACAGCGGGTATACTTCAGTCAAGTATTTTGGCAGAGATGTAAGTATAGTTATTTCAATGTGGTTAGAGTCAGAAGAGATATTCAAGATGCCTTTCAAGAAAACACTCCTTTTAGTCACCTCATTTATTATTTTAAGCAGTTTCTCACCGGCCTTTGCTTTGCCTGAAGGAGAAAGTGTTGTTGCGGGAAGTGTTTCTTTTGACCGTTCTGCAGCCAATACCTTAAATATTGCCACTCCATCTGACAAAGCAATTGTTGATTACAATAGTTTTAATGTCGCAGCAGGCGAAAGAGTAAATTTTGCCCAGCCTTCCAGCAGCTCGGTTATTTTAAACCGCGTTACCGGCCAGGATCCATCTGCGATTTACGGCCAGATTAATGCAAACGGTAAGGTTTTTTAGTCAATCCGAACGGTGTTTTATTTGGGGCTGGTTCTAAAGTTGATTGCGCCGCGCTTGTTGCTTCCACACTGGATATTACCAATGAGAATTTCCTCAAAGGCAATTATGAATTTTATAAAGTAGCCGGCAAAAACGGATTTATTGTAAATCAGGGCACACTCACTACCCGCCAACCTGGCGGGTATATTTGTTTATTGTCCCAGTCAGTGGATAATCAGGGTATAGTGGTTGCAGAGCTTGGAACAGTGGCTATGGCAGCCGGTGAAAAAATGACGGTTAGCCTTGATGATAATAATTTGATTTCGGTTGCAGTGGATGAGGCAGTCAGGGAAAGCCTGATCGGCCCTGATGGCAAGAAGATCACTAGTGCAGTTAAGAATAGCGGCTCGATCATAGCCAATGGCGGCAAAGTGCTTTTAACTGCCAAGGCATTAAACGGCATATTTGATTATGCGGTGAATAACACCGGTATTATTCAGGCTCAGAACTTGATCAGCCATGATGGCGTAGTAGAGCTGGTGGCGCAAGGCGGTGCAATAATTAACAGCGGCTCAATTAATGCCGGCATAATTAAAGTAAATACAGATTACGACTTCACTAATATAGGTAATATAAGCAGCCAGTCAAGCGGTTCAGATAATGCCGGTATAACCATTAAGGCTTTGAATATCCTGCAAGGCGGTTGGATTTTAGCGGATAAAGACATTATTTTAGAAGGAGAGGGTATATTTGAGATAGCCGCAGGCAGGCCAGAGGATGTGAATTCAGGGGGATTGCCTTTTGGCGCAAATCCGGCTGTGATTATACAAGCCAATCAGGTAAAACTGATTGGAAAGCAATTTGGCAGGTTAGAGCTGCCTTTAAATGTGGATGCAGCCCTTACCTATATACAGAGGACTCAGGGAGATATTAACATATTGGAGGCTTTGGGAATAGGCACAAGCATATTGTTGCGAGGCCCTCCGCAAGGCTTTGGCGCTATTATTTATAATTCCGCAACCAGCCTTACCTTAGAGGCTTCTCAAGGCAGCATATCCACAGCCCAAAAAGCTGATATAATTGCCAGAAATCTTTCCTTAATTGCCAGCCAGAACATCAGTGTCGGAGCAAATCTTACTGTTTATAACAATATTGATTTAAAAACTAACGCAGGTATTATTGATATCCGCGGTACAGATATAGTAGTATCTTCAAAAGCCGGTTCAGTCAATTTTGAAGTTGAAAAGGGCAATATTATTGTCAATGGGTTGATCTCTGCCCCTAATGGCACTGTGCGTTTATGGACTGACTGCGCCACTTGGAAAGCCAATGCTTTAGATTTGAAGCAGGCCAGGATATTTTCCAAGGCCGGCGGCATCATTTCCAACCCCTATGGTGAAACTTTAGTATCCTGGTGGTTTAATGGAAGCGGTAATTGGGAAGACAACGCAAAATGGTCTATCGGCTCTTCCCCTAAC
>JAKQWZ010000080.1 GCA_029561735.1 Candidatus Omnitrophota bacterium | reverse complement strand
TAATTTCTCAGGGCGGTTTTTTAATATCGTTACCTACGGTGTAAATAAAGATACCGAGATGCTTGATTATGATAATATTCTTGCTTTGGCAAAGAAACATTTACCGAAAATGATACTTGCCGGGGCTTCGGCGTATCCAAGAGAAATAGATTTTAAAAAATTCCGCGCTATTTGCGATGAAGTCGGAGCAATCCTTTTTGTGGATATGGCCCATATTGCCGGATTAGTCGCTGCCGGATTGCATCAGAATCCGGTGCCGTTTTCGGAGTTTGTCTCATCTACTACCCACAAAACTTTAAGAGGGCCCAGAGGGGGTTTTATACTCTGTAGGTACGCGTTTGCCAGAAAGATTGATGCGGAAACTTTTCCCGGTATTCAGGGTGGGCCGCTGATGCATATCATTGCTGCCAAGGCAGTTGCTTTTAAAGAGGCATCCACAGCAGCATTTAAAAAATATCAGGAGCAGATAGTAAAAAATTCCAAGGCGTTTGCTTTAGGCTTGGAAGAAAAGGGCTTCCGCATTGTTTCCGGAGGCACTGATAACCACTTGATGCTTGTTGATCTTACGCGCAAAGGCATTACCGGCCGGGAAGCATCAAGTATTTTGGGGCAGGCAAATATAACCGTAAATAAAAACCTGATACCTTATGATACTCTGCCGGCAGCAGTGACCAGCGGAATACGTATCGGCACAGCCGCTGTCACAACCCGCGGAATGAAAGAACCGCAGATGCGCCACATAGCCGGGCTTATTAATGAGATTATTGAATCCAAGTCAAATGCAACCAGGATAAAACAGATAAAGAAAGAAGTTTTGAGCCTAGGCAAGAAATTTCCACTTTATCCCGGACTTCTCTAAAAAAAATATGAAAAAGAAAAAATTGTTTCTCAAGCGCCCGGGTTGGCATGAATATTTTCTTGAAGTTGCAGATCTGGTGTCCCGCAGGGCTACGTGCCTGCGCCGCAGGGTCGGGGCAGTGCTGGTAAAAGACAAAAAGATCCTGGCTACCGGTTATAACGGAGCTCCTTCAGGGTTGAAACATTGTATAGATGTAGGATGCGTGCGGGAGAAATTAAAAATTCCTTCCGGCCAGCGGCACGAGCTCTGCCGCGGGTTGCACGCTGAGCAGAACGTTATTTTACAGGCGGCTTTGTATGGAGTCTCTACCAAAGATAGCACGCTCTATATCACCAATCAGCCTTGCGTTATCTGCGCCAAGATGTTGATTAATGCCGGGATTAAGGAAATCGTGATTTCTGACGGATACCCCGATGAAATGGCGCTGGCATTTTTGAAGGAAGCAAAAATAAAAATTAAAAAAATCATCAATCGATGAAATGCCCTTTTTGCTCCTACAAGGAAGATAAGGTGGTTGATTCCCGCGCCACGTCGGAAGAATCCGCGATAAGAAGGCGCAGGGAATGCCTTAAGTGCGGCAAACGTTTTACTACCTATGAGTACGTAGAAGAGGTCTCGCTTATGGTGGTAAAAAAAGACGGCAGGCATGAGCCGTTTGACCGTAAAAAAGTTTTAGGCGGGATTATCCGTGCCTGCGAAAAAAGGCCGATCAGCATAGAGAAGATGGAAGATATTGCTACCCAGATTGAGCGCGCAATACAAAAGAAATCTGACCGTCAGGTCCCGGCTAACCGTATCGGAGAGCTGATAATGGATAAATTAAAAAACCTTGATCATGTGGCTTATGTCAGGTTTGCTTCCGTTTACAGGCAGTTTAAGGACGTAGAACAGTTTATGGAAGAATTAAAAGATATAATAAAGAAAGATAAGAGAAAAAACCCTAAATGAAGGTTAAGCCTATGCCTATGGTAGAGATGGAATTAAACAAAATAGTGATTGATGAGAAAAGGCACGACCAGCTGATAGTCTTAAGAGAGAAAAACGGCCAGAGGGTCCTGCCGATAGTCATAGGCCTGCCTGAAGCCTCGGCAATAAAGCTTAAGATCAGCGGATTTAACCCGCCGCGGCCGCTTACGCATGACCTTCTGCATTCAATGGTGGAAAATCTTGATGCGCAAATAGAAAAGATCATTATAGATAAGTTAGAGGAAAATACTTTTCACGCCAAGCTTTTTATTAAGTCCAAATCAGGAGAAGTAAAAGTCATTGACGCTCGGCCCTCTGATAGCATTGCGCTTGCAGTAAGGGCGCATGCGCCGATATTTGTTGAGGAAGAGATAGTAAATAAGTCCGCCAATATAAACCCTGAGCAATAATGAAAATAGGCGTCTTTGCAGATTCTCACGATAATCTTGTCAAATTAGACCACGCGGTTAAATTTTTTAACAGGCATAAGGTGGATTTTGTCTTTCATGCCGGAGATTTTGTCGCGCCCTTTGCCGTATTAAAGATGAAAGAGCTAGAAGCTAATTGGGCCGGCGTATACGGGAATAACGACGGAGAAAAAAACGGCCTGTTTGTGGCTTCCGAGGGCAGGATTAAGGATGGGCCGCGCAAAATGGAGCTGGAAGGTAAGAAGATCATTTTGACCCATGAGTTGGCCAAAGTCGCTCCTGAAGTTGAAGAAGCCCAGATTATAATTTACGGCCATTCCCATAAGGCTGAAATCAAGACTATGTTCTCAAAGCTCCTGATTAACCCGGGAGAGTGCGGCGGTTGGTTGTCCGGTAAATCAACCGTAGCTATTCTGGATACGGAAAACCTCTCCGCCAAGGTCCACGATATATAATCTCCTCTGATTATGAAAATACCAAATGATGATTTGCCGTTTTTATCCGAGATATATGAATTTTGCCTGCTGAAGAAGAAGGCTGTTTATATAGTCGGCGGTTACCTTAGGGATCTCTTTTTAAACAGGCAAAAAGAGAATCCGGATATTGATTTTTGTATCTCTAAGGGCGCTGTAAAATTCGGGAGAGAGCTTTCGCGTAAACTCGGAGCCGGTTTCGTTGTTTTGGATAAAGAGCACGGCTGCTGCCGGCTGGTAAAAAAACTTGAGAACCGGATTTACACTTTTGATTTCTCGGATTTCCGGGGCAAGACGTTAAAGCTTGACCTTTTGCACCGAGATTTTACAATAAACACGCTGGCATTGGATTTAAAAGATGCGGTTGTGAGCCGGGATATTCAAAAACATATTATTGATTTATACGGCGCAGCCAAAGATATCAAGTCAAAGACAATAAGAATAGCCCATAATGGCGCTTTTGCCGAGGACCCCTTAAGGATCTTACGCGCTTTTAGCCTGGCTGCGATTTTTTCTTTTAAGATAGAAGCCAAGACGTTCGCATTGATAAAAAAAGAAAAGAAAAAGCTGCTTGGCGTTTCTTTGGAAAGGGTGCGTGATGAGCTGTTTAAAATATTTGAAAGCCCGAATGCCCATAAATATATTGTTGAGCTGGATAGATTCAGGATTTTGTCTTTATTCCTGCCGGAAATTGAGCCTATGCGCGGAAAATATCAGGGCCCGTATCACCATCTGGATATCTGGAAGCACACTTTAGAGTCTTTAAAACAAATGGAAGGCGTTATTGATTCCGCGCAGAAAAATCCTGATATCAAAACTTATTTGGATCAGGTTATTTCTTCTCCCCGGAAGCGCTTCGGTCTGATGAAATTTGCCGCTATTTTGCACGATGTAGGCAAGCCTAAGGCGATGCGCAGAATAGAGGGAAAATTAATTTTTCACGGCCACGAAAGAATCGGACGGGATATGGCTAGAGGCATAGCCAAACGGTTAAAACTTTCTAACGACGATCAGTCGTGCCTTGAAAAAATAGTGTATTGGCACCTGCGCCCGGGTTATTTAGGGGATACATTAAAGCCTACTGAAAGGGCAAAATTCAGGTATTTTCGTGATGCAGCCGAGGAGTCATTAAGCACGCTTTTATTTTCTCTGGCTGATCAGCGCTCAACCAAAGGGCCGTTGACCCGGCGTAAAGATGCCCTTCAGCATGAAAAAGTGGTGGCGGCATTAATTAAAGAATTATTGGAGAAGAAAAAAGAGGAAAAACCCGTGCGGCTATTGACCGGCGACGACTTGATCAAAGAATTCGGCTTAGAGCCTTCGGCTTTGATCGGCAAAATTTTAAGGAAAATTGAAGAACTGCAGGCAATCGGCAAACTGCATACAAAAGCCGAGGCCTTAAAACAGGCGAAAAAATTAATATGAAAGATTTTACCGACGTATTGAATAATCAGGATATTCTGGATTTGATTAGAAAAGAAAAATTACTGGAGAATTATATTGATCTGGATACGCAGATTACGCCGAATGGTTTTGACTTGACTGTTGCCTCGGTATTTGAATTTAATGAGGCAGGGGCAATGGATTTTTCAAATAAGGAGAGAGTTGTTCCCGCCGGAAAAGAGGTTCTGCCTAAAAAGAAAAACACAGACGATAAGTTCGGGTGGTGGGACCTTAAACCGGGGGCGTATAAAGTCAAGACCAATGAAATAGTCAATATTCCTTGTGATTTAATCGCTTTGGCTTATCCGCGCAGCACGTTATTGCGCATAGGCGGTTTTACCCAGAATGCGGTTTGGGATGCCGGCTTTAAAGGTAAAAGCGAATTTATTTTGATAGTCAATAATCCCTTTGGCATAAAGATAAAACAGAACGCCCGGGTTATTCAGCTAATCTTTGTGCGCGTAAAACATACAGGTAAAGGTTATGACGGAATTTATCAGAATCATAAGTAGTATCCGTATTAATTCATGAAAATAAAAGATACAGAGATTAAAATAATCCGCGCTGATTTGACTACTTTGAATGTCGCAGCTATAGTCAATGCTGCAAATAATAAATTGGTCATGGGCGGAGGGGTTGCCGGCGCGATAAAAAAAAGAGGCGGACAGGCTATTGAAGATGAAGCCGTAAAGAAAGGGCCTATAGATATAGGTAAGGCGGTATTCACCAATGCAGGGGAATTGCCGGCAAAATACGTAATCCATGCCGCGACTATGGGCCTGGATTTCAAAACCGATGAAACAAAAATAAGGGATTCTGCCAGAAGCGCTTTAGCCCTCGCCGAAGAGCTGAAAGTTGAGTCTATTGCATTTCCTGCGCTTGGCTGCGGTACCGGAGGATTTCCGCTTTTGGCCAGCGCCAAAATTATGGCTCAAGAAGTCTTGCGCCATGTAAAATATGAGAAGTCAGGGTTAAAAGAAATTATTTTCTGTCTTTTTGACAAAGAGGCGTTTGAAGTATTTAACAAGGGTGTTATCGGCTATCTTGATTATGTGACGCATAAATTGCAGAACGGGCCGTTTACCACAACCGACGCCATTATTGATATTGATGGGGGAGTGGTAGTGATCAAGCGCAGCAACCCGCCTTTTGGCTGGGCTTTACCCGGAGGTTTTGTGGATTACGGTGAAAGCCTGGAAGAGGCTGTGCGCAGGGAAATGAAAGAAGAGACTGGGCTTGATCTGTTGGAGTTAAAACAATTTCACACCTATTCTGATCCGTCTCGCGATCCGCGTTTTCATACTATCTGCACTGTTTTTACTGCTAAGGCAAAAGGAAAGCCAAAGGCAGGAGATGATGCGGCTGATCTAAAGGTTGTTCATTTAGAAGATGTTGAAGGTATGGATTTCGCTTTTGACCACAAGAAGATCCTGCAGGACTATATCAAAAAAAGATACGCAGGGACACTTTTGTGAGGAGTTTGAGAACCGTCCCTAGGGTAAATCGAGAACCGTCCCTGCCTTGAAAATACCTGAATTTATGGTATACTTCTAATTAGATTGAATATTGGGTAGTTGAGTAGCCCGTTGAAAAAGGCAAACCCGGGGTAACCCGGGGGCGCAAAGCGACAGGTCCGCAAAATGCGGATGGCTGCGTTACCAAAGGGGAAGAACCTTGAGGGTTTCCCTCAGGGTTTTTTTGTGAGCACATGACTTACGAGCGCGAAGCGCGAGTAAGTCATTAGTGCGAACAATACCGACGAGCGCAGCGAGTCGGTAAAAGAAATCAGCCCACCAGCCACGGCTGTAGAAAGAAGGAGGTGTAAAATGAGGCGCCTACATCGCAAGATACATAAAAGAATGAGAAGGCATCATAGAAGGCATTTGAGTTTCCTGGAGGTTTTGCGGCTGTATGCGGGGATGCCGGTGAATTTTTAACCTTCACGCAGCTGTTTCTCCGCGTCAATGATGTCGCGGTTTAAAACGCGGATGGTTTCTTTAATCCTTTCTTTTAAGGTAAGCGAGGCGACCTTTGCCTCGCTTATTTCGCGTAAAATCTGAACACTCATCCTGAAATACCTGACTACCTCACCTTCGTCGGTATCAGTCATCTGCAGGATCTTGTCAAAACGCGTGCCTCGCAGCCAGCCTTCTACCGCGATGCTGAGATTAAAATGTAAAGGCTTACTGAACGGGTAAATACGGAATTTGCGTTCTTTTGCCTCGATACTTTTGTAAATTTGGTCGGCAATATGTTTTAATTTAGCGGTGTTACGGTTTAAATGCGGATGCAGCTGATTTTTTCGCGGTTCAAAGACGGCAGCAGCCGCAACAATACCTAATCCGAATTCATCTAACTGTTCCAGGATGCCCTGGCTGTATAATTCCGACAATAATAATTCATATCCGTAAACTGTTTTAGCAAATTGGCCCTTTTCAGTCAGCTCGTTGCCATTGATGTAATCCATTTCTTTAAGTAGGTTTAATTTGGCTTCGATCAGGCGCAAGGCTTCACGCTGCTCGTTCTTATGTGACTGAAAATAATGAAAAGAATAAGGGTAGACTTTGAATATTTCGTTACGGTATCTTTCGTAAAGGTTCAATATGGTGGCATAGGAAGAATTCAGCTGGCTGCGCACTTCTTCAGGAGGCGAAAGGATTATTTTTTTCACATCCTCTAATCCTATCCTGCGTAAATTCACCCGGCAATAAACAAAGCCTTCGCTGTCTATACTACGCCTGCCGGCACGTCCTGCCATCTGGTAAAAATCGCGTGTTTTAAGATTCCTGATGTAGCGGCCGTAGAATTTACGCAGCTCATCAAAAGCTACAGAGCGGCTGGGCATGTTAATCCCCAAAGCAAATGTTTCGGTGGTAAATATCACTTTTAACAAACGGCTGGTAAAAAGGCGTTCAATTACTTCTTTTAAAGTAGGCAGCATTCCAGCATGGTGATAAGCTATGCCTCGCTGGATTAGTGGGAACATGGTTTGCGCCGAGCGTTCATGTTTTAAGTCAAAGCGGATGCAGAGGTCATTAAAAAGAGTAGTGATCTGTTCTTTTTCACTTGAGGTGAGGAAATTGTATCCTAGTAATTCAAATGCCAAATCTTCGGCGCGCCTCCTGCCGAAAACAAAATAAATCGCCGGCAACCCGTCTTTGTCGCGGATATAGTTTATCAGCGAGTGGAGTTTGTTGGGCTTGAACTGTCGGGTGTTTCTGATACGGTGGATATTGTCGTATATTTCATTGTGGCACTGGTAGAAAAAATGCAAAGGCACCGGCCGCCTGTCTTCAATGACTACTTTTACCGGCTTGGAATGCACGGATTCAATCCAGGAGGCGAATTGCTTTATATTAGGAATAGTCGCAGAAAGCGCCAGAATATTGATGTGGTGCGGCATAAAGATGAGTGATTCTTCCCAGACCGTGCCGCGCTCGGGATTGTCAATGTAATGTACTTCGTCAAAGATAACCCAGTTATATTTTTTTAGAGACTCCGGCTCATCCAGGATCTTATTGCGGAAAATTTCAGTGGTCATGATTAAAACAGGTGCTGAAGCATTTAAAGATACATCGCCGGTGAGTATTCCGATATTTTCTTTGAACTGGCCTTGGAAATCACGGAATTTCTGGTTAGAAAGAGCCTTGATCGGAGCGGTATAAATTACGCCGCCGTGGGTATTGATGGCGTTTTCAATGACATGTTCAGCAATGGCAGTTTTTCCTGCTCCGGTAGGAGCGGAAACCAGCACTGAAAACCCCTGGTTAATAAAATCAATTGCTTCCTGTTGGAATTTATCGTAAACCATGCAGGTATTATAGTCTAAATTTGTTGATTATTCTATCAAAAAGGGTAAAATGTAGGGAATGAGTTATGAGGCCGCGGTAAATAAAGCCTGGGAAGAGCTGTTGGCATTTAATCCGCCGGATCATTTTAATGTAAGATTTCTGGCGGATGAATACAGCTTTGATATTTCTGCGCGCAGGGCAATTTCCATGTCCTGCAATATTCCGGCAAAAGATTATGCGCTGATCCTGATGCTGCATTATCAGCTGGCTAAATTAAAAAGCCTTCCGCCGTTAGAAAATGAATGGATGGATTTTAAAGAATTATCCGGCGTAGAAGGATATGAGCCGGCTTTTAGAAAAAGGGTGGTGGAGCCGGTAATCAGAAAATACGGCAAAATTCCCGAAGGCCTTATTCAGGCAGGGGAGAAATTCAAGGCCAAGAAATCCGACAAAGGGGACATCGGATTAATCATTGATGTTTTTGGCGGCGTGCCTGCGCTGGTGGTGTTTTGGAAGGCAGATGAGGAATTTGGCGCAGAGGCCAATATCTTATTTGATAAAAGTATCGGCAAGATATTCTGTATTGAAGATATAATTGTTATGGCGGAGATGATCGCGCGGCAGCTTTAACTAACAGGAGAGAGATATGAATAAGAAAACCATTGTTTTATCTATTGCTTTAATCGGCCTGATATTTTCATGCCTGCATGCAAATGATCTGAAGAATATTTTCGCTCCTTCCGAACAAGCTAAATTCAGCATACCTATGGGCGAGTCTTATGATTACGCCAATATTATGGTCAAGCGGGTAGTTGACGGAGATACATTGTTATTGGAAAACGGATTAAGAGTCAGATTGATCGGCATTGATACTCCGGAGATCCATGAATCGGCAAAATTATCCCGCGACAGCAAGCGATCCGGAGAAGACGCAGGCGCTATAAAACAGATGGGGCAAAAGGCGTATGAATTTACCCGCAGCCTTGTTGAAGGTAAGCGCGTCGGGTTAGAATTTGATGTGGAGAAATATGATAAATACAACAGATTGCTGGCTTATGTCTTTTTAAAAAGCAACGGCATGTTCGTCAATGCCGAAATAGTCAGGCAGGGATATGCTTCCTTAATGACCATTCCGCCAAACGTTAAATACGCGGATCAATTCCGCCAGCTTTATCAAGAGGCGCGGGAAAATAAACGCGGGCTGTGGAAATAGATATATCTAGCATTCGTTGAATTTCTAGGCTTTAGGGAAAGCGTAATAAGCTAGAAATTTAGGTTTATATGGCTCAAGGCGGTTCTGAAAGTAAATGCAGAGCCGCCTTTATTGTTTTTAGTGGCGTAAAGCGGCTTTTTTTGCTACTATTATATTTAGGTAAGGGATTAGGTCAGTTTTCGATAAATTAAAAGCGGAGGAAACCAAAATGTTAAGACATTTGACTGCAGGGGAATCTCACGGAAGAGCGCTTGTTTCCATACTGGATGGAATGCCTGCGGGATTGAAAGTAGATGAGGGATTTATTAATCATGAGTTAAAACGCAGGCAGTCCGGATTTGGCCGCGGCGCGCGCATGAAGATAGAGCACGATAAGGCCAAGATTTTATCCGGTTTGAAAAACAACCGTACATTAGGCAGTCCGATAACCCTTCTGGTTGAGAATAAAGATTGGAGCATAGAAAAACTGCATAAAGTTATGTCGCCTCGTCCGGGGCATGCGGATTTGGCAGGGTTTTTGAAATACGGTTTTAGCGATATTAGGGAAGTTTTAGAGCGGGCTTCAGCGCGCAGCACTGCTTCAACTGTGGCAGTGGGCGCGGTTTGCAAACAGCTGCTTAATGAGTTGAAAATAAAAATTTCTAGCCGCATGGTTTCAGTAGGCGGGGAAATGGATGAAACAGAGATTAAAAATAAAATAATCGAAGCCAGGACTCTTAATGATACTGTCGGCGGGATCTTTGAAGTTCAGGCAAAAGGCGTGCCTGTGGGGTTGGGTAGTTATGTCCAGCCTGATTCCAGGTTGGATTCCAGGCTGGCTGCGGCAATTATGTCTATTCCGGGCATCAAATCCTTTGAAATAGGCTTGGGTTTTAGGTACGGGGATAAATTCGGCTCAGAAGTGCATGATCCGATATATTATTCTAAACAGAAGGGCTATTTTCATAAGACCAATAATTGCGGCGGCATTGAAGGCGGCATATCTAACGGCGAAGATATTATTTTGCGCGCCTGTATGAAGCCGATCTCCACGCTGATGAATCCGCTGGATTCAGTGAATGTCTCGACTCGCAAGATTTCTAAAGCAGCCACTGAACGCTCGGATATTTGCGTAGTTGAAGCTGCGGGCGTGGTGGCCGAGGCAGCAGCGGCTTTTGTGCTGGCGCAAGCGCTATTAGAGAAATTCGGCTCGGATTCGCTTTCTGATATCAAGGAAGCAGTTAAAATTTATCTAAAAAGAATCAGTTAGAAAATATCACCTCCTGCGTCTGTTAGACTAAAGGAGGTGATAATAATGGAAAAAGACCAAGCAGTTGAAGTAAGCCGTATCCACAAAGTCGACGGTGATTCAAAATTAAAAGCCTTTGTGGATATATCTTTATGCGGCATAGTGGTCAAGGGTTTGCGTATTGTCAGCGGTAAAAACGGCCTGTTTTTAGGGATGCCCAGGCATCAGGGCAAAGACGGGAAGTGGTACGATACAGTTTATCCTCTGACCCCTGAAACAAAGCAAGAGCTGCAGCAGTTAGTTTTAGCGGCGTATCAAGAGTAAGAATAGTTAGCGGAGACGGTTCTCCGGAGATGTCTAAGGGACGGTTCTCAAGAAACGCTATTTACTATCGCGAGAACCGTCCCCTGCGAAGTCTCGATAACCGTCTCCGAAAATAACATTTATGAATATATATCTAGTCGGATTCATGGCTACCGGCAAGACTTCCACAGGTAAAGAGCTGGCTAAGAAGCTCGGCTGGAAGTTTATTGATTTGGATGAGCTGATTGAGTTTAACGAAAAGATGCCGATCCGGGATATTTTTTCTAAGAAAGGCGAGCCGTATTTCCGTAAAGCTGAGAAATGCGCGCTCAAAACCCTGGCCAGGGAGAAAAAATTCGTGGTCGGATGCGGCGGCGGTATTGTAGTTGATAAGGAAAATATCAGGCTGATGAAAGATACCGGTAAAATGATATGTTTGAGTGCTAAACCGGAAGTCATCTTAAAAAGGGCAGCTGGAAATTCTCTTCGCCCGCTGTTAAACGTGCCGAATCCGAAAAAGCAGGTAGCGCATTTGTTGAAACTAAGGGCTCCTTATTACGCCTGCGCGGACAGGGCCATTGACACATCAAAACTTTCCATTAAGCAAGTCGTTGGAAAAATTGAAAAAATTGTTTTTAAGAAAAAATGACTAGCCTGGAAGCTTTAGTTGGTTTGAATAAAATCGGCGATATAGGCAGTGCGAGGTTAGATGCCTTGCTTGAATCTTTTAGTTGCCCGGAAAAGATCATCAATGCTCCTCTGGATAAATTATTTTCTGTACAGGGAATCGGGGAATACATTGCGTACAGGATCCACACTTTAGGCAAAGATGAGATAGACAGAGAATTTAAGGCATGCAGGAAATTAGGACTGGATCTTATCAGCATTGACGATGCGCGCTACCCGGTAAATCTAAAAAATATTCCCGGGGCGCCGATCTTGCTTTATGTCAAAGGTAAATTGGAAGAGATGGATAGAATGGCCGTAGCAATTGTGGGCAGCCGCAGGGCGTCATATTACGGTTTGAATTTGGCCCAGAAGTTCGGCGGGGAATTATCTGTTCAGGGTTTAACGATTGTCTCGGGAATGGCCCGCGGAATTGATACTGCGGCGCACAATGGCGCGCTAAAAGCAGGCGGCAGGACTATTGCCATAATCGGCTCGGGGTTTAATTACATTTATCCCGAAGAAAATAAGGAGTTGGCCGAAGAGATATCCCGGCACGGAGCAGTTATTTCTGAATTCAGCGTGGATATGCCGCCAAAAAAAGAAAATTTTCCCCGGCGTAACCGCATTATCAGCGGCCTAAGCCTCGGTACGCTGGTAGTTGAGGCTTCCAGAAACAGCGGCGCGATAATTACCGCGGATTTTGCCCTTGAGCAGGGAAGAGAAGTATTTGCTTTACCGGGAAAAGTTGATACAATGTCCGCCTATGGCACCAATGAACTTATTAAACAGGGAGCGAGATTAGTCACTTGCGCTGAAGATATATTAGAGGAATTCGGAATGGGTCCGGAGATTGTTCTTGATACTCAAATCCCAATGAAAGAAGATATTTGTAGCAAAGAATCTATACTGTATGGATTGATCACAGCTGACCCGGTTACAATAGATGAGTTGGCTGAAAAGTCAAACTTGAGTATTCCCTGTTTGTCTGAATTGCTTTTAGAGATGCGGCTAAAGAAACAAATCCGTCAGCTTCCGGGAAAAATATTTGTAAGGAGTACAAATGCCAGCTAAAGACCTTGTCATAGTCGAATCACCCACTAAAGCCAAAACAATCGGTAAGATCCTCGGCGATAAATTCACAGTGCTTTCCACTATGGGCCACATCATTGACCTGCCGGCAAAAAAGCTCGGCGTGGATGTTGAAGACGGGTTTAAGCCGTCTTATGTGGTTTTAGCCGGTAGGAAAAAAGTCCTTACTGACCTGAAAAAAGAATCTAAGGAAAAAAAGACCATCTATGTTGCCACTGACCCTGACCGCGAGGGAGAAGCTATTGGCTGGCAGATAAAAGACACTGCATTTAAAGGGAAAAAAGTGGTCAGGGTGGAATTTCACGAAATAACCCCTGCCGCAGTAGAAAACGCCTTTAAGCATCCGCGTGAATTTGACATGAAGATGATTGAAGCTCAAGCCGGGCGCAGGATACTTGACCGCCTAGTCGGCTATTTTCTAAGCCCGTTGCTTTGGAAAAAGATCGCCCGGGGGTTAAGCGCAGGGCGTGTGCAGTCAGTTGCCTTGCGCCTGATAGTGGAACGCGAAAGGCAGATAACCAATTTTATCCCTAAGGAGTATTGGGACATTGAAGCCGAATTAAAAAAAGGCGATTCAATATTTACCGCAAAATTAAATAAGATCGCGGATAAAGATGCAGATATCAAATCTAAGGCGGATGCGGATAATCTGGTTGCGGATATTTCAAAAAAACAATTTAAAGTCTCTGAAGTTAAAAAATCCCAAAAAAACCGTTATCCGTCTGCCCCGTTTATTACCAGCACAATGCAGCAGGAGGCATTTAATAAGCTAAGGTTTAATGCTGCCAAGACCATGATGATCGCGCAGCAGCTTTATGAAGGTATTGATATCGGAGGCGCAGGGCAGATAGGCTTGATCACTTATATGCGTACGGATTCGCCGCGCGTGGCCCCTGAAGCAATAAAAGAAGTGAGAAGTTTTATTTCCAAGGAGTTCGGCAAAGAGTATCTGCCTGATGAGCCGAATGTCTATAAAGTCAAGAAACACGCGCAGGAAGCCCATGAGGCGATCCGGCCGACGTTTATTTCCAAATCTCCCGAAGGCCTGAAAGACCATCTTACTCCGGAGCAATACAAACTTTATTGTTTGATCTATAACCGTTTTATGGCCAGCCAGATGACCCCGGCCAAAAACGAAGTTACCTCAGTGACAATAACCGCGGATAAGTATAAATTTAACGCTTCCGGAACGCGGGTGGTGTTTGACGGATTTACCCGCGCCTACAGCGATATTAATGCCGAGGAAGAAGACATAGAGGCAAAAGAAAAAGAGCAAAAAGAAAAAATGCTTCCTATTCTTAACGAGGGGGATATTCTGGGCTTAGAAAAACTCTTGCCTTCTCAGCATTTTACCAAGCCGCCGCCAAGGTTCTCAGATAGCTCGCTGGTCAAGGCGCTGGAAGAAGCCGGCATCGGGAGGCCTTCAACTTATGCGCCGATTTTGCAGACGCTGATCATGCGCAATTATGTGCGCAGGATAAAGGGGTATTTTAGCGCAACTGAGCTGGGTATGACGGTCTCTGATATGCTGGTGGAATATTTCCCCAAAATTATGGATATTAAATTTACCGCGCTAATGGAAGAAGAGCTTGACGAGATAGAAGAAGGGAATCTGGAAAGGAATAAAGTCCTTACGGATTTTTACGCTCCGTTTAAAGAGAGCCTTGATTATGCCCAGGCAAACATTAAAAAAGAAGTCGTTACTACCGACCAGATCTGTGAGAAATGCAACAAGCCTATGGTCATAAAATGGGGCCGCAAGGGAAAATTCTTAAGCTGTTCGGATTACCCTGTTTGTAAGTTCGCCAAATCTATAACCAGCGGGGTTAAATGCCCGCAGGAAGGTTGCGGCGGAGAGCTGGTTGAGCGCCGTTCTAAGCGCGGATTTTTCTACGGATGCTCCAATTATCCCAAGTGCACGTTTACTTCAAGGACCTTGCCTGAATAACAGTAGGGGGCGTTTAAACGTCCCCTACATTGTGGATAACTATGATAGACAGATATATAGATAAATTCCTCAGATATATGGATATTGAGAAGAATTACTCTAAACATACTGTCTTAAATTATAAATTAGACCTGAATAATTTTAAAACATTTTTGGATAAAACCGAATTAGAAAAAGTAGATTATTTGCTGCTGCGTAAGTATCTGGCGACGTTAAAGGAAAAGAATTTTAACGCCCGGACCTTAGGAAGGCATTTGTCGGCTTTGAGAAGTTTTTTTAGATTTCTAAACCGGGAAGGATTTTTAAAGAACAATCCCATACTGGTTTTAAGCAGCCCCAAGCTTGACAAGCATCTGCCGCAGTTTATGACTGAGGATGAAGTTAAGAAAGTCATTGAAATTGCCGCAGGAATTGATCTAAGCGGCCTGCGGGATAGGGCAATTTTGGAGACATTTTACTCTACCGGCGCGCGTATATCTGAAGTAGCGGCTTTGAGCCTGCAGGATATAGATTTTATTTCCGGCACAGTTAAAGTAAAAGGAAAAGGCAAGAAAGAACGTATGGTGCCTATTGGCGATACTGCGATGCGCGCGATTAGAAATTATATTGATAAAAGAAATAAGCAGACCGATGCGATTTTTCTAAATAAAAACGGCAGGCGCATAACCGACCGCGGCATAAGAAATATCGTTGGTAAATATATTAAAGCTGCCAGCGTTAAGCACGGTGTGTCGCCTCATACCTTCAGGCATTCTTTTGCCACGCATCTTTTAAACCGGGGGGCAGACCTGCGCACAGTGCAGGAGCTCTTGGGGCATGCGAATCTGTCAACAACCCAGATATATACGCATTTAAGTACCGAGAGACTGAAGAATGTGTACGATAAAGCGCATCCGAGGGCGTAAATGTTTATAATCTATGATTTGTTATTTTTGATTGTCTGCATAATCTACCTGCCTGTTTATTTATTAAAAGGCAAATTCCATTCCGGTTTTAACGCGCGCTTAGGCAAACTGCCAAAAGGCCTTGATCTAGGCAGGCCGATATGGGTGCATGCGGTCAGCGTCGGAGAAGCTATGTCGATCAATGAGCTGGTGGCAGAATTACGCCGGGAATTCCCGGCTTTGCGTTTTGTCATCTCTACTGTTACCCCTACGGGAAACAATATCGCTAAAAGTTTTGCCAAAGCGCAGGACTTCGTTACGTTCCTGCCTTTTGATTTAAGCTTCATTGTCAATAAGGTCATCCGCAGGATTAATCCTAAAATTTTTATCATTGTTGAAACCGAGATTTGGCCGAATCTTATCCGCTGCCTTTTTAGCAGAAAGATCCCCATAGTTGTAGTGAATTGCCGGATTTCTGATTCTTCGTTAGGCGGTTACAAGGCTTTTAAGTTTATTTTTAAGCCTTTGCTGAATAAAATAAATCTATTTTGCTGCCAGAGCAGGCACGATGCGCTCCGGCTGGAGTCAATCGGCGCGGACAGAGAAAAGATACGGGTCACCGGCAATATGAAGTTTGACCTTAAAACCGCATTTGCAAGTTTTAGCGATTCCGTATTAAGGTTAGATGATGACGAAGAATTATTAGTTGCCGGCTCAACTCATCCCGGGGAAGAGGAAATAATCTTGCGTATTTATAAGGAACTGCGTAAAACCCATCCTGAATTGCGTTTGTTGATTGCCCCGCGCAGACCTGAACGCGCTAAAGAAGCTGCCGGTATTGTCAGGCAATGCGGATTTGATTCTCAACTCATATCCGGAATGAAAGGAGAAAAAGTGCAGTCTCCGGCTGTGTTTATTCTGGATACGATCGGCAAACTGGTTTCTTTTTACGCCATTGCGGATATTGTATTTATGGGCGGAACCATGATAAAAAAAGGCGGGCATAATATTATTGAGCCTGCCGCATTGGGCAAGCCCGTAATATTCGGACCGCATATGTTTAATTTCCGCGATATTACATCACAGTTTATGGAAAACAATTGCGCCTTAATGGTGCATAATGAAAGCGAATTAAAAGAGAAATTATCTTTTCTTTTGGATAATCCTGAAAGCGCGCAAGAATTAGGCAGGCGCGCACAGGCTCTGGTGATCTCGAACCGCGGCGCAACGCACAGGAACATCCAGTATATAAAAAATGTCTTATAAATATAAAAATATAACACCGGCTAATTTTAAAAGATTCGGCAAGATAATAGAATATCCCGGGTTGTCAAAGAAAAGTAAGAGGAAAAACCTTTTTCGCATAGTTTTGCAGGACGCAAAAGCCCCGGGTTGGCGCATAGCTTATCTGGTGGTCAGGGACAAGTTAATTGACAGGCTGGAACAGCATCCGGGGACATTTGAAAGTTTTGAGCCAATAAAAGGGAAAGCTGTTCTTTATGTCGCCGGGCAGAAAAATGCGCGTAAGGTTGAGAGTTTTTTGTTAGATAAGCCGGTGATCCTTAAAAAAGGCATCTGGCACGGTATTATAACTAAAGGAAAAAGCGCAGAAGTAAAAATCACCGAGAACGCTAAAGTAAAATGCGTTTACTGGCGCCCGGAAAGGGGATTTGTGGTATAATTAAAATATGGAACAAAAATACCTGACTAAAAAAGGCCATCAGAAGCTTGTTGAAGAGCTGGAATATCTGCGCACTACAAAGCGCAGGGAATTATCCAAGGCAATCGGCGATGCCAGGGCTCACGGCGACATTAGCGAAAACGCCGAGTACGACGCAGCTAAAGACGCGCAGGGGATGAATGAAAAGCGTATCCACGAACTTGAGCAGAAATTAGCCAGCTGCAGGATACTTGACGATGAGGATATCCCTTCGGATGAGGTCTTGCTTGGGGCAAGCGTAAAGATTGAAGACACAGATTCCGGAGAGATTATGGAATATACCCTGGTTTCCGAGGATGAGGCAGATTATGAAAGTAACAGAATATCCGTAACTTCGCCGGTCGGCAAAGGGCTTTTAAATCATAAGGTAGGGGATATCGCTGAAATAAATGTCCCGGCCGGAGTATTGAAGTATAAAATCATAGAAATCACAAGGGAGTGAGAAAGGAGCTTCATGAGCGGCATATTTGGCGTAGTTTCAAAGAATAATTGCGCGGAAACACTTTTTTACGGAACAGATTATCATTCTCATTTAGGCACTGAATTTGCCGGGCTGGCGGTGTTAGGCGATGATTTTACCCGACAGATACATAGCATTGCCCAAAACCAGTTTAAATCCAAGTTTTTCTCGGATTACCTGCGTATGAAAGGCAATAAAGGCATAGGGGTAATCAGCGCTTTGGAAGAGCAGCCTATATACCTGCAGTCCAAATTCGGCCCTTTTTGCATAGTCACCAATGGTTTTATAGAAAATACTGCTGAACTTTCCAAAGAGCTTTTACAAAAAGGCGCGTCATTCAGCGAAGTCAGTAACGGCGCCATCAATGAAACGGAGCTGGTGGCTAAGATTATCTGCGACGGTTCGGATATTGTTGATGGCATTGAAAAAGTATTTGCTAAAATTCACGGTTCGTGTTCATTGCTGCTTTTAAATAAAGACGGCATCTATGCCGCAAGGGATAGATTAGGTTATACTCCTTTAGTTATAGGAAAAGGCAAAGATGCATGGGCAGTTACTACAGAATCCAGTGCCTTTCCCAATATAGACTTTGAAATAGCCAAATCTCTTGAACCGGCAGAGATAGTCTTGATTACTGAAAAAGGCATTGCCTCCAAGGCCAAGGGAAGAGCTGCAAAACAGATCTGTACATTTCTATGGATCTATACCGGATTTCCGGCTTCAACTTACGAGGGGATAAATACCGAGATGGTCAGGGAGCGCTGCGGCAGGTTTCTGGCCCGTCGAGATAAAGATATCAAGGTGGATGTGGTTTCCGGTGTCCCGGATTCCGGTATCGGCCATGCATTAGGTTATGCTATGGAATCCAAAAAGCCTTTTCGCCGCCCACTTGTAAAATACACTCCCGGTTACGGCAGGAGCTACACGCCCCCATCGCAGACCACGCGCGATCTAGTGGCTAAGATGAAACTTATTCCCAACAAAGAGATTATTCAGGGCAACCGCATTGTTGTCTGCGAAGACTCTATTGTGCGCGGCACGCAGTTGAAGAATTTTACGGTAAAAAAGTTATGGGATAGCGGGGCCAAAGAAGTGCATATCCGCCCGGCATGCCCGCCGCTTATGTTTCCCTGCAAATTTAATCTTTCAACGCGCACCGCTAATGAATTGGCAGCGCGCAAAGCCATACGCAGCCTTGAGGGTAGGGATATAGAGGATGTTTCGGAATATGTTGACAGTAACTCCAAAAAACATAAACAGATGGTTGATTGGATCGCCCGCGACCTGGAAGTGACGACTCTGCGCTTTCAAACCGTAGAGGACATGATAGAAGCTATCGGCCTGGAAAAAGAGAAATTATGCCTTTATTGCTGGACTGGCGTGCATCCGGGCTGCAAAAGCACTTGCGCAAATAAAAAATCTAAAAAAACTAAATGAACCGGGTAAAGAAAATACTGATTATTTCCAGTGACGCAAAGTTAAAAGAGGTGTTAGGTTTTTGTTTTGACGGCTGGGGATATGAAGTATTCCTGCAGGACCATCCGGTGGAAGATATCACTCTGATTAAAAAAATAGCGCCTGAAGCGATCGTGGTTGATATACACTCAACTATTAAAGCCGATTTGGATATCTGTAAACTCCTGAAAAACGATTTTATCACTTCTTCTATTCCGATGATCGCGCTTATCAACAAGCGGCAGCTGCGCGAGCAGCTTTTGAATATCAAACAAGGGGTTGATGATTACCTGATTAAGCCCCCTGACCCGCTGGATCTGCGTATGCGCATAGAGATGGCGATAAAGCGGTCGCAATATAGCCTGTATTCCAGCCCGCTTACCGGGCTTCCCGGCGGAAGGATAATTGAAGAGGTGGTCAAAGAAAGGATAAATCGCAGTAATCCTTTTGCCCTGGGCTATATGGATATTGACTACTTCAAATACTTTAATGATGTTTATGGTTATGTCAAAGGCGACAGGGTTATCATGCAGACTGCGTATATGCTTTATTCAACTGTACATAAATACGGAAACAGCGAAGATTTTATCGGCCATATCGGCGGAGACGACTTTATTTTTATAACCTCAACAGATAAATATAAGCAGATATGCAATAATTTAATCCCGACATTTGACCGGATAATGCCGTTTCATTATTCCCAGAAGGACCGCGACCAGGGCTTTATTGTGGCTAAAGACAGGACGCGTAAGATCCGCAAGCTGCCCCTGATGAGTATATCAGTGGCCCTGGTTAATAAAAATGAGGATTCGCAGTTGAATAATGTAGTGGAGATAAACGAGCGTTTGGCGGAAATAAAATCCTACTTAAAAGGCATCCCGGGAAGCAAGTTTATGGCTGACAGGAGGTCTTGCCTGCCGGATGCCGTGTTAAATCCTGAGCTGTACAGAAAAGTATATTGCCCGGCTGATTATAAGCCTTTGGGCCAGATACTTATGGAAAAAAATTATATATCTGCGCAGCAGCTTGATGATGCGCTGAAACTGCATTGGAGGCGGGGAGTGATTTTAGGCGAGATACTCAAAGAGCTTGGTTTCTTGAATAATCAGGGATTGGAAGAGGCCCTTGAAGAGCAGAAAAGATTAATGAAAAAATAAACTTTCAAAAAGGATGATTTAAATGGAGATACGGGCACGTCAGAAAAACGGCGTATTAATAATGGACTTATTCGGCAAGATAGACGTTAATTCCGCGAATTTCGTTGAGGCAGTGGGCCAGTGCGTCCATGATGGCTACGTGGATATACTCTGCAATTTTGAGGAAGTTGAGGCTATTGACTATATGGGCGTATCGGTTGTTGTTATTGCCTATAAAGAAGTGGTTAATAATAAAGGAAGGATGCGTTTTGTAAATGTGCCGGCTCATTTGCGTAATATCCTTTCAATCACCGGATTAGACAGGATAGTAGAGATATTTGCCACCGAAGAGCAGGCAATAAATAGTTTTAAGGAAGACAAGATTATTGAAGATATCAAAAAACTGCAGTTGCGCCGCAGGTTTAAGCGCCTGCCTATTGACCTGAAAGTGGAGATGTGGAATAAGTACGATAAGGCCCCTGCGTGTATGAAGGTAGATATCCTTAACTTAAGCGCAGTGGGTGCGTATGTATATGGTTGTAATAAATTTAAGTTAGGGGATGAGGTAATACTTAAAATGAAACTTGCCCCGCATAATGTTGAACTGCTTTTAGAGGCCAAGGTTGTCTGGCTGCCGGATAAACAGGTCTGGCACCAAATCCATCCCGGCATGGGAGTGGAATTCCATAATATCAGCCCGCCTGTTCAGGAGAAACTGCTGGAATTTATTGAAAGAAACCTGCCGAGTATGTCTTCCAACGAATAATATCACAATGGCAATAGGCGGGGACGTTTCCCAAAGGGAAGCGTCCCCATTATTTTTGTTGCCCTGCTTTAACCCGCGTGTTATTATAGGCTTATATTCCAGCCAAAATAAACGGAGCAGGTTCTTATTTTTCCCTATGATTAAATCATATATATATAATATAATAAGCAGCCGTAATCCTAGGCAGGGAATCATTGCAGGCCTGGCACGGTTTATTCTGCTTGTTTTATCGTTTGTTTATGGCTTGTTCATCAGGATACTTTCAAAATCCGCCTTGCGCAGTAGAGAGAGTTTTGGCTGTAAGGTCATTAGCGTAGGCAATATTACCTGGGGCGGCACCGGCAAGACTGTTGCAGTTGAGTATATCGCCTGTTTTTTGCGTTCTAAAGGCAGGCGGGTGGCGGTTATTAGCAGAGGATATAAGAGGGTAGCAAGTAACAAGTTAGAAGTTACAAGTATAGAATTGGGTGATGAGCCGCAAATGCTCAAAGATAAACTCCTTGATATACCGGTATTATCAGGCCCGGACAGGAAGGCCTTGATAAAACGCGCGATCAGGGAATTTGGCTCAGATACCGTGGTTTTGGATGACGGTTTTCAGCAATGGGGAATAAATAAAGACCTTGATATAGTCGCGATTGACGCAAATAACCCTTTTGGAAATTTACATATGATCCCGCGCGGTATACTTCGAGAGCCGTTAAGCGCGTTAAAAAGAGCGGGCTTATTTTTGATAACCAAATGCAGTAGTGCCGCGGCTGCTGCGCAGCTAAAAAATGATTTTAAGAATATCAGCCTGATGATACCTATTGTGTTGTCCCGGCATAAAGCCTGCGGTTTTGTCCGGGTATCGGGAAACAACGCGCCGGTTAACCCCGAGGAGCTTAAGAATAAAAAGGTTATTCTGGCCAGCGGCATAGCTGATCCGGGGTCTTTTAAGGATTTAGTCAGCAGCCAGTCGATTCTGATATTAGATCATATTGAATTTGATGACCATCATGATTATACAGCCGCAGATGCCGAAAGAATTTTGTCTGTTGCCGGGTCTGTTGGCGCGGATGCGGTGATTGTTACTGAAAAAGACGCTGTAAAATTAAAAGGAATATTTCCGGCGCAAACAGCTGTGCCGGTGTATTTTTTGAGAGTCGTACTGGAAATTACGCATAATGAAGAAGAATTCCATAGAAGATTGCTTGGGGCTTGCAATAATTAAGTCCGTCGGCCCTGTTTTAAGGGCTTTGCCGCTGGGCTTTGGGCTTTTCTTGGGCAGAAGGCTGGGGGATTTATTTTATTATCTTGACCCTAAACACAGATGCCAGGCCTATGTGAACATTAAGAAGGCGCTGGGCAATGAGCTATCCGCGCTCCAGATTAAAACGGCAACCCGTAAATTTTTCCGTTCTTTCGGGCAGAATATAGTTGAAGTATTTTTTATCCCGCTGTTAAACCGCAGTTATATTAATAAATATATTACGCTTGAAGGCAGGGATAACGTGGATAAGGCTTTTGCCAAAGGCAAGGGCGTCATACTCTTAGGCATGCATGCCGGCAGCTGGGAACTGTCTAATGTGATCTGGGCGGATATGGGATTTGCTTTTAATCTTTTGGTCACTGATCAGAAACATCCGC
This sequence comes from Candidatus Omnitrophota bacterium, assembly GCA_029561735.1. Classification (GTDB taxonomy): domain Bacteria; phylum Omnitrophota; class Gorgyraeia; order Gygaellales; family Profunditerraquicolaceae; genus JAKQWZ01. Next base: position 6,263 of record JAKQWZ010000080.1, on the reverse strand, counting down.
GAATGGACGCTTTATTAAATTCTTTGCGTATCTCTAAAGGCTGTAAACTTGTGCAAAGGCGCAATCAGATCAGGGATATTGTCCGGGCGCTAAAAAATAACGAAGCAGTAGGCATGACTGTGGATCAGGGCGGCAGGGCAGGTGAGTTAGTGAAGTTTTTCGGAAAAAATGCCTCCATGGCAACCGGCGCAATAAAATTAGCTCTTAAATACGGTTCGGTTATTGTCCCGGGATATTATGCCCGGATAAATGGCGCGCATATCAAGGTTATTATTGAGCCGCCCTTTGAAGTTAGAAATACTTCAGACCTGCAAAAAGATATCCATGACAACCTTCAGGAATTGGTCAGGATTTATGAGAAAAATATCCGCAAGCATCCTTATGAATATATGTGGAATTACCGGGTATGGAAATATACCGACGAGAAAGAAATATTGATCGTCAATGATTCTAAGGCCGGGCATTTACGCCAGTCGCAGGCAGCAGCTGCTTTGTTAGCCCGGGCGCTGGGCCAAAGAGGCATAAAGGCAAAGATATCCACTGTAGAAATCAGGCTAAAGAACAGGTTGTCCAGGCCGATACTGGCAATAGCCGCTTTATTTTCGGGAAAATATTCCTGTCAGGGATGCATGGATTGTTTAAAAAAATCTTTGGGCCGGGATAGTTATGAAGGCCTGCACAGAACATCTCCTGATTTTGTTATTTCCTGCGGTTCGCTCAGCTCTATGGTCAACAGAATGGTATCGCGTGAGAATTTGAGCAAATCAATAACCATATTAAAGCCTTCTTTTGCCGGTTTAAATAAATTTGATTTGGTGATTATGCCTGCGCATGACAACCATTCGCCCGGGCCAAATGTCGCGGTTATTACCGGAGCGCTTAATTTGATAGACAAGGATTATTTGGCGCAGCAGGCAGAGGTGTTGAAAAAAAATAACAGGTTAGAGGGCAAGGGGAATAAATTAATCATCGGATTGCTGGTTGGGGGAGATGCCAAGAATTTTACTTTAGACAAAGACGGCGTGCTTCAGATGGTAAGCGAAGTTAAAAAGGCAGCGCAGGCCCTGGATGCGGATATTCTGGCAACTACCTCAAGGCGCACTTCGGCGGCAATAGAAGCGATATTAAAAAAAGAGTTTTCCGGGCATGCGCGCTGCAAACTTTTAGTCATTGCCAATGAATTGAATATTCCGGAAGCAGTTGGCGGGATATTGGGTTTAAGCGATATTATAGTTGTATCCGCGGAAAGTATTTCTATGGTTTCTGAGGCTTCATCAAGCGGAAAATATGTTATAGTATGCGATGCTTCGGTAGGCAAAAAACACCGCCGGTTCCTTAATAACATGTCTTTGCGCAAACATATTTGCCTTGTTCCGGCGCAGGGAATCGCAGAAAGGATAGAATTTTTATTCAGGCATAAACCGCAGATAGAGATTTTGAATGACAGGGAAACGGTGAGCCGGGCCTATCAGCGCATCTTGCTTTGATCCATCATCGCCTGATAATCCTGTTTTGATTTTTCCATCATTTTTCTGTATTCTTCTTCGTAACTTTTATCTGCTGACTGGGTGTCGGAGGGAGAAGATTGCGGCTGGTTATTTTTAGAATTAAATCCGGGGATTTTGAATATAAAAGATACATTATAGAGAAGGGCAATTAAAAGAAAAATTGCCATAACAAATATTATTATATTAAGCAGGTTTTTCTCAAACGGCGATTTATCGGCATCCATAGTTATTTATTATAGCTTAAAATTTTTACTAAAAAAATGAATATTTTACAAATTTTACCTCAATTAAACGTGGGCGGAGTAGAAACCGGCACACTTGACCTAAGCCGTTATCTGGTTAAGCTCGGGCATAAGTCGGTTGTAGTCTCTTCCGGCGGTGAATTAGCCAGAGAAATAGAAGAGCACGGCGCAAAGCACTACCAGCTGCCAGTGAATAAGAAATCAATAGTTTCCATCCTTAAATGCGTGCCGAAACTGGTTGAGATTATCCGCAAAGAAGAGATTCATATAATCCATGCCCGTTCGCGCGCTCCTGCCTGGGCGGCTTTTCTGGCGGCGCGCAAAACAGGCAAGGTGTTTATTACTACTGCGCACGGTTATTACAGTAAGCACTTTTTTAGTTATGTGATGGGATGGGCAAAAAAAGTTATCTGCCCGAGTAATTGTATCGCCAGGCATATGGTTGACGATCTGGGAGTGCCGTATGAGCGTGTCATTATAATTGCGCGCAGTGTAGATATTTCCAAATTTAATTATGCCAGCCCGGATAAAAAAAGAAGGGATGAATTTAATGTCGGGATAGTCGGCAGGATCACTCCCTTAAAAGGGCACCTTCATTTTATTAAGGCAATGGCTAAAGTCTCCCGGCAGGTGAGCCGGCTTAAAATCTGGATTGTGGGAGACGCGCCAAGCTCCAAAGAATCTTATAAAGAGCAGATTCAGGTTTTGGTGCGCAGGCTGGGCTTATGGCATTGTACGCAGTTTTTAGGCACGCAAAGGGATATTCCGTCGGTAATGAACCATCTTGACCTGCTGGTTTTGGCTACCACCACCCATGAAGCTTTTGGCAGGGTTATAATTGAAGCGCAGGCAGCCGGGGTGCCGGTTGTAGCAACTCAGGTGGGAGGAGTGGTGGATATTATTGACCATGACAAGACCGGCATACTGGTGCCGGCTGCTGACCCTCAGGCAATGGCAGAAGCGGTTTTGAAGGTATATAAGGACAAAGAGCTTGCCCGGTTTTTAGCTGAAAACGCTTATGAAAAAGTAAAAGATAAATTTAATGTTGAGTTGATGGCAAAGAATACAATTTCGGTATACGAAGAAACGCTTAAAAATTTTAAGGTACTTATAATCAAGCTCGGTTCAATGGGCGATGTTATTCTTTCCAGCGCCGCAATCAGGGCAATAAAAGAAAAATTCGGAGTAAATTATAAGGTTACCCTGCTTACTTCGGTTGAATGCAAAGAAGTCTTAATGGGCTGCCCTTATATAGATGAGCTGCTGGTGGCGGATTTTAAAAATAAAGATAAAGGCGTAAAAGGGCTTTTAAGGCTGGGGAGTATTTTAAGGAAGCACAATTTTGATATTGTCATTGACCTGCAAAATAACCGTAAGAGCCACATACTTTCCGGGTTGAGCATGGCGCTTAACCGTTACGGCTATGATAATAAGAAACTCTCCTTCTTTTTAAACCACCGTATTAAAGATGAAAAACCTTTAATGGACCCGGTAACGCATCAATTCCGCATTTTAAACATGCTGGGGATTGAATTAAGAAGCGCGGCTCTGGAATTATGGCCGTCGGACGAAGATTATAGCTATGTTGATAAGCTGTTAGAGGGAGAATGGCTTAGCTCAAGCCAGAAATTGATCGGTTTAAACATTGCCGCAAGTTCCCGCTGGCTGACTAAAAACTGGCCCCTGGAAAATATTGCCCGTTTCTGCGAAGAAATGTCGCGTAAAGAAATAAGGGTGGTTTTGACCGGGGCGCAGGCAGATATTGGGCGCGCAACAGCTTTGATGGGCCTGTGTAAGACTGCCAAGCCTATTAATGCCTGCGGTAGGACCACTATAAATCAACTTGCCTGCCTGATAAAAAAATGCAGCGTATATATATCGGCGGATTCTGCTCCTTTGCATGTGGCAGCAGCGGGAAATGTTCCGGTCATAGCTTTATTCGGCCCGACTGATCCCGGACGGCATATGAGCCGGGTAAAAGACGCCGTAGTTATAAAAAAGGACCTTGAGTGCAGCCCTTGCTATAAATCAAAATGCAGGACCGCCAAATGTATGTCTTTGATCAGCGCGGAAGAAGTGCTGGATGCGGTTAATAGGCTGTTAAAATGAATATCTTATACTTAGCAACTCACTTGAATACCGGCGGGATAACCAGTTATCTTCTGAATTTATCCCGGGGCCTGAAGAAAAAAGGCCATAATGTTTATGTGGCGTCTTCCGGAGGGGATTTATTGTATAAGTTTAAGCAGGAAGGCATCAGATTTATTCCTATCCCCATTAAGACCAAAGCTGAGATAAACCCAAAAATCCTGGTCAGCCTGTTTTGCCTTTGCCCGGTGATAAAAAGTGAAAAGATACAGATAGCGCATTCCAATACCCGGGTTACACAGGTGCTTGGGGAATTATTAAAGCGGTTTTGCGCAATTAAACACGTTTCTACAGGCCACGGATTCTTTACTATGAAATTCACGCGCAGGTTATTTCCCTGCTGGGGGGACAAGGTTATCGCGATCAGCCCTCAGGTGAAAGGGCACCTGGTAAATGACTTGGGGGTAACTGCGGAAAAAATAGAAGTTGTGCATAATGGCATAGATATAGAGAGATTCGCTGCTCTTACAAAGGACGAAGGGCGAAGGACAAAAGAAGATTTAGGATTGGGAAGCGGGCCGGTAGTCGGGATCATCGCCCGGCTTTCTGATGTTAAAGGCCATAAATACCTTATACAGGCAATGAAGCGGGTGTTAGAAAGATTCCCAGCAGCTACTTTGCTTATAGTAGGAGAAGGAAAAGAACGGGGCAGGCTTATTCAATTAACGCGCAAACTTGGAATAGAAAAACAGGTTATATTCATATCTTCGGTAAGCGATACGCGCATGGTTTTATCTGTGATGGATGTTTTTGTTATGCCGTCGCTGCATGAGGGGCTGGGCTTGAGCTTGATGGAGGCAATGGCCTTTGGCGTGCCGGTTATCGGCTCAAGGGTAGGCGGTATCCCCAGCCTGATACAAGACGGGAAAAGCGGTTTACTGGTAGAGCCGGAAGATGTTGCTGGCTTATCCGCAGCTATAATAAGGGTTTTATCTGATAAGGCAAGCTCCGCAATAATGTCCGGGTCAGCCGCAGATTTTATTAATAATAATTTCGGCCTGCAAAGGCAAGCCGAAGAAACAGAAAGGGTATATAAGGCATGTCTAGAAAAATAAGATTGCTGGGGTTTTTAGTTTTAATCTGCGTTGTAGTATTATCCGTAGGCGCATTCCTTCAGGATAAATATTCCCTTCCTATAATGATGTATCATTCGGTAAACCCCCGGAGCATCCCGGGAATGAACCTGCTTATTGTCAAGCCCGAGACATTTGAAAGGCAGATGCGTTTTCTAAAGCAGCATAATTATAACGTAGTCAGGCTGGAAGAAGCGGCAAGCCTGATCAGAGAGAAAAAACGCATTCCGCTGCGCACTGTCGTGATAACTATGGATGACGGTTATAAGGATAATTATATTTATGCTTTTCCTGTTCTGAAAAAATATAACCTTCCGGCGACTATTTTTGTGATCATTAATGAGATCGGCCGTTCAGACAGGTTAAGCTGGAAAGAGATAGAAGAGATGCAGGCGTCAGGCCTTATTACGTTTGGCAGCCATACATTAAGCGCGACTCCTTTGATAGACTTTAAGTCTGAATCGGAAGTAAAAAGGCAGATCGTTGAATCTAAAAGGATACTGGAAGCGAAATTAGGCAGGCGTGTGGCTGCTTTCAGTTATCCTGAAGGCAGGTTTAATGAGAAAATCCGGCAGATGGTTATAGACGCTGGATATGAATTGGCAGTGGCTACTTCTCCGGGGAGAAGGTATTCTCCTAATGACCTGTATCTGCTTAAACGCCTGCGTATTTCCGAAAACGCGGAAAATTTATTTGTGTTGTGGTTTGAAACTACCGGTTTCTATAAATATTTAAAGGAGAAATAAAACCGGACATGAAAAAACGGATCCTTATATTTAATGTAAATTGGCTCGGAGACGTGCTTTTTTCGACCCCGGTCATAAGAAATGTCCGGCGTAATTTTCCGGATAGTTTTATTGCCTGCGTAATACCCAGCCGGTGCTACCCTGTGTTAAAAGGCAATCCATACCTGGATGAGATAATCATTTTTGATGAGAAGGACAGGCATAAAGGGCTTCTTGGCCAGCTCAATTTTGTCAAAACACTTAAAGAAAAGAACTTTGATACGGTATATCTGCTTCACCGTTCGCTCAAGCGCGCCCTTATCTGCAGGCTTGCCGGAATATCCGAAAGGGTCGGTTATAATACTAAAAAGAGGGGTTTTTTATTGACCTTGAAGATTGACCCTCCGGACAGGGACGCTATGCACCGTATTGATTATTATCTTAATGTTGTGGAAAAAGCGGGTTTAAAAATAGAAGACCGCTATACTGAGTTTTTCTATAGCCATGATGATGAAACCTTTGTTAAGGATTTTTTAAAAAAGAACTGTATTTCCGGAAAAGATTTTA
>JAKQWZ010000049.1 GCA_029561735.1 Candidatus Omnitrophota bacterium | reverse complement strand
CCTCAAGGGAAGGCGTGATTTTATTTACACTGCAACCGGATAAACGCGCATTCTGCAGGAAAGCCTTTATCAAGGGAATGGTTTTATCGCTGTCATAGACAACCGCATGGATATTTGCGCCGAATAAAGCCGCCTCTTTTACGCCGTTAATCTTGCTTATCCCCGAAAGCCAGTCCTGGGCAACCGGAAGGGTTATCTCAAGGACATCATTCTTCATATTTTTTGTTTTCATCTCTTCAGGAGTGCCTGCGGCAATGATGGTCCCGTGATAGATCAACACCATACGGTTGCAATTCTCTGCCTCATCCATATAATGAGTAGTCACAAAAACCGTCACCCCTTTTGAAGACAGGTCTTTAATTACTCCCCAGAAATTCGCCCGGGTAATCGGATCAACTCCCGAAGTAGGTTCATCCAGAAAAATTATCTTCGGTTTATGCAAAAGCGCGCACCCTAAAGCCAGGCGCTGCTTCCATCCTCCGGCAAGAGTAGAGGTAAGCCTGTCACCCATCCCTTCTAACCCTGCCATACGCAGAGTCTGGAGCAGCCGCTCTTTTTTCTCGTTTTTCGGTATTTTATATATCCCGCTGTAAAAATTGACATTCTCTTCCACAGTCAAGTCGTTATAAAGCGAGAATTTCTGCGACATATATCCGATGTGCTCTTTAATCTTATGCTGTTCTTTGATGATATCGTATCCGCCGACCTTCCCGGATCCGGAGGTAGGAGAAATTATTCCGCAGAGCATCCTTATGGTAGTGGATTTTCCCGCACCATTAGGCCCGAGAAAACCGAATATCTCTCCCTGCTTGACTTCAAAATTTATTTTATTGACGGCAGTAAAATCGCCGAACTTTTTTTCTAATTTATTAACACTGACCGCGATATTATTCTGATTGCCGGGATTCATATTCATTGATAATCTTTATAAATGCCTCTTCCAGTGTCTTGGTGCCGCATTCTTTTTTAATGCTTTCCGGAGTATTACAACGCAGGAGCCTGCCCTTATGCATAAGCCCCACCCTGCCGCAGCGTTCTGCTTCATCCAGATAACAAGTAGAACAGAATATTGTGACTTTTTCCTTAAGCAGGTCGTAAAGGATATTCCAGAAATCCCTGCGGGATACCGGATCAACGCCGTTTGTCGGCTCATCAAGGAATAACACTTTAGGGGTATGTATCAAAGAACAGGCAAGGCCTAATTTCTGTTTCATCCCTCCGGAAAGTTTGCCCGCAAACCGCTGTTTAAAGGGCAGGAGCCCGGAAAAACCTAAAAGCCGCTCAATTGCTTCAGCCCGGTGTTCTTTTGCTACTCCATAGATATCGGCGTAAAAATGAATATTTTCCAAAACAGTCAGGTCTTCATAAAGGCCGAAACGCTGCGACATATAAGCTATATTTTCTTTCAGGGGCTCGGCTTCTTTTACCGTATTTTTATCATACACCCAGGCCTTTCCTTCAGTAGGGTCAAGTATGCCGGTAAGCAGCCTCATTGTAGTGGTTTTGCCGGCTCCGTCAGGCCCGACAAGGCCAAAGATCTCTCCTTCATGCACCTCAAGATTAAGCTTATCCAAAGCTGTTAAGGCGCCGAATTTACGGGTAAGATTTTCTGTTTTTATAGTGACCATTGCTTACTCTATTGTGATATAAGCGTCCGCGGGCATGCCGGGCTTAAGGTCCAGGCTTGAATTATCAACTCTTACCTTAATCCGGTACACGTATTTGACCCTTTCTTCGCTGGTCTGAATGTATTTGGGAGTGAATTCTGCCTGGCTGGAAATAAAAGAGACCCATCCGTTATATTTTTTGCCTTTATAGCTGTCAGTCTGGACAACTGCTTTCTGGCCCAGCTTTACCCTGCCTAAGTCAGATTCATTTATATAAGCAGTAACCCATAAATTATCCAGATTGACTACAGTAAATACCGGCGTCCCCGGCTGCACCACTTCTCCCGGTAAAGAACTTTTAACCACCACCCATCCGTCCAAAGGGCTGACCAAATCAGTCCAGCCTAATTTGGTATTAGCCAATTCTAATGACGCACGCAGTTTTTTAATATTCTGCACATCCGTCTCAACCCGCGTCTTTGCCTCATCGCGCTTTTGCGCAGAAATCGCTCCGGCTTTAAACAGGTTCTGGGCCCGGATATAATCGTCGTTATCAAGCTTATATTGAGACTCTGCGTATTTTAAAGATGCCTCTGCCTCAGCCTTAACCTTACTAAGTTCATCTTTATTCAGGCGGGCAACAAGGTCGTTTTTCTTGATTATCATTCCCTCGTCGCTTAATAACTCGGTAATCTGCCCGGTAACACGGAAAGAAAGCCGCACATCATCGCCTTCAATATTTCCGGAAACTTTTATCACTTTGCCGTTTGTACGGTTATTCATGAAATAAACCGCTGATGTTATTCCTGCGGCTGCGGCAACACATATAAGCACAATCAATTTAAATCTTTTTTTCATCATTTCCTCTCTTTCCTGTCTCTACAGGCTTAAAATACTCTATGCCCATATTACGGTCAAGGTCAGCCTTAGCCATTATATAATCGTAGATCCCCTGCGCCAGGTTCTGTTCCACCTGCGCAAAAGATACCTGCGCATCCAATACGTCCAGATTTATCCCTACTCCGTTATCAAAACGCACCTCGGATATACGTAATGCTTCTTTTGCATCTTCAAGATTGTCTTTCTGCGAATCAATTATTGCCTGCTGTTTTATCAGCTCTAAACAGTCATTGCGGATATTTACGGCAATCAGGTCAGCGGTATTAGCTTTGCTTAATAAAGATTCGGAATATTTTGCCCTTGCCGCATCAACTTTAGCTTTTGTGGCAAATCCGTTAAAAAGATTAAGGGTCATCACCGCGCCTATATTCCAGTTATTGTGGCGCTTGTTAATCATATTGGCTGGATTATTGGAATAATAATTATAACCGCCGCTGGCACTTATCTGCGGAAACCAGGCGGCTTTAGCGAATTTAACCGCCCATTGGCTCATATCTATTCCCAATGACTGAATTATCATTTCCGGCTTATTCAGGTACGCCTGTTTTAGAAAATCCTCCTCTTTAACCTCAAGAGGCCTATGCACCAGTTGGTCATTTACTGTAATGCCCTGCCGTATATTCAAACTAAGCAGTTTATTAAATTCAGCCATAATCAGGTCAATGGCATTTTCGGCATTAACCAGTTCGGGTATCAAAAGCGATACCTGGACTTTTGATTGCAGCACATCAAACCTGGAGGCAGTGCCTTGTTCATATTTCTTTTTTACATTCTCATAGTGTGATTGTGCCTTTTGCACCAGGTCTTCGGCAATACGTTTGGTTTCATAAGCTAAGAGCAGGCCGTAATAAAGCCTTTTTGCTTCAAATTCCACATTAAGCTTGGTAGCGCGCAGGGTCTGTTCCTGCTCTTTAACGCCTATCTGCATCTGCCTTAAGTTTGCTGTATTTGCGCCGCCGGTAAAGATGTCCTGCGCCAGGGAAATACCCAATTGATTATTATTCTTATAGCCGGTGAATACCCCGGCGTCTTTCTTATTGTTTGCCGAAGTGCTTGTCAACACAGCCGCATTATGGGTATAACCGGCATCCAGGTTCAGGTCAGGGTAAAAGACGCTGCGGGCGCCCAAAACATCAGCTTTGGCAATTTTGACTTCCTGTTCCTGAATTTTTATGTCCTTATTATTCTCAAATGCCATGTTAATGGCATCGTTAAGGCTGCTTAAGACCACTCCACCCTGTTCCTGACAATAACCATCCAGAACCGGCAACAAACAGAATTGAATTGCCATAAAAATAAATAAAGCCATTCCGCCGGTTTTGTAGACAATGCTCCTCAACTCCTTATATATAGGGTATTGTTTATTCGCCCAGAAAAAGCGGGCATTGGCCTTATATTCGCTGTTTAAGACATGGTCTTTTTCCAGCTTATAAAGCATTCTTTGGAAAACTCCGGGCTTTTTCTTTAATATCCTGCCCAATTCCTGAATATAGAATTGGCGTTCGGGTTGAGAGTAAAAAACATTCAAAAGTTTC
>JAKQWZ010000044.1 GCA_029561735.1 Candidatus Omnitrophota bacterium | reverse complement strand
ATTGCCTGGCCGCAGCCTGCGCATGCTGTATGGCCCGCAGTAAACAAATGATTATCCATTGTTCTCCTTCAAAAGCTCGGGTTTCAAATCTATATATTCACCGCAGCGCTCTCTGGCTGTCAAAAGCTTTAAAACTTCCCGGATAGAATCTTTGGTCACATCCCTGCCGCCAAGCCCAACGATAAAACTGCTGATTACTTCAGGTTTCTTTTTCTTGCCGAAGAAAGCGGCTTTTATTTCGGATGAAAGCGGAGCGTAAGAGCCGAGCGATACCGCCCTATCCAGCACTGCAACCTTGGAAACATTTTTCAATGAATTGTATATCTGTTCAGCCGGAAAAGGCCTGTAGCAGGTGATCTTTAATAAACCCACCTTCTTTCCTTTTGCCCTGAACTCATCCACTACTTCTTTTGCTGTCCCGCAAACCGAGCCCATAGCCACAATGACCCTTTCTGCATCTTTAATATGATATTCTTCTACAAGCCCGTTGTAATTTCTGCCGAATTCTTTGGCAAATTCAGCGGTTAATTTAGGAATGATATTTAAGGTTTCTTTCAAAGTCTGGTCTAATGCATATCTGGCTTCGGTGTAATAATCCGGCCCGACCAAGGGCCCTAAAGTCATGGGATTTTTCGGGTCCAGATAATATGCCGGTTTATAAGGGGGGAGAAATTTATCGACTTGTTCCTGGGAAGGCATATCTACAGCCTCAATGCCGTGGGTGAGAATAAATCCGTCCATACATACCATTACCGGCAGCATCACTGATTTATCTTCGCCCAGCCTATAGGCAAGCACATGGAAATCCACTGCTTCCTGATTATCTTCGGCGTAAAGCTGAATCCAGCCGGAATCGCGCAGCGATATAGAATCCTGCTGGTCATTCCATATATTTATCGGAGCCGAGATCGCGCGGTTAGCGCAGGTCATTACTACCGGCAGCCTCATCCCGGCGATATTAAAAACCACTTCCATCATATAAAACAAACCTTGCGAGCTGGTTGCGGTATAAGCGCGGATTCCGGTTGCAACCGCACCTAAAACTACCGAAGCCGCAGAATGCTCGGATTCCACATTTACAAACTGGGCTTTCAGCTCTCCTTCAGCCACCATACTGGCCAGATCTTCTACAATATGCGTCTGAGGAGTTATGGGATAAGCCGAAACCACACCCGGCCTGCATAATTTAGCGATTTCCGCTACTGCATGAGATCCTTCGATAAATTGTTTCATTTATTCCTGTGCCTCTTCTTTAATCATCTCAATATCTTTCTTCGGGCAGATGACCGCGCAATTACCGCAGCCCTTGCAATATTTAGGGTCATAATCAAATGTGTTCTTTTCCTTGCCGGTTATGCAATTTTCCGGGCAAATCAAAACACACATCTTGCAGCCTATGCAATTCTTCTTAAGGAATTTAGGCTTTAACCCCATTCTCCAGGAGCCTGTCTTATTGTTTCTGCTGGCTAACGGTTTTGTTACTAACGGCCCAAACATTTATTTTTCACTCCCTGCTTTGGATTTTACGAAATTAAATCCCTGCTTTGCCGCTTCAATATTGCCGGCAAGCGCCTTACCGCTGAACCTCTTCTCTATTGCCTTTATTAAGGTATCCAGCTCTAACTCGCCTGTGGCCGCTAAAAATGCCCCAAGCAAAGCAGTATTACCCAGGGGCCTGCCTATAGTTTTAACGGCTATATCATTAGCCGGAACAATATAGGCCTTTTGGCTCGGTTTTAATTTCGGCACCTCAACGCCTTCCTTGCCGTTAATTATTGCCACGCCTTTATCTTTAAGCCCGGAAAAACAGTTAAATCCTCTCATAAGAGTAGCATCAGAGATAATCACATAGTCCGGCTCATAAATCTGGCTTCTCAGGCGCACCGGCTTGGTATCCACGCGTACAAAGGCGTTCATCGGAGCACCCATACGCGCCGCTCCGAAGCTGGGAAAAGCATAGGGATACATATCTTTTAAGAAATAGGCATTGCCGATTATAGTGGCAGTTGTAATTGCCCCCTGTCCTGCGCGGGCATGGATCCTGATCTCTTTCATCTTAAATTTAGTCTCCTAAAGGATTGTCCTGAAAAAATACTTCCATATGATACGATTTTTGCCCCTGTTTGTCAACAGATATATTTTTAAGGTTTTTTTGCCAATAAAGAGGATATCTCTGACAACATCCGGAAGATAGGCTCTGGCTTAGATACGTCCAGCGAGCCTAAACCGCAGCTTGGAGAAACCAACATCCCCGATAACAGCTCCTCAACAACTACACCCTTATTTTTTAACGCATCAATGCCGGAATTTAATTTATCTATAAGGCCTGCGGCAGTAAATTTGGCGCTAAATTCCTGGGTCGGGACCACTCCCCAGCAGATTATGCCGTTGCGGTTGAGGAACTTCTTCAGGCCAGCGGCATAAAGGACAAACTTTTCCATAAAGTTAAAAGCGTCAAAATTAATAATATCCAGCGAAGCGATATCGGTAAAAATAGACCAGTCAGTATTGCCGCAGCAGTGCACTCCGGTCAAAACATCTTCGGATTTTAGATCCAGGGTTAATTCAGCCAGGGCTTTTACCACTTCCTCTCTGGTTACAGGCGTATAAGCTGAACCAAAAGAAGCCAGATAAGGTTCATCAATAAACATAATTATTTTTTTATTAAACTCTTTAAAAAACCTCACCTGCCAGAGAGCCTTCATAGCCAGGCCCTTGATTATAGCCTGCCTGAGCACAGGCTCATGCAGCAAAGGGACGTCTTTGTCGTCTTTTACGCTTGCACTGAAAGTAAAAGGACCGGTAATGTGGCATTTGATATACCTGACCGGATTAAGAAGCTGCGGATTTTCGCGCAGCATTCTACGGAATTCGTAAAGCCCGGACGCATAGCCTGCGCCGATTGCAAAATGCTCAAGGTCCTGCGAAATGATTTTTTCGTAGAACCTCTCTAGTTCAGCGTCGATATTGCGGGAATGAAAAATCAGGTCGTCATCGGCTATTGAAAGGCAGGGAATATTCTGGCTGTATTGAATAAGCATCCCTTCCAGAAAAGACCTGCGCGGCAGCTGCGGCCAAAAGGGTATCTCGGGCAGATATTTAAAAATCAGATCCAAAGCCTGTACAGGGTCTTTAAATGGAAGGCTGCCCACCCCTGTGGCCAAGCCCCTTAAATCAGGTTTCATCTTCACCTCTAGAATAGTAAATGCTGTTAAAAACCCAGATCTTCATCCACCAGTATTACTTTTAAACGCCCGCAACTGGCCTCGGCTTCTACGGTCAGGGCCTGGCAGCACATCCGGTTATACTCGGGAAAACGGCAGATATTCTCTTTACATATGCCGTCAGGCAAACACGCAGCTTTCCAATTAAGCCGCTTGCAATTCATAGGCGTAGCATGTTCCCGGGCCCTTTTTATTGCCTGGGGCAGATCTTCTACTATCTTGTTCACCCCGGAGACAACTATCACATTATCACAATAAGATATGCCGGCAATACGATTGCCAAAAGCGCTAAAAAAAACTAATTCCCCGTTAAACGATATTGCATTTGGGGAAACCAGATAAAAATCCGATTGCGCCCCCTTCTTTCTAATGTTCAGGCTCTCCTGCCTGCTCATATCTTTGCGGTAAGGATTAGCTACATTATTACCGCGCTTTTCCAGCAAAGGAATAATTCCCAGCTGATCCAAAGTAACAGAGCCGGAAAAACCTACGCTTGAATCAAGCGGAATAAATTCTAAAATTTTTTCCACGGCATCCTGCCTGTTCCGGCAAAAAATACCGGTAATATTCCGGGAATGCCAATTATCAATCAGCTGGTTAATCCTATTGTCCATCTTTGGAAGAGCTTTGAATGCCGAAGACGGTTTTGTAATCGGGAAACTTGTTTTCCTTTAAGATAATATTCCCGGATTTATCAATAAATATATACGTCGGCACTCCGTATACTTTATAATTCTTGGCTACGCCGGTACTTTGATCCAGCAAAACGCTAAAAGGAAAATTACGGCCTTTAACAAATGATTCTACTTTTGCCTTTCTTTCTCCGACGTCAATAACCATAACCTCAATACCATCCTGCTTTAGCCGGGAATATTTATCCTTTAGAAGATCCAGCTGGTCCCGGCAAAAAGGGCACCAGGTTGTCCAGAAAAACAGGATAACCGGACCCTTGCCTTTAAATTGGCTTAGAGAAACAGATCCGTTATTCAGATCATTAAGGCTAAAATCAGGCGCGGCATCCAACGCATATGATTTAAGCAAAAGGGCAGGCATCAGGCATAAAACAAGTATCAGGAAAAAACAGGCTTTTCTTTTCATTATAATCTCCTTAATCCGGAAAATATCAGGTAGGCCCCCATAACAATCAACACAAAAGCGCCCAGCCATTTTGTATATTCCAGCCATTTACCCGGCTTTGGTAATGCCGCAATTACAGAGCTGAAAGTCCCCAGTACCAGCAAGATCATGCCCATGCCATAGGCAAAGCTGAACAACAAAGTCATGCCGTAAATTACATTCTTATTCGTAGTCAGATAAGCCAGTATGGCTGCCAGCACCGGGCTCAGGCACGGAGCAATAACCAGCCCGGAAACAAGTCCTAAGAAAAATGTGGATAAATAATCGCCTTTTTTATAGCCGGAGAACTTTAAAGGTATTGACGGAAAATGCATGGATACAACATCCAGCATTGACAGCCCGAATATGATCACAATAGCTCCGACTAGGATGTTAGTCAGCGGATGAACGCTGATCTGGCCGAATATCTGTCCTGTCAAAGAAGCAATCAGCCCAAGCAGCGAATAGGAAACGGCGATCCCGGTAATATAAACAAGGCTCAAGGTAAAGCCCTTTAAACGGGAACCGGCTGAATTAGCTCCGATGTAACCTACAGTGATCGGAATCAAAGGGTAAACACAGGGGGTCAGGCTCATCAATATCCCGCCTGCAAAAGCCAGGAAAAAATCAACCGGGTTACCGGACAGAGTCATTTATCCACTCCAGATAATCCTTACTGCCGCCGGCTATAGCCACGGCAATGATTTCAGGCACATCGTAACTGTGCAGCGATTTAACCTTTTTTATAAGTTTGGCGAGTTTAGATTTTTTGGTCTTGATAACCAGCAATAGCTCTTTAGAGCTCTCTACCCTGCCTTTCCACCGGTAGACAGACTTAACACCCGCAAGAATATTAACGCAAGCCGCAATCTTTTGCCTGACTAAATCTCCGGCAATCAGCTCTGCCTCTTTTTTATTCGGACAAGTCACAAAAGCTATTAAATGCATAAAATAATCATACCACGAATGCGTTTAGCGTTCAACCTAAATGGGGAGCTCGTTTTTAAAGAAACATCCCCATTCAAATTATTTAAGCATTATCACCGAGATCATCCTGCCGCAGCCAGCGCCGTCTCTGCGAAATGAAAAATAAGCGCTTTCAGGGCAGGCAGTGCATATACCGGAATCGTAAATGCTATCCTGCTTCACTCCGGATTCAAGTAGCTGCTTTATGTTTATCCGGGCAAGGTCTAAATAGTACTTCCCATCTTTTTTATCCAGCCCGTAGCTAAAATGCCGGGTAAATTCATCCTGCACTTCATAGCAACAGCTTCTTATCGCAGGGCCGAAACCTACTAATAACCTTTCCGGATCAGCATCAAATTCATCGGACATTTTTTTGATTACGCGTTGGCAGATGAGCTTTTTTGTGGATCGCCATCCGGCATGGACCATGGCCGCTACGCGAACCTGCGGTTCATAAATAAATACCGGAAGGCAGTCTGCCGTAAAAATGCCTAACGGCAGTTTTCTCTCTCCGGTTATAAGCGCGTCTGTGTCGCAGATTGCTGTCTCATAAGATAGCGCGCCCCTGCCTTTGTCAGTATCTTCTGCCTTGTAAATATTGTTTGAATGGATTTGTTTTGCGCAGACCAGGTCTTGATGAGGTATATCCGACAGTCCCAGGAATTTCTTCCGATTTTCCAGGGAATGCTGGGTATCTCCGTGGCAGAGCGACATATTGTACGGCTTAGCACTAAAACAGCATGCCAAATCCTTGCGCGCAAAAATCATAACTGGATATTTAAGGGTGCGGGTTCCGGATTATTTATCTCTATTGACTGAATTAATATTGCTGAGGATATCAAGGAATTTAACCAGCTTATTCTGGCTTTCCGCGTACTTTTCGTTTGCTTTTGAAATATGCCCGCCGAGAATATCAAAATTATCTTTAAATTTTCCGGCTTCGTTAGACAGCGTGCTTAAATCTTTTAATATCGCTTTGGCATTCTCTTCTATCTTCAGGCCTTTAAGCCCAAGGCAGATAACCTGCAGATAGGCGTAGAAAGTATTCGGCGAAACCGGAATAACTTTTTTGGAAATAAAATAATCCAGCATATCTTCTTTAACCGTGACTTCATAATAAACGTTTTCCGCCGGAATATACATAAAAGCGAAATCATAAGTGTTTTCCTGCGGCAGGATGTATTTGGACGAGACCTCTTCGGTGCGAAGTTTGATATCCTGAATGAATTTCTTCCGGTGTGCGCTCTTTAGCTGTTCGTCCTCGGCCTCTATGCTTTTGCGGAAGTTCTCCAGGCTGAATTTGGCATCAATAGGCACGATCCTCTCGCCAAGCTTTATCGCAGCATCAACGGTATCGCCGGTCTTAAATTTATATTGAATAAAATAGTGGTCTTTGGGCAGGACCTGCGAAAGCAGGTTTTCCAAAAAAGTCTCTCCCATTTGCCCCCGGAATTTCGGGGCGCGCAAAAGTTCCTGCAGGCTGGAGATATCCTTGGCTTTTTCATAGATCTGGCGGTTAGTCTCTTCCAGCCGGCCCAGCTTTTCATGCACTCCGCCGAACATGTTAGTGGCGCTGCCTAAATTCGCTCCGATAATCTTATTGGACTCCTGCATAGACTGGGACATTGAATTAAGGCGGTCATTGACCTGCGCGGAAATCCTCAATACAATCGCCAGAATAATTATACAGAATACTATCAGTAACCCTGCCAATAGCCAGAACATAGTTTAATTATACCACTTTTAAAGCAAATAGTCTTTCTTAATCCTGCGTAAAGAGCGGAAAATATTCTTTTTTACTTCCGGGCAGGTCTTTTTAACCTGGGATATAATCCTGGACATCAGATAACGCTGGGACAGCCGCGAATGCGGGCATTTACAGCTGAAAACTTTGGTTTTTTCGCTTTTTATAAAATCAGCTATTTCTTTTTCTTCCACATAAGCCAGCGGCCTTATAATTACGATCCTGCCTTTAAACAGCTCCTGCCTGGGGGCCATAGTTGATATCTCCGCCTGAAAAAACATATTCATCAAAGTAGTTTCAATGATGTCGTCCATATGATGGCCAAGGGCGACCTTAGTACAGCCTAATTTATCCGCAGTCTGAAATAAGATTTTACGCCTGTTCCAGGCGCACCAGAAACAGTTAATATCCTTAGGGGGCGTCTTTTTCAGCTCGTCGGTTTTAACAATGCGGTAATCTACCCCCAGCTTTCTAAAATACCCGGTTAATTGCCGTGAAATGGGCTTCGGATACCCCATATCAACATGCACCGCTATAATGCTGTATTTTATAGGAACAAATTTCCTGCGGTCAAGGAGTATGCGCAGCAGCGCAAGGCTGTCTTTCCCGCCGGAAACGGCAACAGCGATTTTGTCGCCGTCGTCAAGCATATGGTAATCCATAATCGCCCTGCCGGCCTTTTTAGATATATAGAATTCTTTATTGGATAATTCTTTCACTTAATTTATTCTTTTTAGGCACGCAGGCCTTCCGGATTATTTTTGAAACATCCTTTAACCTGTTAGCCACCATATCCGCATTTGTCAGGTATTCCTTCGGCAGGCTTGTGGCTAAAGCAATGCAGAACATCCCTGCCCTTTTGGCGGATTCAATACCGTAAGGCGCATTCTCAATGACAACGCATTTTTCAGGGGCCAAGTCTAATAATTTTGCCGCGGTCAAATAAGGTTCGGGGTGCGGCTTGCCTTTTTTAACCGAATCTCCGGAGACAATAATATTGAATTTATCAACTATCTTAACCGGTAAAATAGACTTTATATCCCTGGCCGGCGTCCCGGTTACCAGTGCCAGCTTATAACCGCTCTTCTTGAGGCAGTTTATAAAATCATCCATACCTTTGAAGATCCGCGGCTTAAAATACCGGTGGAAATACTTCTGCTTGCGCAAATATATCCGCTTGAACGTCCCGGCAGTGGGCCTTATTGATTCACGCCTTAAAAAATCCCTTATGGTTTTCTCCCAGCGCTCGCCCTCCTTGGCATAGACGTCAAAACAACTCACCCTCACGCCTTCCGGGCGCAATGCCTCATACCAGGAGATAAAATGGTACGGCATTGAATCCACAATCACCCCGTCCATATCAAAAATTATCGCTTTAGGTTTATTTTTCATACCTTATTCTTAATGAACCCGGCAATGTTCTCGCTCGGGTCGAATTTTCCCGCCATTAAAACATTGGCGGGACGGCAAAGGTCTCTCGCATTTTCGGCGGCTGCTGAACTCGTCGCATTTGTTCTAACAAATGCTCCTCAAACAGCATCGCCGTGCCGGTGTTGTCGCTTCGCTCCACCGGCATTCCCGAAAATGCTCGAGCGTGCTTTGCCTAAAATCGACACTCGCTCGAACATTTGCCGGATTCATTTAGAGAATCGATTATTTTGCGGGTGGCTTGGCCTGTTTGAGCAGGGTGTAGCGAGAGGCCTGAGCGGACATGGATTGCCGGCTAAATGGAAACGAGCAAGAGCGAGGCCGAGCAGCCAAGCGCAATTTTCCACGCTGGGGAAAATTGCGCGTCCCTGCGAGAACAGGCCAAGACAGGACCCGCAAAATACCCCATCAAATTTATTCTCTACCCGAATCAGTTATCAATTTCTTGATCTTGCGAGAAAGAGCTTTGTTTTTGAGCAGGGCTTCGAGAGAAACCGGGTACACCAGCGACCAGTTTTTGTCGCTGACTGTACCGGGAGTATTCAAGCGGTATTGATAGGGATCGCCTTTTAATATTTCCGCATCCAGTCCCAATAAATCCGTCATGAGCTGTATGCAGAATATAGCTGATGAATCATAGGTTAATTTTAACGCAGCCTCCAGTATTTGAGGGTCTGCCTTTTCACGCACAGTGCCCTTAAGCCCCATCAACTTCCAGAGTTTTTCTTTCTCCCCGAAACTATTCTGGTACAAATCCACCAAATCCGCAACCTCTTCTCTGCGTTTACCCAGAATCATAACCAGCTTATCAACAGAATCTATTGTTTCCAGCCAGCGCAATCTGCCATGGCAGCATTTAACTGCATCAAATAACCTGTCTTTGACTCCGGCGTAATCAATCCTTCCGGAACATTTCCTGATAAATAAAGCTTCATCAACAGTGCCTGCCTCATATTCCCACCATGCGCACCAATTAGTGGTATCGTGAGTAGAAAGCATAGCCACAGAAAGCAGGCGATATTCTTCCGGTGGAAGAAAATCATGCCTTTTTACCCAGTCTTTAACCCAGCGCTGGACATCATTGCCGGGGATGCCCATTTCTCTTAACGTATCAGTACACACAGGAGGGATCACTCCGAGGTCTTCGGCGCACAAGAGCATTTTCGTACTGCTTAATATAACTTTTAAGATATTCCGGCCGTGTTCGCGCCACCGGCTTTCATCAGGCGGGTCAAAGAAACCGTTTAACCCCTGGTTTTCATTTGGTTCGCCATAAGGAATGCTCCAGATACGGAATAATCCGACAACGTGGTCTATTCTTAAAAAATCATAAAAATTTTGTGCAAAAGCAAGCCGCTCTTTTAAATACCGGTACTCATCCGCTGCCTTTTGCTGCCAATTATAAGTCGGCATCCCCCAACGCTGCCCCTTGGCGCAATACATGTCCGGCGGAGCCCCGGCTGCAAAACCAAGGTTAAAGAATTCCGGATGAGACCATACATCCGCGCTGTCCCTGGACACCAGAATCGGCAAATCGCCTTTTAAAAAAACGCCTCTCTTCTGGGCATACTCTTTAATTTTCTTAAACTGTTTAAATATTTGCCATTGCACCCAGGCCTGGAATAAAATCTCTTTTTCATGCTTACGCGAGAAATCTTCCAATTCCGGTTCTCTGCGGTTTTTAAAAACATCCGCCCATTCATACCAGGGTTTATACTGATTATGCTCTTTTAAGGCCTTGAAAAGGCAGAAATCCTCAAGCCAGTATCCGTTGATTCTCCTGAAATTGTTAAAATCATTGCCCTCTTCGCCAAAGCCCTGTTGAAAAATATCAGCCAGGATCGCGAGTTTTGCTTTCTTAATATTATAATCTACATGGGGTTTATTGGCGGGAAAAAGTTTACGGGCTTGTTTTATCTTATCTGCTATAGGTTTAGCATCTGCTCCGGGAATATCTTCTATAGATAAATATGCCGGCTCCAGCGCAAATGAACTAAGCGCATCATACGGACAAAAAGTAGCCCCGGTTTCATTCATCGGCAAAAGCTGGATAATTGAATTTCCGGTCAGCCCGGCCCAATCAATCAACAATTTAAGGCTGGAAAAATCGCCGATACCAATGCTGTTTTTTGAATAAACTGTGAATAGCGGAACCGCTACCCCGGATCTGGGCTTAATGCCTATATTTTCCCACTTAGCATTGTCAGGGGTATTGAGCAGGATTTTCCTGAAGTCAACCAAAGCCATAGATTAAAACCTGTAGAAAAGCAGCCCGATTATCTTATATCCGTAGAATAAAGAAATTAGGGCAGCAACTGAAAGAAACGGGCCGTAAGGAATGGTGTGGTCTTTCTTTAACAGAAGGTTAAACACTCCGATAATCGCCCCCAGAAACGGAGCGATAAAAAATGTCAAAACCGCATACTGCCAGCCTAAAAATGCGCCTATGGCGGCTAATAATTTTACGTCTCCTCCTCCCATAGACTCGGTCTCGCCTTGTATCGCAGGCCTTTTTAAAAGCTTGAAATAAACCGCGTCAAATAAAAATCCGGTCAGCCAGATGATCCCTCCGCCGATCACTATCCCCAGCAGTGAATCAATTAAATAACGGGGGTTATAAGAAAATGGGTGCAGGTTAAAACCCCTGAGGCTGTTCAAAATAAAACCCAGCACGATGCCGCCGATAGAAATCTCATCGGGTATAATCCTGTGCTTTATGTCCACAAATGTTGCGATGATCAGCCCGGCGCCAAAAAGCGAATACATAATAAATTCATAACTTAACCCGTAATATTTAAAAAAGAGCAGGAACATAAGCGCGGTCAATAATTCAACAAGCGGATACCTCAGGGATATCTTCTCCTTGCAGAAACGGCATTTACCGCCTAACAGGATATAACTTAAGAAAGGGATATTATCGTAACCCGGGATCCTCTTCATACATTTCGGGCAGTGAGAACGCGGCCAGACAACCGATTGCTCAAGCGGCATTCGGTGGATACAGACATTTAAAAAACTGCCTACAACGGAACCAAACAAGAAAACAATCACATTTGATATCATGGCCTTTTTACCCCTTTATTTAGCGCTTTTCTCATTACCTCAATTGGAGCATTTTTGCCGGTAAAATATTTAAAAGAAAGTGCGCCTTGATATAAAAGCATGCCCAGCCCGTTTGATGTCCTGGCATTCTTGCGTCCGGCAACTTTCAAGAATCTCGTCTGCTTAGGGTTGTATATCAAATCATAAGCCAGCGCGCCCGGCCGGATAAGCTTTATATCCGCAGGCAGCCCGTCGCCGGGTTTCATGCCTAACGGGGTGGCATTGACTACAAGGTCGCATTCGCTTACCTTCAGTTCCGTAACCGCTTTGGCCTGATTAAAGTTAATTTTGGGGAAATTCGTCCGCAGATGGGCAACAAGCTGAGAAACTTTATTTTTATCAATATCAAAAATATTCAATTCTCTTATACCGGCCCGGGCAAGGTATACCGCAACAGCCTTGGCAGCCCCGCCGGCCCCGATAATAGCAACATTCTTCTTTTTAGGATTAAATTTCAGGTCACAAGTCAGGTGTTTTATAAAACCTGCTCCGTCGGTATTAAAACCGAAGAGCTTTCCCGATCTGACCTGCACGGTATTGACTGCGCCGATAAGGCGTGCTTCTGCGGAAACCGAATCCAGGAATTTGATTACATTTTCCTTATGCGGCACAGTAACATTTAAACCGTGGATATTCTCCTGGGCAAGGGAACGCAAAAAACTCCTCAACTCCCTGGGGCTTTTTTCAAATAACCTGTATTCTGCGTTAATCTTTAAACGGCGAAGGGCCGCATTATGCATCAAGGGGGAAAGGCTGTGTTTGACTGGATAACCCAATACTCCGTAGACCTTAAAAGATTTATTTTTCTTCATTACCGCCTAAGAATTGTAAATCGCCTAAATAGTTTCTATCTTATTCAGCGCGTTTATGTATGCGCGCACGCTGGATTCAACGACATCAGTACTGGACCCGCGCGCAGTAACCACCTTGCCTTTGGCTTTCAGCTTCAGGGCAACTTCCCCGAGAGCATCCTTTCCTTTAGTCACAGCTTCAATCCTGTAATCCTGCAATTCGCATTTGACCCCGGTAATCTTATCAATAGCCTTAAAACACGCATCTACCGGGCCGTCTCCGGTTGATTTGCCGGGCATAATTTTATTTTTATACTTTAAAACTACTTCCGCCGAAGGCATCACAGATGTGCCGGAATGTATGGAGAAATCAACCAGCTTCCAGAGCGGCTTTACCAGTTTTATCTCATCCTCAACCAGAGAGATTATATCATCGTCAAAAATATGTTTTTTCTTATCCGCCAATGCCTTGAAACGGGAATTGACTTTATCAAGCTCGGAATCGCTTAATTTAAACCCCAGCTCTTTAAGCCTGTCGGAAAGCGCATGCCTTCCGGAATGCCTGCCCAGGACAATCCCGGTGCCGGTAAAACCCACATCTTCAGGCCTGATAATCTCATAAGTAGAGCGCTCTTTTAAAATTCCGTCCTGATGAATGCCTGATTCATGCCTGAAGGCGTTTGCCCCTACAATAGCTTTATTAGGAGCAACTGCAAATCCGGTAAGCTTACTGACCAGGCGCGATGCCTTGTATATCTGCTTAGCATCTATATTCGTATCCACTTCGCTGAAAAGGTCGCGCCGCGTCCTGATATTCATTACGATCTCTTCCAATGACGCGTTTCCTGCGCGTTCGCCGATGCCGTTGACTGTGCACTCTACCTGCCTTGCCCCGTTTTTAACCGCAGCCAGAGAATTAGCCACGGCAAGGCCGAGGTCATTATGGCAATGCACTGAAATTACTGCTTTATTTATATTGGGGACATTTTCTTTGATCGCGCGGATAAGCCCGGCATATTCACCGGGCTCTGTATATCCGACAGTATCGGGAATATTTACCGTAGAGGCTCCGGCTTTGATGACAGACTCAACAACTTTAAAAAGAAATTCTCTTTCGGTGCGCGACGCATCTTCCGGAGAAAATTCAACATCAGCGCAATGTTGCCTGGCCATACGCACGCCTTCAACAGCCAGGCGCAGTATTTCATCCTCGGCTTTCTTCAGCTTATACTGCATATGAATCTTGGAAGTAGCCAAAAATACATGGATACGCGGATGTTTTGCCGGCTTTAAAGCTCTTGCTGCCGCTTCTATATCGGCTTTTACTGCCCGCGCCAGGCCGCAAATAATCCGGCCTTTGACTGACTTGGCAATTTGCCGCACAGATTCCAGTTCTCCCGGGCTTGAAACAGGAAAACCCGCCTCAATAACATCAATACCCAGGCTACTCAACGCATGGGCTATCTCAAGCTTCTCCGCAGAGCTTAAACTGGCTCCCGGAGCCTGCTCCCCATCGCGCAGCGTAGTATCAAATATAATTATCTTTTCCACGTTTTACTTGCCCTTGTACCTTGTGCCTACTTCTTCATCCACGGCATTAAATGAGCAGACAACTTATGGAGCACAAAGTGCGACATAAGTTGTAGTCCGCCTAAAGCGGACGTCTGCGAATTTACACCGACGAGCGCATTTTGCGAGTCGGTGCTTTTACCTACTTTTTCATCCACGGCATCATCTCTCTCAACTGCTTTCCTACCTGCTCTATCTTATGTTCATCGCCGGCTTTAAGCAGGCTGTCAAAATTCTTTC
>JAKQWZ010000042.1 GCA_029561735.1 Candidatus Omnitrophota bacterium | reverse complement strand
CCAGATGGCGCCCACTACCCTGTTAAACCAAAAAACCTCTACTACTCCCGAAGGAAGAAACGCGCAATTCCAGGGTTACCCTTTAAAGATTTCCGAGATGCTGGCGCTTTTACCCGGGGTCAAATATATCGAGCGTGTAGCGCTTTCTTCTCCGCAGGAGATTATCAAAACTAAGAAAGCAATAAAAAAGGCATTGCTCAATCAAATTGAGGGGGTGGGTTTTTCTTTAGTGGAAATGCTTTCTCCTTGCCCAACTTATTGGGGCTTATCCCCCAAAGATTCGCTGGAGTGGATTAAAAATACCATGGCTAAGGAATTTCCTCTGGGAGTGATTAAATGACCGAACGGATAATTATTGCCGGCAGCGGCGGCCAGGGAGTAATGTTGCTGGGTAAGGTTTTAGCTGAAGGAGCGCTTTTAGAGAATAAATTTGTTACCTGGCTGCCTGCTTACGGCCCGGAAGTCCGCGGGGGAGCTGCGCATTGCATGGTTACGATATCCGACGATGAGATCGGCTCACCGCACATTGATCAAGCTGATGCGCTGATCATTATGAATCAGCTCTCTTTGGATAAATTCAAGGGCCGCCTGAAAAATACAGGGCTGATAGTGGTAAACAGCTCCCTGGCCAAACCGGATAAGAGCATTAAAGCTAAAACTATCTCCGGAAAGTTTACGGATATAGCCATAGGCTTAGGCAATATTAAAGTGGCGAATATGGTGGCTTTAGGCAGCTACCTGGCGGCAAAAAGAATCGTTTCTCCGGAAAATATTTTGAAGGTTATTCAGGAAATGGCGCCTAAAGATAAGCCTGAATTGTTTCAGGTGAACATCGCGGCGTTCAAGAAAGGCACGGAATTTAAGCATGGTTAGAGTCCGCTTTGCTCCCAGTCCGACGGGCAATCTGCATATCGGCGGAGCGCGCACAGCATTATTTAATTGGCTTTATGCCCGGGCAAAATCCGGAAAATTTATTTTAAGGATCGAAGATACGGATAGTAGCCGCTCAAAACCGGAATTTGTGGAAGAGATCTTAAACAGCCTCTCCTGGCTGGGTTTTAACTGGGATGAGATTTATTATCAGAGCAAGCGCTTTAGTGTTTACAATGAATACGCTCAAAAGCTACTGGATGCAGGAAAGGCTTACCTGGAGAAGGCGGCGGACAAACCGGGCGAAGCGATAATTTTTAAAGTCCCCCAGCAAAAAATAAAAATCCAGGATTTTATTCGTGGGGAAATCGAATTTGATACCGCGCTGATTAAGGACCAGGTTCTGATAAAGTCCGACGGAACGCCGACTTATAATTTCGCCTGCGTGGTGGATGATGCGGCTATGAATATCACCCACGTTATAAGAGGGGATGACCACATATCCAATACGCCTAAGCAGGCGCTCTTATATGAAGCGCTGGAATTTCCCATCCCTAAGTTTGCGCATCTGCCTTTAATCATGGGCATGGAGGGAGGCAGGCTCTCTAAGCGCACCGGAGCTACCGCTATAAGCGATTACCGTAAAATGGGGTATCTGGCTCCGGCGCTGGTAAATTATCTTTTACTGCTGAGCTGGGCTCCCGGAAATAACGTTGAGATTATCGATCTGAACGAAGCGATAAAATTATTCGACGTCACCCAGGTTAATAGAACCTCAGCCACCTTTGACCTGAAAAAGCTGGATTGGATCAATAACCAGTATTTGAAAAATGCCGACCCGGAGAAACTGCTGGAGGAGCTTTTGCCGCTGTTAAAAGAAAAAAAATATATCGGCGCAGACGCTTTTGACCGGGATTATATTTTAAGGCTGGTAAAATTATTTCAGGCCCGCCTGCCGCGCTTAAATGATTTTGCGGATTGGGCGGATTTTTTCTTTGTTACAGAACTTAATATCGAAGAGGCAGCCCGGAAGAAATTCTTATCTAGAGATTTATCGCGCGAATTCCGGCTTTTTATAGAAAAGCTTGATAAATTGGGAAAATTTGATATCCTTAGCATAGA
>JAKQWZ010000041.1 GCA_029561735.1 Candidatus Omnitrophota bacterium | reverse complement strand
CCGTGGGAAAGATGCCCGCCGCAAGCCAAATCCATTGCCAAAACCGTATCTTTAGGCTCAAGTGCGGCAAAATAAACCGCCATATTTGCCTGCGTGCCTGAATGCGCCTGCACATTGGCATGATCAGAGCCAAAAAGCGACTTGGCCCTTTCTATAGCCAAATTTTCTGCCTCGTCGACAAATTCACAGCCTCCATACCAGCGCCTGCCCGGATAACCTTCGGCGTATTTATTGGTCAAAACCGAACCCTGCGCCTGAAGCACCGCTGTAGACGTAAAATTCTCCGAGGCTATCAACTCAATATTTTCCCTCTGCCTCTTAAGCTCTTCTTTTATTATCGCGTAAATTTGAGGATCAGTTTTTTTAAGGTATCTCATCTGTTTCTGCACCCCGTTTTCTTCTCCAATATTTTTATTAAATTCAGCCGCCTTGCATGCCTGCCACCTTCAAATTTTGTAGTTAACCAGATAGAAATTATCTTCTTCATCTCAAGCTGGCTGACAAAAAGCGAACCCAAAACCAATACATTGCTGTCATTATGCTGCCGGCAGAGCCGCGCCGCTTTCACATTATAACACAACGCTGCACGCACCCCGCAGAACCTGTTAGCGACGATAGAATCTCCGATACCGGTCTTGCAGGCCAATATGCCCCTTTTGAATTTTCCGCAGGATATTGCCCCGGCGAGCTTTGCCGCAAAAACGGGATAATCGCAGCTATCCGAAGAAAATGTCCCCACATCAAAAACCTCATAGCCTTTGGCAAGTAAGAATTGTTTTATCTTTTCCTTTAAAGAAAACCCGGCATGATCCGAACCTAGAATAATATTCTTGTCCTTTATCATATTAATTGCGCCACCTTTTCTATTGCCTCTTTTATAATATTGAAAGTCTCTTGGTAAAATTCATAAGGACGGCCGATAGGGTCGTCAATATTGAGGTTGCTATCCTTTATTTTAGCAAATTCTTTTAATAAAAACAGCCTATTTTTAACTTCCGGCACCATTTGAAGTATCCTCTCTTCTTGGTGTTTCTCCATTACCAGTATTATGTCCGATCGCTGCAACAACTCCACTGTTACTCTGCGGGAACGGTGGGCAGACATATCTATACCTTCGCCCTTTAACAGCTCAATTGTCGGCTCAGTAGCGCCCATACCCGCAAGCATCATCAATCCGGCAGAAACCACCTCCACATCAGCACGGCCTAGGCTCCGGAGTTTTTTCTGCAACAAGCCTTCGGCCATAACCGACCGGCAGGAATTTCCTGTACAGATGAATAAAACGGTTTTTTGTTTGAGGGCCTTTTCAATCTCTTCTCTCGGGGCTGCCCCTTCCCGCACAATCACCGGACTAACACCGGATGCATTTACAATAGTTGATTCTCTGGCAAATTTAGTCCTGCCTGCGTCAACAGCCATATCTACAAGGCCGTTAAAATCTTTTATTGCCTGAACAAACTCTACCGGAGCCGGATTTCCGGCTAAATTCGCCGAAGGGCAGACTACCGGCACAGCTGCAGCGGATATTATGGCTAAAGCCACCGGGTCATCCGGAAACCTGATGCCTACGGTAGTATTGCGCTGATTAGAAGGCAGGATCATAGTCAGCGGTCCCGGCCAGAATTTATTCATCAGCTTATATGCCGCAACCGGGATATTTTTACAATATTTACCTAACTGCTCTTTT
>JAKQWZ010000031.1 GCA_029561735.1 Candidatus Omnitrophota bacterium | reverse complement strand
GCTCCGGCATCCATGGCTATTTTTACCGTATCGTCTTTAGAGCCGTCATCAACGACAAGGACGCTTAAGCCAAACTTCATTATTTCTTTAATCAAGCCGCGGATATTCCTAGATTCATTAAAAGTGGGAATAATGACACATGTATTCATCAAACCCAAAACCTCCTGAAAGTAAACCATTGGTCAGGGTACATTCTTATATACTTTTCCAGGACAACCTTTCCTGCCAAAACAAGCTCTTTAATATCTTTTTCGGTATCACCGCTTGGGGAAAGTATTATCGGCTTCTCAAATACCAGCCTGAAGTTATCTGCGCTGCCTTCCCTTATAAGAAAGCCCGGCACAACCGGAGATCCTGTCTTTAAAGAAAACACCGCCGGCCCCAAAGGAAGTTTTGCGGGTTTTCCGAAAAAATCAACCATAATCCCCTTGCCGTGAAAATCCCGGTCTCCAACCAGGGCCAAAACCCTTTTCTGCCTTAATACTGCCAGGCACTGCCTGACAGCGCTGCTAAAAGGTATGACATGCACTCTTTTGCCTTCTCTTTGCGCATTAAAAAAGTCGTTAACCTTTTTATTCTTATGTTCCAGAGCAACCGCCCAGAGATCATGCCCGGATAAAGCCGTTGCCACGCCTGCCAGTTCCCAATTCCCGAGATGCGCAGTCAAAGCAACAACGCCCTTGCCAAGAGAAAGCGCCTCCTGCACATATCCGATATTCTCAATACGCACGTGTTTTTTTATATACTCTTCGTCAATCAAAGAAAACCTGAAGAAATCAACCAGATATTTACCGAAATTGCGTTTCATCTGCCGCCTGATTACGCTGATTTCTTTATCGGATTTGAATGGAAAAATTGTTTTCAGGTTATAAGCGACATCCCGCCGGTCTTTTCCGGAAAAAAGAGAATGTAAATCAGAAAAGAACTCCGCAAGCTTATAAGAAAACTTTATAGGAAGCGTCAACGCTAACCATTGGCCGAACCTATAAAGAAAGTAATTAATCATTTATGGATTGGAGGATAAGTTTTGCGGTATCGCGGCTTGAATTAGGCTTGCCTATTTTGGCAGCTGATTCCGAAAGATGCTTCAATTTGTAAGGGTTTTTTACCAAATCTTCAATAACAAAATTGACTTCCTGCGGCTCATCAATCTTTATAGCAGCGCCTTTTTCTACCAGAAAAACGGCATTATTCATTTCCTGCCCGGGTATAGGATGAATGATTATCATCGGCAATTTTTTAGCCAAAGACTCCGCTGTTGTCACCCCGCCGGGCTTGGTTATGACAATATCCGCAGCTGCCATCAGTTCATCAATATTTCCGGCGTGGCCAAAGAGGCTTATTTTTTGCCGGATTTTTTTTATCTTACGGCGGATTGAACGGTATAATTTCTTGTTTATCCCTGTGACAATAATTTCCTGCACGGGAAACGGTAATTTCTCCAATGATTCCACTATCTTTTTCACCGGGCCCAGGCCATGGCCGCCGCCCATAATCAACACTGTAAATAAATCCTGGCTCAACCCTATATTCTGCCTAGCCTGATGCTTAGAGATATCTTTTGAGAATTTAATATCGCAGGGGATTCCCAATGCTTTTATTTTCTCAGGCACAACCCCTCTCTGGACCAGCCTTGAGCTGACTTCTTCCGAAGGGGTGACATAATAATCTACATTATCATATATCCAGTATGAATGCGGAATATAGTCCGTCAGCACGGCGATCAAAGGAAGTTTGGAGCCATATACCTGTTTATAATCCGCTACCATTCCGCAGGGAAACGCTTGCGCGCAGATAACGGCATCAGGCCGGAAACGCTCAAAAAGCACGCGGAGCTTCCTGGAGTTAGCCAGATGTATCAGCTTCTTTATCTTTTCAAGTTTTCTGGCAACCTGCTGATTATCATATAAATAATCCCAGATCCCGGGAGTACTTTTAATGACCCCCATATAAATACTATTTATTATCTTCTCGGATATGGGGTTGGTATAATTAAAAGCATTGATATTAAGGACCTCTATTCCGGGAGAAAGTGATTTTAGTTCTTTCTCAATGGCTATAGTAGCGCAATGATGGCCGGATACTTCCGATATATACATCAAAATTACTCTCTTGGCGGGCATGGCTTATAAACTGAGCTCCCTGTAATAATCGGTAAAACCGCTGACAATGCGGGGGTCATAATGCCTTCCTTCAAGGCTGATGATTTCGTTAAACGCGGATTCGCTTGAAAGTTTCTTGCGGTAAGGCCTGTCAGTTGTCATGGCATCAAAAGAATCGGCAACCGAGATTATTGAAGCTATTAACGGAATACGCTCTCCCTTAAGCCCTTCAGGGTAGCCTGTCCCGTCGTAACGTTCGTGATGGTATCTAACCCCGAGGATAGCTGAACTAAGCTCTTTTATCGGAGCCAGTATAGTCGCGCCGGTAACCGGATGCTCTTTTATCCTGTTCATCTCTTCTCCGGTTAACTTTTCTTCTTTATTTAAAATAAATTCCGGGATACCGATCTTGCCTATATCATGCAGCAGGCTGGCTATATGCAGGTCTTCAAGAAACTTGCTATCAAACAACTTTTTATCTTTCTGGGCTATCTTTGTAGCAATGCCCATGCTTAGGTTAGTGACTCTGGATGTATGGCCGTGGGTATAATTATCTTTCGCTTCAATTGCCGCAGCCAGCGCTATTGTGATGCGGATATACAGCTGGCGGTTCCTGTTTAATTCCACCTGAAGGTCTTTAAAAAGCTGGGCATTCCTGACTGCCATTGACACATCAGAAGCAAGGGCAATAAAAAAATCCATCTCCTGCCTGTCAAATTTTTTATTGTCAACTTTGCTTCCCAGCAAAACAATGCCTAAAAGGTCGTGGCGGAAGAAACTCGGTATGCATACAACCGCGCCGAATTTATCCATTTCCTCAATAACAGCGGCAAGCAAAAGCTTTGTTTCCCTGGCCAGGTTATGTTTAACCAGTTTTTTTGCTTCATCTAAGATTATCGCCTCATCGCTAAAAAGCCTGCTTCCCCGGTATTCCCGGAAAAACCGTATTAGCGGATTATTAATGCCTATCTGGCTTGAATCCCGGGAGATGCCGGCTTCTTTAGCCGGGCGCCAGCTGGCCATACGGTAATTGTTTATATCCTTGTCGTGCAGAAAGATAAACGCCTTGCTTACCTTTGCCCTCTGCACCAGCATCCGGATAATCATCTTAACCAAGACGCGCGCGTCATGGATAAGAATCATATTTTTGGATGCTGACTCCAGCTCTCTTTTATAGTCTATTGCCATTTTACTCCCGCAAGCATTTTTGCGCTTGATTGCTTAAAATAATTATAAATTATTACAATCCAAAAGTAAAGCCTTTTAAGCTCAATCAGCCCTGCCCGCAGCAAAACTCTGCCAGCATGGCCTCTTTAGCCACGCTTTTAAGCTTTACCCGGGTCATTTTATTAAACATCTGCGATTTGGCGGAAACTATAACTTTAATATAATTGCCGGTATAGCCTTCCCATAAATCAGGGGCTGCCTTAGACCGGCCTTCAAAAAGTACCAGCGATGCCTTATTGACAAATTGCCTCTTGAATTCAAAAGACAGGCTTTCGGCAATTGCTTTTAGGCGGGATATTCTTTGCCTGATTACAGCACCGGGTACTGCATTTGCAAAATTAGCCGCTAAGGTCCCGGCCCTCTGGCTGTAAGGAAATATATGCACCTTCAAGGGTTCTATGGCTTTAACCAAAGAAATTGTATTTTCAAATTGCGCCTCTGTCTCACCCGGAAAACCAACTATAACATCTGTTGTTATAGACAGGCCTTTGACCGCTTTCTTTGCTTTTCTTATCAGCGATAAATAATCTCTCTGCGTATAGCTGCGGTGCATGCGTTTCAGAATTACGTCATCGCCGCTTTGGATAGGGACATGCAGATGCGGGCATATCTTAGCGGATTTATTCATA
>JAKQWZ010000014.1 GCA_029561735.1 Candidatus Omnitrophota bacterium | reverse complement strand
AGCGGTATACCGGTGTCCTGGTAAAATCATAAATTGTCACAATAGTAGGAATAATAATCAAAAAGGCAAGGATTAAGCCGATTCTCTTGCGGACTATCTTTAAATAGTCTGATAAGTTGACTTCACGAATAGCAGGATTTGGCAACATAGTTAATTAATAAAATTCAGTTTAATACAGCCTTGGCAATATGTTTAATTTGAACGGCCTTTAATTCGGGATACATAGGGAGCGACAAAACCTCTTCCTGCATCTGTTCGGCAACAGGAAAATCGCCCCTTTTATAATTCAGTTTTTTATATACCGGCTGAAGGTGTAAACACAAAGGATAATATACCGCCCAAGGTATTTTTCTTTTCTTCAACCTTTCCTGTACAGCAGCCCTGCCCTCTTTCAAACGGATAGTATAATAATTAAAACTGTGCTTAACGCCTTTGGGAATTTCAGGCGTAACTATGTTACGCGATAAGCCTAATAAACGGTTATACAACCCGGCGTTAACAATGCGCCGGTAAACCCATTTATCAATATGTTTAATTTTAACATTTAGTATCGCCGCTTGGAGAGTATCCAGCCTGCTGTTAAAACCATGCATACTATAATGATATTTTGAATCCGATCCGTGGTTACGCAGCATAACAAGTTTTTCCCTAATATCTTTATTATTTGTAACTACCATACCTCCGTCGCCATAGCAACCTAAATTTTTTGACGGGAAAAAACTTAAAGCCCCGCAAGAGCCGATAGCCCCTGTCTTTCTGCTTTTATATTCCGAGCCAAAGCTCTGGGCGCAATCCTCAATAACTTTAAGCCTGTATTTAGCAGCTAAGGCCATTATTTTATCCATATCGCAAGGCAATCCATATAAATGAACCGGTAAGATGGCCTTTGTTTTCGGGGTAATCCTGCTCTCTATCTTATCCGCATCAATATTATAATCTTCTTTAATATCACAGAAAACCGGTTTTGCCCCGGCCCTAAAAATTGCTTCCGCAGTTGCAATAAAAGTAAACGGCGTTGTTATCACCTCGTCGCCATCTTTTATGCCACAGGCGCATAAAGCCAATGCCAGGGCATCGGTCCCGGAAGCAACACCCACAGCGTATTTTACGCCTTGGTAGCGGCTAACCGCCTCTTCAAATACTGCAACCTGTTTACCCAGGACAAATGCACAACCATTAAGGACCTGGCGGGCCGCAAAATTGACATCTTTCTTTATTGACCGGTATTGCGCCTTCAAATCGGTCATCTGTATTTTTTGCATAATTATCTTTAACTAACCGGACTAAAAAAATGATTCCGGCACTACAATTGTATCTCCGGATTTTAAAAGCATATCTTTATTCCTGTTTACACCTTTTAATATTGAACCGACAGGAATTGTGTAAGTTGCCTTTTTCCCATCCTGCGTTCTGATTACTTTAGTTCCATTGGGCGCAGCTATATCGGTGAGCCCTCCGGCCATTGCAATAGCCTCAATAACAGTCATGCCTACTTTCAAATTAAAACGCCCGGGGCTCTTTACCTGGCCAACTACTGAAACCAAGCCTAATTCAGGCACAGTAATGGTATCATCAGGGCGCAAAGTCAAATCAATGCCCCTGTTAGCTTCGCTGGAAATATCTGATGTGTTTATTGTAAAACTTGTCTTTCTTCCACTATCGTCTCGCCGGGTAAGGATTACATTATCAAAATCAGCCCGCTCGGTAAAACCTCCGGCCAAAGCAATGGCATCTAAAACAGTAATCCCTGACTTTAGCTCATAATACCCGGGTATCTTAACCTGCCCGAGCACTGAAATTTTAGAGAATTCCTGGATAAAAACACCTACTTGGGGGTTCACTAAATAATCCATTTCTAAAAGGGATGTTAATTTTTCCTCAAGCTCCTTTGCCGTCAGCCCTTCCACAAATACTTCTCCCAGCAACGGATAACTGATACTGCCTTTGGCTGAAACCCTGACTACTTTGCTTAAATCCGGCTCATTATACACGCTGATTTCAAGCAGGTTGTTTCTGGTTATGCGGTATTCATTATTTTCTGCGTACTGAGAAAACAGTAAGGCCGGCGAAATAAGGCAAACAAATAAAAAAATAATTATTTTCTTCATAATTAGAATTCTGCTTTTAACCCTACTGAAAAAACATTATTGGAATACTTATATATATCATTATTGGATTGCACAAACTGGTATTTATATTCAACATCACTGCTAAGCCACTTGTTAAAAGAATACTCAAGCCTTACAGGATAGCCGTAAGAAAACCGCACATCCCCTCCGCCGTATTTGGATTTACCCCAGAAAAAACCGCTTATCAACTTTGTTTTAGAATTAATCTGGAAACGGTTTGTCAGGCCGATATTCAAATATTCGCCGTTACCCTCATATATATAACTGGATGTGCCTAATTCACGCGAGGCATTTAATATAAATAAAGCTCGCCGCGAAAATCTATAATACAGGTCCCCGTACACAGGGAATGTCCTATACTCCTTACCCGTCCTATACCTGATCGTTTCATAACCAAACTTTGCCGTGCCTGTAATTTTTTTGGTAATTACCCCTCTAACGCCTGTCCAATATTTGTTCTTATAATAGTTGTTAAAAACAGTTGATGTTTTTGGGTAGCTAATTATACCATACTGGTATTCAAAAAGAAAACGGGTCTTAGGTGTTGCTTCAGGTATAATAAAAGCAGAGAAAATTCCCGTTTGTTCAGACATAGAATTTGACAGCCTGAAATCCCCGATATAATCATTTGTTTTTCTGACATACTGCAGGTCAAACCCGAAACGGTTAAGCACTGTCTCCCATGAAATATCAGTAAGGTTAGCCGTATAATCTGAAGTGCCGGGCTTACCGGCAGAAACCAGAGAAGTAGGCAAAGATTCCACTTCGTATTCCTGCCTAAAATCTATCCTATGATTACCTTTGCCCAAATTAGCCCTTAGCTTAGCGTAAGGATTTGACCTGTCAGCCTTATGGTGAATGAAATAATTAGAGATATTACCGCCTAAATCAAGCTCTAAGTAATTCTTTCCCCGAACAAGTAAATCTCCCGGGCCAAGGATAAATTTAACGCCCGGATTTATCCTATTTACAAAATCATGCTCTCTGTCATTCTTTAATAAATAAATATTATCGCTGTATTCAAATTCAATGTTGCCGTAGGGATGCAGGCGGTCAGAAATAAAATCCATTATCCCGTCTCCCGACGGAGAAATTAAATCAGGCTGGTCTAAAGCTTGTTCTATAACATTTTCGCGCAAGGCCTCCAGCATCACCATCGACCTTTCAGCTGCTGCATATTGAAAAGCCGGGTTTGCCTGTGCAAAAACCAGAACCGGGCTTACAGCCACAGATAAGAGAAAAAATATAATAAAGGCCGGCCGTATCATAATTCAACCTTTTTCTTTTATGATCTTATTGATAAGTTCGGCGCTTTCTGCGATATTTTTCCGGCATAAATCATCAATTTCAACAAATTCCAACCCGGCCACGAATTTATTCAGCTTACCGGCTTTCTTTATCCACTTAACCTTAGCTTTACAAGGCAGTGGTTGGGGCAAACGGGGGAAATTGATATATACAGTAAGAAGGCTGGTAACCGGAACCAACTCATCAATAACTATCTGCATGCCCCCTGCACTTATATCCTTAATAGAAGCCAAAACAAAGCCCTTTTCCGCAGGCCAAGATTCAGGCCGGTATTTTACCAAATGGTATGCATTTAGACGCGGAAATTTTCGTTTTTCGCTTGCTCTAAGCATATGTAATTTTTAGACTAACAGAAAAAAACTTAATCGTCAAGTTTTTTCTTAATTATTGTGGAAAAACCCTTGCAAAACCTCTTCTCCTGTGTTAAATTTAACAATATGAAAAACAGTCTCTGGCAGTTTAAGAACGCTGCTGGCACATTCGCTTCCAGCAGTGCAAATAAGATAAAATCTCTTTATTTCCCACTTTGTAACCATGCTCCAATCATATCTTCGTTATCCCCTGACCTGCATGGAGATATAAAAACCGGCTACCATACCTTTTTACTGGAGCCGGCATCCCGGGTAAGCCTGATAAATTCCAAAACCAGCCGTAATTTCTGGATTTATATTGATAAAGATAAATACTGGTCAGCTGCAGGGGTTTCCAAAGATACTATTTATTCTCAATATGACAAATTTAGCATATCCGCAGGCCTGCTTTGGCACAAAATAACGCGGCAAAATAAAAAACTCGGCCTGAAAGCAGAAATAACCTCATTCGTTCCGGCAGAAACAGATCCTGTTGAGATAATGTCAGTTAAGATAACTAATATTTCTTCAAAATCAATTGAATTCACGCCTACTGCTGCTATCCCTTTATATTGCCGTTCTGCGGATAATTTGCGCGATCACAGGCATGTTACTTCTCTTTTGCAAAGAATAAAGTTACATAAATTCGGAGTAATAGCCAAGCCTACCCTCTGTTTTGACGAAGCCGGACATAGAGTTAATGATACTTTTTATTTTGCCTTAGGCTTTAATGATAAATCAAACGCCCCTGCTTATATTTATCCTGATCAGGAAGATTTCATAGGAAATTCTGATCTGGAGGCGCCTGATGCTGTGCTGAAAAACAAAAAGCCGGATAAAAAATCCTGTTATCAAGGTAAAGAGCCGATGGCAGGCTTAAAATTCAAGCCGGCCTGCCTTAAGCCTAAGCACACATGTTCATTCACGGTAATGCTTGGAATTACTAAAGATGAGAAAAGTATCCATAATCTATTAAAGAAATTTAATACCCCCGAAAAAACCCAAACAGCGCTTGAACAAAACATAGCCTATTGGCAGAAATTAAGCTCAAAAATATCTGTTGATACTGCGGATAAAGATTTTGATGCTTGGCTGCGATGGGTAAACATTCAGCCGGTATTACGTAAAATCTTCGGTTGTTCTTTTCTGCCTGATTTTGATTACGGTAAGGGCGGACGCGGCTGGCGTGACTTATGGCAAGATTGCCTCTCTCTTATCCTGACTGATCCGGATGATGTAAGGCCGCTGCTTTTGAATAATTTTAAAGGCGTGCGTATAAACGGCTCTAATGCCACAATAATAGGTTCAAAACCCGGAGAATTTATTGCCGACCGCAATAATCTGCCGCGCATATGGATGGATCATGGAGTCTGGCCGATGGTAACAACTGACCTGTATATACAACAAACAGGCGACCTGAATATCTTATTTGAAGAAATAGAATATTTTGCAGATCCGCTCTATAAAGGGACTGTTTTGGAGCATCTTATATTACAAAATATGACCCAATTCTTTAATGTCGGAGCGCACAATAACATCCTGCTTCAAGGCGCTGATTGGAACGACGGGCTGGATATGGCCCGAGAGCACGGAGAAAGTGTTGCTTTTAGCTGTATGTATGCCCAGAACCTTGAGACGCTATACAAACTAATCAAAAAAAGCGCTGTTGATAAAATAAGAATATTAAAAGAAGCAACAGTGTTTTTAAATGATAGCCATAAAACTGATTATAGCAACGCCGAAGAAAAACAAGCCCTATTGAAGAGATATTATAAAAGCGTGGAAACCCCTGTTTCAGGAGAAAAAGTAGATTTGGATAAGAATGTTCTGCTTAACGATTTAAAATGTAAATCCGATTGGCTAAAAACACATATAAAAAATCAGGAATGGCTTAAGGAAGGATTCTTTAATGGTTATTATGATAACAAGAGCCGCCGCGTTGAAGGCAAAATCAATGGTTTAATGCGTATGACCCTTACCGGGCAGGTTTTCCCGGTTATGAGCGGGATTGCCGGCCATAGCCAGATTAAAATCCTTTATGCTAATGCCAAAAAATACCTGCAGGATAAGAAATTGGGCGGTTTTAGATTAAATACTGATTTTAAACAGGAACAGCATGATCTGGGCAGGGCTTTTTCCTTTGCCTACGGCGATAAAGAAAACGGCGCTTTTTTTAATCATATGGCAGTAATGTTTTCTTTCGCTTTGTACAAACAGAATTTTACTACAGAAGGTTTTGAGGTATTCAGTTCAATTTATAAAATGGCGTTAAATTCAAGAATAAGCCGGATATATCCCTGCCTGCCGGAATATTTTAACAATGAAGGGCGCGGCATGTATTCATATCTCACCGGTTCAGCCAGCTGGTTCATGCTGACTCTACTTACCCGGATTTTCGGAATCAGGGGCGAATTCGGCGATTTAGTGATTGACCCGAAATTACCGCCAGATTGGTTTAAGAAATCCGGGGAATTAAAAATCAATACTTCTTTTGCGGGGAAAAGTTTTACGGTTAGTTTTATCAATAGAAAAGGTCGCAGAAAAAATTCTTTATCTAAAATCACCCTGAACAATAGAATGCTTAGCGGAAAAATAAGTAGCGCTTCATTTACCATCATCCCGCGAAAAACGCTGCTACAGCTGCCTCAAGACAATATTCTCCAAGTATATTTAACCTGAATTATTTGTTGCTGATAAACGACCGCTTAAGCGAATCACCGAGCTTGCCCTTGCTTCTTTCACGGTTAATAACGCTTTTTAATATGCGCGGCGTATTGATAAACAATAATGCGGCTTCACGGAAGGTAAAGAATTTCACAACAAAGATGCACTTATAAAGCATTCTTACGAATCTCGGCGGCGTATAAAAAGCAAATTTTAATTTCCTGCCGATTTTTTTCAAATCAGCATGGCTGAATTGGTCCGAATAAAGCTCTCCCTTCTCAGTAATATGGTACCCGGGGGTTGACTCGGCAAGTTCTCTAAGCGGAGAGAATTTCTCAATCCTTAATTTATTAAAGGTTATTGAATCTACCCCTATCTCTTTGGCAAATTCGGAAATATAAAGCATTTCATTTTCGGTCTCTGTGATATTGCCGAAAATAAAATAACCGTGGCAATAAAACGGGTATCTCCGCAGAACCGCAAATGACTTTCTTACGGTAGCGGAATCAAAACCTTTATTTAACTGCTTTAGTATGCGGTCATGCGGCGACTCTATGCCGATCAAAAGCGCTTTAAAACCGGCTTTTACCATTTTTTTAAGCAGCTGGGGGTATTTAGCGATTTCAAGGCGGGCTTGAGCGATAAATCTTTTTTTGATCTTTCGTTTGATTATCAAATCGCATAGCGCTTCTGCGCGTTTTGGATCTGCAAAAAGATTGTCATCGCTGAAAAGTATTGCCTTGGCAGTAGTTTTTTCAATCTCTTCCACTACTGATTCAATGTTGCGGGGTGAATAATTCCTTTTTTGGCCTAGTGGATTAAGGCTAAAAGTACAAAATTTACAAGTATACGGGCATCCTCTTGCTGAAAGAACAGAATCAAAAGTCAGCCCTGTAGCATTTATGCCGTTTATAGTCAGGCTGTAACGGCTGCGGCGCAGGCTGCGGTCAGGGGCAGGTAGGGTATCAATATCCGGCAATGGCCGGTTTTTATTATGGATTATCCTACCGTTTTTCCTGAACGATATCCCGGCAATATCATCCAGCGGCACATCCTTTAGGATATCCCTGATTGACTCTTCGCCTTCTCCTCTGACTATGATATCTATCGTCGGGCAAAGCGTAAAAAGCTCCTCTACTTTCTCCGTAGCTTTATATCCGCCGACAACAAGGGGTATCCTGTCCGGAATTTTATTTAAAAGCTCGCATATTTCTTTGTATTGCCGGTCCCACCCGATGCTGACACAGACAATATCAACATCTTTATTGATAAATTCCAGCAATTTATCAGTCTGGCATAACTCATCCTCATGCCGTAAATCAAGCATGGTAACTTTATCCGCCAGGCCCAAAGCGCTGGTAGCGACATACTCCAGCCCGATAGGCGGAAAGAGCTTCATTGTTGAATTAACACTGCTCTCAATGTAGGGATTAATAAACAACGCGTGTTTGTATCGCATAGTGTTAAAGTATACGCTATATTTGATTTAATGCAAATAGTATCTTCCAAAGGGACACTTCCCAACACAAAACCAGAACCGTCCCCAGAGTAAAACCAGAACCGTCCCTATTCGTATCTAAGGGCTTCGATGGGATCCAGCTGCGCAGCTTTATGCGCCGGCCATAAACCGAAAACAACTCCCACCACTAAAGAAAAGGCCGAAGCTAAAATGATTGAAAACGCCGATACCCTGACAGTCCAACCGGCAAATAAAGTTATCAACCATGAGATACCTGCGCCCAGCGCTACTCCGGCTATGCCGCCCAAAAAAGACATTAGCACTGCCTCAATCAGGAATTGAACCATGATATCTTTATTGGTTGCGCCGATTGCTTTACGCAGCCCGATTTCGCGCGTACGCTCAGTGACTGAAACAAGCATTATATTCATAATCCCGATTCCGCCTACCAGAAGTGAAATAGCCGCAATTGACCCTAATAATATAGACATGGTCTTGGTTGTCTGTTCAAGCGTATTTTTAATATCGGACATATTGCGTATCTGAAAAGAATCTTTATCGTCTTCTTTAAGGCGGTGCAATTTAGAGATAACTTCCGATATAGACCCTTGCGCCTCATCAATCAATTCCGGGCTCTTCACTTCAGTAAAAATAGAATCTACGTACTGCTTTCCAAAAACCCTGTACATCGCAGTAGTAATCGGGATTACCACCACGTCATCCTGGTCGCGAAAAGTACTGGCACCTTTAACCGGAAGGATCCCGATTACCCGGAAATTTATCAGGTTTATTTTTATTGTCTGGCCTATAGGATTAGACTCGCCGAATAATTCCTTGACCACAGTCAACCCTAAGACAGCGACTTTTTCACGCAACCGTTCTTCCTGCTCGGTAAAAAAACTGCCTACTACCGGTTGCGCAGCCCGCATCAAAGCATAATCAGCCCCGGTGCCTTCAACCTGCGTATTCCAGTTTTTATCTGCGTAGACAAGCTGTCCGCGCCCTGATACAGAAGCGTAGGCCCGGGATATCTGCGGTAATTTACGGATCGCCGCAACATCAGCCATAGTAAAACGGGTAACTTCGCCCACCCCTAACGACACGCCCTGCAGCCTTGCCGAACCCGGCCTGATCATTAATAAATTAGAGCCTAAAGATGCCAATTGTTTTTCTATGGATTCTTTTGCCCCGGTGCCCAACGCAAGCATGGCGATAACAGCAGCAACGCCTATTAAAATACCTAATATAGAAAGTGCCGAGCGCATCTTATGAGACAGAATAGCAAATACTGCCTGCCGCATATAATCCAGGAACTTAACTTCTCCGGAAGACTTATGCGGATGCGCCAAAACATCTTCTATTAATTTATCCTGAATAGCTGCAACATCAGACACTTTTTTATCCTGTGGCTGCTGCCGGTCGGAAATAATCCTGCCGTCGCGCATCAGGATAACCCTTTTAGCATAAGAGGCAATATCATTTTCATGGGTAACAATAACGACTGTTTTGCCTTTGTCATTTAATTTTTTGAGTATATTGATTATTTCTTCCTTGCTTTTTGAATCCAGATTCCCGGTAGGTTCATCCGCGAATATTATCAGAGGGTCATTAACTAATGAACGCGCAATAGCCACTCTCTGCTGCTGTCCGCCGGACATCTCATTCGGACGGTGCAAGGCCCTGTCC
Organism: Candidatus Omnitrophota bacterium; assembly: GCA_029561735.1. GTDB lineage: Bacteria > Omnitrophota > Gorgyraeia > Gygaellales > Profunditerraquicolaceae > JAKQWZ01. The sequence continues at coordinate 7,058 of JAKQWZ010000014.1, read as the reverse complement.
ATCAGCCCGACGCCTTCCAGTTCTGTTTTAGCTTTTTCTTTTAAATGCCGCTTTCCGGCATATATCAATGGCAGTTCGGCATTTTCCAATGCGCTCATCCGCGGCAAAAGATGAAATTGCTGAAAAACAAAACCTATCATTCTGTTTCTTAATAAAGCCAATTGGGCATCAGTCAGATTGGTTATTTCCTTTTCGCCTAAACGGTAAGATCCGGAATCAGGCCTGTCCAAAAGCCCGATTATATGCATGAGAGTGGATTTGCCGGATCCTGAAGCACCCATAATAGCCACAAATTCCCCCGAGGTGATTATCAAAGAGACTCCGTCAATAGCCTTGACCTCTACATCACCCATCTTATAGGTCTTTTTGATGTCTTTAAGCTCTATCATGCGTTTACTGCCTTCTCCTGAACGGCGTAAAAGGATTAGTTCCGGTATCGCCTTTAGGGTGGGAATACTTCTGGCCTTTGATAATTATTTTATCTGCTGCGGTAAGCCCGGAAAGCACTTCTATATTTCTTTCGTCAGCCAACCCGAGTTTAACCTGCTGTTTTGCCTGGCCGCTTATTCCTTTACTGACTAAACAATAAGCCTGGTCTTTTTCCCTGATCACCGCCTCCAGCGGGATAATCAAAACATCCTCTCTGGTTTCAGAAATAAAATCTACTGTCGCATTCATGCCTGAACGGAAAAACTGCGGGACCTTATCAGGCTTAAGGTCAACCTTGTAGATTGTCACATTATTGACGGTTTCGGATTCATAATACAGGTGTTCAACAACCGCATCAATTTTTACCTGCGGATACGCATCAAGGCTTACAATTGCTTTTTGTCCAAGCGTTATCTTGCCGATATCTGTTTCGTCGACCTGTGCGCGAATAATTAAATTATCCGATAAAACTATGACTGCATCGGTTGTAGTAACCGTCTGCCCGGGCTGGGTCGTAGCCACAATCACCTCTGCGTCAATCGGAGCGATCAAAGCAATGGCCTTATACGCTTCCTGCCAGTATTTTAATTTTTCTTCTGACTGGCCCCGCGCCGCATCCAAAAGAGCCGCCCGTTCAGTTGAACTCATCCAAGCCAGTATCTGCCCGGTTTTTACGATATCGCCTTCAGCAACCAGAATGTTTTCAACCCGGCCGTTTACCGGAGGTTTTATTTCCAGGCGGTTTTTAGGCAAAACCGAACCGGTCGTAGAAATTAACTTCTGTATTGAACCGACAACCGGGCTTACCTCGTGTATTATTTCGCCGGAGCCTGATTTTATCTTTGATTTGGTTAAAAACCATATGCCGCCGGCCAGCACCAATATGATAAGCGATAAAAATATTATTTTTTTATTCATATTCTATTGTTTCCCCTTTCGCCAAAATCCAGTTAGCTTCGGCAAGCAAAGCCGCGGATTGGGCGCTTAAGTAAGAAGATTTTGCATTAACAAGGTTATCTTCAATTATCGTCCAGTTATCAAAAGACAACAGCCCGATAGAATATTGAGCCTGGGCTATATTAGAACGTTCCTCGGTGGCAGTAAGATTCAATCTTTTAACTTCTACATTTTGCATAGCATCCTGAAGCGCAGCCCAGGTCTGCTCCAGGGCAAGCACAGCCGCGTCTTTGGCGCTTCTTTCATTTTCCTGAAGCTGTTTTAATAAGGCTTTTGACTGCGAAACTTGCGCAATCCGTAATCCGCCTTCGTATAAAGGCAGCGATACCGCTAAACCGAGGCTCCAATCATTCTGGTTCGGGCTCCAATGCGACCCGGTCCTGCCTGCACCTGTCTGGCCGGTCAGGCTGGGAGCAAAATTAGCATATGCTGCGCGCAAATTAAACTCTGCGGCTTTTTTCTGGGCAATAAGCTGCTGCAAAGAAGGATTATTTTTGGCAATAGCCTCAAAATCAGGTTTCTCCTTAGCCGAATCCCTCACTTGAAAATCGCCGCTAACTGATATATCGCTCAGGCGCGTGCGCCCCATCTCTTTTAGCAAATTTCTTCGCGCCACCTCTACTTCTCTCTGGGCTTGTGAAATCTGGTATTTTGCCTGCGCCAGATCAGCCTGCGCAGTTAATAATGCTCCCTTGTGTTCTAATCCGGATTGATAACGCAAAGTTATCAGTTCCAGATTTTGCCTTCTGATCTCATAAATCTCCCGGGTGATACGCAGCGACTCCTGGTTGGTCAACAATTTTGTAAAAGCGCTGCGCAGCCTAAACCTCACCGTTGAAGAAGTAAATCTATACCCCTGTTTTGCCGCAGCCACATCTTCTCTGGCTGCCCGGACATTACTTATAGTTTTACCTGCATCAAATATCAATTGTGTTCCGGTTACGCCGTAAGAATAGGTATCCGCTGCTGAGCTTCCTGTTGAGGCGCCTGTTGAAGCATTCAAATCTGCGCTTATCTGCGGGTAAAGCGCGCTGGCAGTAACGTCTTTGCTGGCTTCAGATTGCCTAACCTGCTGAAAAGCCGCAATAATATCCGGGTTATTAACCGCAGACTCCTTAATACAGCCATGCCAATCCAGTACTTCACCGGCATAAATATTCCCGGGCAGGAAGAATAAAAATAGAATTAGCATAAAAGATAAAACAATATTCTTAAGCATGTCTTAATTAAAAATTTTACATCAGTCCTATTCTCTAGCGTTGTTATCTAATTATCCGGCTTTGTTAAGGCTAACTTTACGCCTAAGGCAGTCCCTACTGCCAGTAAAGATAATGCCAACACTATGCCTATAGGCTCAAGGCGGGAATACATGACTTTATAAACGCTGAAAAAACCGAAGAATATGAATATGCTCGCCGAAATAAATTTAATTTTTCTTTCAGGCAGATGTTTTCTTAGAACCAGGCCGGCCATAATACCTATTGCATCGGCAATAAGCATGCCCAGCGTAGCTCCCAGCAGGACATTAACCATACTTTGATACTGGATTGCAAGGCTAATGGTGGCAAGCTGCGTTTTATCGCCCATCTCAGCGATAAAAAAAGCGATTGCTACAGTAAAGATCGGGCCAAGGCGGCTTTTTTTTACACTGTCTTTTTCAGCTTTATCGCCGCGCAGAGTCCACAAGCCAAAGATAATAAAAGACAGGCCGGCGATAAATGAGATGATATGCATCGGTATAAGCACAGTCAGAAAATGCCCTGCGGCTACTGCCAGGGAAAGATTTAAAAGAGTGGCAAGAAATACCGCAATCAAAACCTTGGCCGCGCTGTATCGGCTGGCAAAAGCAATAACCAGAAGCTGCGTTTTATCAGCCATTTCCGCCAAAAATACGAATAATAGCGATGCAATGAACGCTGCCATAATCTCTTTTACAAATAAGCCCGGATCTTATTTAAGATATTCTCTGCGGCTTCCTTGTTAGGTTGTACCGCTCCTACCCTGACTTCCACTTTAGACATCCTCTCGGTGACCTTGCGCACATCAACCCAGATTTCCTTTCCGTCTATATATTTACTTCTAAACTGGGTAATTTCAGCCTCTCTGGATTCCTTGTTTATGGGTAGTTTTAACGATTTAAGGGCATTTGCCGTGGCTGATATTGTGCGGTCATAAGAAGCATTGAAATCCTGGCTTAGTTTTCCGGAAAGCCATATTGCAGTCCCTGAACCGCCTGCAGTGCCGGCAACAATCCAAAAACATCCGCAGATATTCAAAATTAAAAAACCTGCAGATAACAAAATCAACGTCTTTCTGAACATAAACCCTCCTTTTTTAATGGCTGGCTTTACGGTGATATTCAATTTCACTGCGCAACTGCTTAGAAACTATATCCGCAGCCTCCGCCTTTGTCTGTTCCAATGCAATAAGCTCTTCCTGCAGCCTTATGCGCCGGGCAGCCTCTTTTTTTAACTCCAGCCACCTTCGCCAGGCAAATATTGTGGAACCAACGCTTAAAACCAAGAGAATAATGATAATTTCGTCTATCCAGATAAATGCATCTGGATTATTTTGAAATATTTCAGCCAGAAATACGAAAAAATTAAAATAATAAGAGAGCATAAATAAAGAAACAAGCGCAGAAAGGATTATTATTGCGTCTTTAAATGCAGGGCTGTATCTTAAGCTTGATTTTTTACTGTTATTTATCACGGCCTTGATCCTTTAGAAATTATTATACTTCCTGCATCATAAAAAGCAAATGAAATAGCAGAAATTGCATGAAATGTGCTATAATTTATCAACGCAAGCAGCATAATAATACATAGTAAGTAACTTCAGGAAAAAATAATGTGGTCAAATTTTAAAACGCGAGTTGATACTTTTTTAAATAAACCCGGCAGAGAATGGCTGTTCATCCTCACAGGCATTCTGGTTGTCTTAATAAAACGAAGGCGATTGGTAAGAATTTACCGCGAGAACGGAATTTGGGTACATAGATACAAAGACGGCGTGATAACCGACAGGAAAATAAATTATAGAGCAACTCTTGATAAATACCGGCTGAAAACCAAAGACCATTGGCTTTTTATATACCAGCCTAAACCGGGAGATATAATTTTTGATATAGGCGCCGGAAAAGGCGAAAACACTTATTATTTATCAAAAATGGCCGGGCCAGGCGGAAAAGTATTCTCAATTGAAGCCCATCCCCAAACATTTCTTTGCCTGGAAAAATTCTGTGAGTATAATAAACTTACCAATGTAATACCGTTAAACCTTGCAATCTGCGATAAAGAATCATATGTAATGATTAATAACCCTGAACTGGATGTAAGCAGTACTATAGTAAACACTACCAACGGAATAAAAGTCAAAAGTACCTCCCTTGACCTGCTGGTAAAAAAATACAATTTAGATTATATCAATTATATAAAAATGAATATTGAAGGCGCTGAAATACTGGCTTTACGCGGTATGACAGATTGCATCAAGATAACAAAATATGTTTGTATCTCCGGGCACGATTTTATAGGCGGCGAAACCGGGAATAACCAGATGCAAACCGCTGATGCAGTGATACGATTTCTCCAGCAGAATAACTTTAGGATAACTTTAAGAACAAGCGACTCCCGCCCCTATATCAGAGACCAGATAAACGGAACGAATATGAATTTAGTTTAGCCACTTTTCTTTCCAAAGCTGAAAAGAAAATATAGGCCAAAGCTTGGAAGAAAATGCTTCTTCGTTACGCATATGCTTTGAAAGCAGGTTATGCACCGCTTCAGCATTAAAGATGCCTTCCCTTTCAATTCTTTCTTTATTCAGGTATTCTTGATATAAACCCCTTAGTTTCTCCCTGCCCCATTTGCCTATGGGAACACTGAAACCGTGCTTTGGCCTGTTAAAAAACCTTTTAGGTATGTGCCTATAAAGGATTTTTTTAAGAATATATTTTGTTACGCCTGATTTATATTTATATTCCAAAGGCAGCTGGGAGGCATATTCGGTGACCTTATTGTCTAAGAAGGGTTCCCGGCCTTCTAAAGCAACAGCCATAGTAGCCCGGTCAACTTTTACCAGCAGGTCATCAGGCAAATAGCTCACAAAATCGGAAAACATCAGATTTGTAATCTGGTCCAAATAAGGCTGATATGTTTTCCCGGAAGGCGTTTTATGAAAAGGGTAAATCACCAGGCCGGCAAGCTCCTCATCGGTAAAATAAGCAACCTGATTAAGATATTCTTCATGCAGCGAATCGGATTTCAACAGCTTCCTAAACTTTAAGAATTTCATACCGACATTTTCCTGCGGAGGAAGAAATCTTCCCCCTTTTTTATATAAGCCTGCTAAAGAATCAGGGTTAATTCTATTAAGAATACCGGAAATACTACTGCGCATGCCGCGTGGAATATGATTAATTATATTAAGAATCCTTCCATAATATAAATAGGTATTATACCCGCAAAACAACTCATCACCTCCGTCTGCAGAGAGGCTGACTTTAACTTTTTGTTTTGCCAAACATGACACCAGATGAGTTGGGATAGCAGACGAATCGCCTATCGGCTCATCATATAATTCCGGCAATTGCGGTATTATTTTAAGAACATCTTGGGGCGCACAATAAAGCTCTGTATGGTCGGTTCCGAGATAATCGGCTACGCCTTTTGCCCATCGGGCTTCATTAAATTTATCCTCGTGAAAACCTATGGTAAACGTCTTAATAGGATTTGTGCTTTCCTTTTGCAAAAGAGCGGACACCAAAGAAGAGTCTATTCCGCCGCTTAAAAATACCCCAACCGGTACATCAGCAACCAAACGTAATTTAAAACTGTCAGTAAGGATATCTTCCAGCTGGCCTGCTATCTCTTCTTCAGGGCGGGCAAGCCATTTCTTCTTATCTGCAGCCCCTTTTGCATAATAATCTGCAATATCCCAATAAGGCGCCTTTTTTATCTGGCCTTTTTTGTTAATCTCCAAATAACTTCCGGGCTCCAGCTTATGCACATATTCAAAAATAGAATCAGGGGCAGCTATATATCCGCGTTTTAAATACAGCGAAAGCGCATTTCTATCCAATTTTTTAACAAAACGCGGGTGTTTATGCAGGGCTTTTAATTCGGATGAAAAGATAAAAATACCGTCTTTTAGATACCAGAAAAGCGGCTTTACGCCTGCCCTATCGCGGCATAAAATCAACGCCTCTTTTCTCTTGTCCCATATTGCAAAAGCCCACATTCCGCGGAATCTATGAACCGCTTCAATACCCCACTGCTCATAAGCCTTTAAAAGGACCTCAGTATCTGAAGTAGATTTAAATTGATGGCCATTAGCTTCTAACTCGGTTTTAATTTCCTTGAAATTATAAATTTCTCCATTATAAGTCAGCCAGATATTTCCGGAATCATTACGCATTGGCTGATGCCCTAGATTTGACAAATCCAATATAGAAAGCCTTCTATGACCTAAGGCCAGGCCTTTTTCTTTTTCAATATAAATCCCGGAATCATCAGGGCCTCCATAAGCCATAGTGTCTCTCATAGAGACAATAACATCTTCTACGCTATAGTTGCCGCGATAATCAAAGTCTATGAATCCTGTTATTCTGCACATAGTTAATAATTGTAAGTGTATTGTTTATATTCTATCTTGGGGGAGGCAAAAGTCAA
>JAKQWZ010000077.1 GCA_029561735.1 Candidatus Omnitrophota bacterium | reverse complement strand
CTTTATGAACAAGTTCTTCTATCTTTGAAGGAGTGGGGTCTTTGATGGCTCTTGCTGCAGCCTCTACCGAATCAGCCAGCAACACTATTGCTGTTTCTTTTGAGTTTGGTTTCGGTCCCGGGTAACGAAAGCCCTCTTCCTGTACTTCCTGGGTTTCATCCGGATTCTCAAGCGCCCTGCGGTAGAAATAATAAACCAGGCTTTTGCCGTGGTGTTGTTCGATAAAGTCAATCAGTACAGGGTTTATTTTATATTTTTTAGCCAGCTCGAGACCTTCTTTCACGTGGTTCATAATCACTAACCTGCTCATGGTAGGCGCTAATGCATCGTGTTTATTTTTTGTCTTATCCTGGTTTTCGCTGAAATATTCCGGTTTCTGAAGCTTGCCGATATCGTGATAATAAGAACCCACCCTGCTTAATAATGAATTAGCCCCGATTGCTTTTGAGGCGGTTTCGGAAAGGTTGCCGACGATAAGGCTGTGGTGATAAGTGCCTGGCGCTTCCTGAACTAGAAGTTCTAATAGCGGATGATGAAAGTCCGCTAATTCAAGAAGGCTGATGTTAGTGAGGGCTTTAAAAAGGTATTCGAATATCGGGAGAACTCCCAGGACAATTATGCTTGAAGCTAATCCGTTTATGATAAAGAAGAATCCCTGAAGGGTGGTATTCTTACTGATTCCGGAAGTCAGCATGAAAACAGCCGCTTGGAAGATCCCGGTAATAAAACCTGCTCTTATGATAGTTGTGCGTTTGCGAGCATTTGCAGATAATACCGCGCTTGTTATTGCGCTTATAACGAACAGAATTATAATCTGGAGCGGGAACGGGCTAAACCACGCTGTTGTTACGCAAACTCCTAAAGATATAATGAGGGCAATTTCCATGTTGGCAAATAAGAGCATAGAAAGCATCGGTATAAGCGAGAAAGGAATGTAATATATTGGGATGTTATTTGTTAAAATAAAAAAACTCCCTGCGTACGATATAAGAAAAAGCAGTGAGGTGTTAAGCAAGTTGCAATTTTTTATTAATATCTTCCTTTCTGTTGCGTAAATTATCAGGCACAAAAGAAAAAGCGGTATTATTAATTTTAAGCCGGCAAGGTAGCTAAACAATATTGCGCAGGCAATAAAAAGTATATGTTTAATCTTAATTTTTGTTAGAAGTTTTTTCATAAGCCTCAATAACCCTTTGTACCAGCGCATGTCTTACTACATCCGAGCCCCCAAAGTATATAAACTTAATTCCTTCAATACCCTTTAGTATTTCCTGTGCCTGCAGTAAGCCGATAGGTTTACCCTGCGGAAGGTCGCTTTGAGTCATATCTCCCGTAATAACTGCTTTGGAGTCGAAACCAAGCCTGGTTAGAAACATTTTCATTTGCTCTGCGGTACAGTTTTGCGCTTCATCGAGGATAATGAATGCTTCATTCAGGGTCCTGCCCCTCATATAGGCTAAAGGCGCTACTTCTATTATTCCTGTCTCAATATATTTTTCGATTCTTTCGGCGTCCATCATGTCATAAAGCGCGTCATAGAGAGGCCTAAGGTAAGGAGATATTTTTTCGTGCATGTCTCCCGGCAAAAAGCCTAATGATTCCCCTGCCTCTATTGCCGGCCTGGTAAGGATAATTCTGCGGACCTGCTGGTTTTTTAGGGCTTCTACTGCCAGCGCCATCGCCAGATAAGTTTTTCCTGTCCCCGCCGGGCCTATGCCGAATACGATGTCGTTGTTTTTTATTGCTTCAACGTATTCGCGTTGCCCGCTTGTCCTGGGGCCGATGTGTTTTCCGTTTAATGCCATGGTTGATTTTTCCTGCGGGATTTCAATGGCACCGGTTTTTTTAGGTTTTTTAAAGTTTGATATAAGATATGAAAGATTAAGGTTCCAGCCGTCCTGCCCGTTTAAACGGTAAGAGTTTAATAGGTAAGTGACAAAGTTTTCGGCTTTTTTGATATTCGAAGAGGTGCCGTTAATCCGTAAATTTTCGGAGCGTAGG
>JAKQWZ010000058.1 GCA_029561735.1 Candidatus Omnitrophota bacterium | reverse complement strand
TATGGCCAGGTATGCGCCTGGCCAATTCGGGCAAAAAGAGTTGCAGGATGTTTTCCAAGCCTTAAAAGAAGTCATTGATTACCTGGAGAAACAGAAGATATGAAAGTCAGGAGTCGTCTTAGCAAAATATTTGTATTAGCCATATTTTTTCTGCCATTTTTTGTAAAAATTTCTTTTGCCAGCAATATTCAAGATGCAGGCGCTTTTAACCGGGCAAATGTTTATTATGAACAGGCTAATTATGACGAGGCTATTAAACAGTACGATGGTATCCTCAAAAGCGGATGGGAGAGTGGAAACCTTTACTATAATTTAGGAAACTGTTATTTTAAAAAAGGAGAATTGGGTAAAGCTATTTTAAATTACGAGAAAGCGCGCAGGTTTATTCCGTTAGATAAAGATTTAGAGTCTAATTACGAGCATGCCCGATCTTTAATCCAAGGAGCGGAGATTACTTCCAAAAAAAGCTTCCTTTCAAGAATGTTAAGTAGCGTGTTTGAAAAATTCACAGTTGACAGCTTAACTATTTTACTCAGCATATTGTATATATTGATTTTGATTATCGTGCTACTTGGCTTTTTCTTTAGGCAATTCAAAAAACAAGCTTTGGTTTTCTCTATTATTTTGGGATTATTTTTTATTGTTAGTTTGGTGGGGCTGAAGGGGCAGGTTTCGAGTTTTAATAAAGAAGCAATTATTGTGGTTGAGCAAATTGACGCTAAATTCGAACCGATGGAAAAAGCCACAACATATTTTACTCTCTACGAGGGTATGAAAGTAGAGGTGGCAGAATCCAGAGATAATTGGCATAAAGTCAAACGCCAGGATAACAAGAGTGGCTGGGTAGAAAATAGCACCTTAGCCATTTTTTAAGTTAATTCATAAATCTGCCGGATGTAAGCAACGTATTCAGCAGCCATGCTTTACGAAAATGCGCACTATTATAAGTAGGGCGTATTCTTGTTGATTCTTAGCATTAATGGCATATAATTGAATCGTTCATTCGTTTCAAAACGGTATTTCCGCCACAAGGACGAAGGTTTTCGTTTTAGTCCAGTTGTGGCTATTTTTAAAAAAAGTCTTGCATTTAAGCACTATTTGTGATAAAAAAAAGAATAACCAGGGGAGGTAAGAATGCGCGAACATTTAGGATTTTTAAAAACATCCAGCACGGTCGTCAAGATCGCTGCCTGGATTTTTTTGTTTCTAGGAGTATTAGGCCTGGCCTCGGCTTTTATTAAGACTGCCGGTTACCCTAAGGCTATGGTATTGCTGGGCTCGGCAATATATGTGTTCTTTTTCTTTTTGTTTTTCCTGATCGCCAAGATGGCCGATCTATTGATCAAAATAATCAACGAAATAAAGAAAGAATAATGATAAACGGAGGAAACATGAGGCGTCAGGCTCTTTTGTGGGCTATAGTTTTGGCTTTAGGTCTAACCGGATGCGATAAGCTGGGGATCACTTCAGCCAAAAAACCGGAGGTTGTCAGGCAATCTGCCAGCCCGGCGGTAAAAGGCCCGATTGTCGCCCGGGTAAATAACATGCCTATTACGCTGGAAGACTTAAATGACGATATAAATGCTTATAATGCCTCGGTTCCCGAAGATAACCCTGAAGCCAAGATAACAACCCGCGATCAGAAAATTAAATATTTGCGCGACGCAATGATCCGCCAGGCGCTGCTTTATCAGGAAGCGCTGGACAGGGGCTTGGACAGGAATGACGCTGTGCAGAAAGCGCTTGAAAAAACCAAGATGGACCTTTTAGTGATGGAGCTGGTCAGGCAGGAAGCCGAAAAAGTTGATGTCAGCTCAAAAGAGATTGAAGAATACTATAATACTTATAAGGACCAGCTTAAAGAACCGGAACAGCGCCGGGTTAGGGAAATTATGGTTCCGGCGGAGCAGGAGGCAAAAGATATAATGGTCCAGATCCTGCAGGGCGGAAATTTTGCCGCATTGGCTAGAGAAAAATCAAAATCCGCGTCTGCTGCCAGCGGCGGGGACCTGGGTTTTATTGACAGAGAAAAAGATAAAGAAAAAAGGTTTGCCCAGTTTGATGCCGTGGCTTTTTCCGACAGCCTTGAGGCCGGGCAGGTCAGCAGTATTTTTAAGGGCCCGGGAGGTTTTTATATTATAAAAATTGAGTCGGTTAAAGGAGGCAAGCAAAGGACGATAAATGAGCTCTGGGATGATATCAAGCGCGCCCTGACATTCTTAAAGCAGCAGCAGAAGATTAATGATTTGATCAATAAACTGAATAATCCGGCGAAATCAAAGATAGAGATTTACGAAGGGGAGATAAAATGACGCAGAAAAAAATACCTTTAATTATAGGTATAGCTTTGGCCGCGGTATCGATTATTCTGATAAATGTTTATATGGGCCAGCAAAAACAGCTGGTTGTAGAAAAGACAAAAAAAGAATTTGAAGTCCGGCAGGCCAATCAGACACCGGTATTGGTTGCTAAAGCGAATATCCCCGCGGGGACTGCGATAAATCCCGATACCCTCGGGGTTGCCCTTGTGCCTAATGAGTATGTCCAGCCAAAAGCCGCTACTTCGCTTGACCGGGTAGCCGGTATGGTGACTATTGCTCCTATTGTCAAAGGGGAGCAGATTAACTTGGATAAACTGGCATTTTCGCGCCAGCGCTCAGGCGGCGGGCTGGCTGATTTAACGCCTATCGGAAAAAGAGCGATTACAATTTCGGTTGAAAATACAGCGGCCTTAGCAGGCATGATCAAGCCCGGTGATTACGTGGATGTGATAGCCATGGTCCCCATACCGGTGCAGACAGCAGACGGTAAACAGGTTACTCAGATTATGGCCACTCCTTTATTCCAGAATATTTTAGTTTTGGCTGTAGGCAACCAATTGGCAGCTCCTTCCAAGGCAGATGCCGGCCGTTATGCGCCCGAAGGAAAAGCCGAAAATTCAGCCTCGCCTTTTATTACCCTTGCGCTAACGCCGCAGGAGGTAAGCCTGATGACTTTTGTGCAGGAGCAAAGCAAGATACGCCTGACCCTGCGTTCTCCGTCGGATTCGCAGCTTCAGCAGGTCCCGCCGGCAACCTGGGAATCTATATTTCAATATATTATGCCGAAAGAAGCTGTACAGCCTGAGCCGGTAAAAGATCCGGACTCCGGGCTTCAGATAGAGATTTACCGCGGGCTGAATAAAGAAAAGATGCCTTTATCTAAATAGCACCCCGGATCTAAAATATTTGTCCGGTGTGCACTTACCGTGCAAGGAGCCATGATGAACAAATTTTTAATCGCATTATTAATCGCAATGTTTTCTTTGGCGCTGCCGTTTACCAATTATGCGGCTAATGATGAAGCAAGCGTGATTAAATTGTATATGGGCGAGGTAAAGCTTGTACCGGTGAGTAATCCCTCCCGTATTGCCATAGGCAATCCCGCTGTTGCCGATGTCACCAATGCAGCTAAAAATGAAATTACTATTGCTCCCAAGGCCCCGGGCAAGACCACTTTGGTTGTCTGGGATAATTTTGGCGAACAGGATTATCAAATTAAGGTGTTTGCCGAAGACATCATAGCGGTAAAAGCGAGAATTGATAATTTATTAAGCAAAATAAACTTGCCTGATGTCAAGACTCAGGCTGAAGAGGATGAAGGAAAAGTAGTTTTATCCGGCAAGGTAAAATCAACCGAAGAGAAATCAAGGCTGGACCTTGTCCTCGGCGGATTAAAAGATAAAATTTTGGATTTGGTGCAGATAAAAGAGGATGAGCGGGCAATTGAAATTGATGTGCAGGTCCTGGAGCTGGATAAAGATGCGTCTACGCAATTAGGTTTTACCTGGCCCAGCCAGATAAACATAACTGAAATGGGTTCGCCCGGAATACCGGTTACCGGAGCTACGTCTGTAACTACAGGCACTACCCCGTCAACCAGTTATTCAGTTACTCCGGGGCAGACCACTTGGGGAAAATTATTCAGGGTGCTGGATTTAAGCCGGCCGGCATTTACCCTGACCATTGATGCTTTACAGAGAGACGGTAAAGCGCGTATACTTTCCCGCCCGAGGCTTGCCTGCCAGAGCGGAAAAGAAGCAGAACTGCTTGTAGGCGGAGAAAAACCGACATTTACAACTGATGTTGCTTCTGCCGGCGGAGAAGGGACAAGCGTTGAATATAAAGAATACGGTATTAAATTAAGGATCAAGCCCACGGTTACAGATGATTTCCGTATTAAGGTCTTATTGAATGTAGAGATAAGCGAAGTAGGCTTGGCCGAGACCATAGGTTCAACCACGACAGTGACTGCCAAGGCATACCCGGTAACCAAGCGCAATATTTCTACCGAAGTATACCTCAATGACGGCCAGACTTTATCAATAGGCGGTTTAATAAAACAAAAAGAAGAAATATCAAACCGGAGCGTGCCGTTTTTGGGTAAGCTTCCCATCCTTGGGTTTATTTTCAGAAGCAAGGCCACTTCCACTGGCGGCGGATTCGGCGAAAGAGGAGATACAGAGCTGTTTATTACTTTGACCCCTACGCTTATAAATCCTATGCCTATGCTGCAGAAAAAAGAAGAAGCCCAAATTGTTGCAGCTCCTACGCCGGTAGTAACTCAGGCAGTCTCTTCCGCCTATGAGCTTCCTGAGAATATAAAGAATTATGCCAGCCTTGTCCAAAAACGGATTATTGAAAATATAAATTATCCGACTTCAGCCAAATCAGCCGGCTTTCAAGGCACAGTAAAACTGGGGCTGCGCCTGACATATTTAGGAGAGCTTACTGATGTGACTGTGAGAAGTTCTTCCGGATATACGGCGCTCGACGATGATGCGATCGCAACGGCTAAAAAAATTACTTCTTACCCGCCTTTCCCCCCGACTGTCACAGAAAAGGACATCTGGGTAGATATTCCTATCAGCTATAAGTTAAATTAATCAATGGCTAAAGTAATCACCATATTCAGCACTAAGGGCGGTGTGGGCAAGACCCTGATTGCGGTTAATCTGGGTGTCAGCCTGGCCCGGGATTTTTCTAAAAAAATACTGCTGGTTGATATGGATACTCACGGCGTAGGCGACATGAGCCGCATGCTTGATTTGAGCCCGCAAAAAGCAGCCGTGGACATGATCCAGCATATCAAGAAACACCCTATTGACAGCCTAAGAAAACAGGATTACCTGGTCCATAGTAATTTAGGGGTTGATTTTCTCTGCGGCGCATTAAAGCCGCAGCAGGTGCCTCACCTTGACCCGGACAGGATTAAGGATGTCTTTAGCGCATACGCCAAAGATTATGATTATATTATCGTGGATACCGGCGAAAGTTTCAGCGATGTATTTGTGGAAACGCTTAATGAATCCAATCTCACCCTTTTAATAGTCACCCCGGACATACTCTCAATTTATTCAACTAAATGGGCCCTGGATACTTTACAGTTTCTGCATTTTCCGCTGTCTATGATCAAAATAGTATTAAACCGCGCTGAATCAGCGTCTAGTATCAGCTGGCAGGAGGTGCGCGTGAACCTGCCGGTTGAGATTATTGCTCAGATACCTTCGGAAGGGAAGGTGGCGGGTTTTGCAGTTAACCGCGGCATACCGATAGTAGTGGACAGCCCGCGGACAAAACTGGCAGTTGCAATAAGGAAATTCGCGCAAATGGTCGTTGAAAACTCAACCCTTTTTATTGAGCACAGAGACATAGATAACCTTAAACTTAAAGACGCTATTTTAGAAAAATCCGGCGCTTTTTGGAGTAAGGAAGGAATGGTTGAGCCTTTGACTGACACCTCGGCTGCCGATGAGGCTGACGAGATAGTAATATTAAAACGCCGGATTCACAACCGGCTGATTCAGGAACTTAACCTCAAACGGCTGGATATGAAGGTTTTTAGCGATGCAAAAAAAGCGCGCGACCTTAAAGATAAAGCTGAGATTATGGTTACTAATTTTTTAACCGAAGAGGCCGGTAGTTTTATCGCGTCGCAGGATGTGCGCAGAAAGTTAGTCAAAGAAATACTTGATGAAGCGCTTGGGCTGGGGCCATTGGAAGATCTTTTATCTGATCCGACAGTAACCGATATTATGGTTAATAATAAGGATGAAATATATGTAGAGCGTTTTGGCAAGATCGCTCTTACCAGCAAGAAATTTATTTCTAATGATCAGGTTAAGACTACAATTGAGCGTATAATCGCGCCTATTGGCAGGCGTATTGATGAATCAGTACCGATGGTTGATGCGCGCCTTCCTGACGGCTCGCGTGTCAATGCGATAATCCAGCCTTTGGCGTTGACCGGCCCGACTATAACAATCAGGAAATTCAGAAAAGAAAGATTTAAGGTGGAAGAACTTATAAAATTTAATACCCTTAATCAGAATATGGCGGATTTTATTCGGGCTTGCGTTATAGCCAGAAAAAATATTATTGTTTCAGGAGGCACCGGCAGCGGTAAGACTACTATTCTGAATGTATTGTCGTCGTTTATACCGGATAATGAGCGTATCGTGACCCTTGAAGATGCGGCAGAGCTGCGCCTTAGCCAGGAGCATTGGATCCGACTTGAATCCCGCCCTCCGAACATTGAGGGAAAAGGCGCAATCAGCATACGCGATCTTTTCAGGAATACTTTAAGGATGCGCCCGGATAGGATAATAGTCGGCGAATGTCGCGGCATTGAAAGCCTGGATATGCTGCAGGCAATGAATACCGGCCATGACGGGTCAATGACCACGATCCACGCCAATTCTACACAGGATGTGCTTAGCAGGCTTGATTCCATGATCCTAATGGCAGGGGTAGAGTTGCCGATAAGGGCTATTAGGGAGATGATTGCTTCATCCCTTGATATGGTGGTGCATACTGCGCGCCTGTCTGACGGGACCAGAAAGATCATTCAAATAACCGAAGTAGCCGGAATGAAAGACGAAATACATATTGATTTGCGTGATGTTTTTATGTTTAAACAAACAGGCGTTGACGCCCAGCATAATATCCTCGGCGCATTTACCGCTACCGGCTATATCCCTTCTTTTGTTGAAGAAATCAGGATCAAAGGCATACAGCTTCCCGACGAGATTTTCAAGCCGGCTGTTTAAAACCCTTATGAAAATAATTAATCAGACGCGTAATCTAGCTCTGGCAGAAGATGCTTGGATAGCGAATACGGTTTTTTCGCGGGTGAAAGGCTTGTTAGGGGAAAAAAGCCTGCCTAAGGGCAGGGCGCTGATAATCAAGCCGTGCAACGCTATTCACACTTTTTTTATGCGTTTTGCCATAGATTGTTTATTTTTAGACAGAGAAAACCGGGTGCTAAGATTTATCCCCTCGTTAAAACCGTTTCGTTTGTCCCCGGTAATCTTTGGCGCAGTTACTACGATTGAGTTTGCCGCAGGTTCAGTGGGCCCCGAGTCTGTTTCTACCGGAGATTTAATAGTTTTTTAATCCAGCGGGTAAAGGTATTATTTGTGCGCGAGGTTGCTACTTGCGCTGCGGATGTGTTAGCAGTCAAATCGCTAAGCTCTTTTGAATAAGCCGATATTTTGGGGTCAATTTCATATGCTTTTTTCATCATTGCCGAAGCCGGCTGTATTTTGCCCTGCTTGATGTAGCATTGAGCCAGCAAACAATAGCCTTTGGCGAATTTAGGATGTTCCAGAATAATTTTCCTGCCGGCCTTTTCTGCTTTTTCAAATTCTTTATTAACCAGGTAAAACTCGCCTAAACTGATCAGGGTTTGCGCGTCTTTGGGCGCGTAAATATGGGCCAGCCGCAAAGCCTCGTAAGCCTGGGTAAAGTTTCTCTCCCGTGTATAGATTTTGCCACGGATAATATAAGCATCAGAACAGCTGGGCAGTATTTTTAGCGCTTCCTGAACTTCCTGCAGGGCAGCGCTGTAAAGTTTAAAATGGTATAATAACCAGGCCCGGCGTATATAAGGGTTAGGCCAGGGGTGGTCCATGGGCAATTGTTCGGCTGGTATTTTATCTGTTTGCCATCTTCGCAGGTCTATGCGCAATTGTTTGAGAAGGCTGTAGTTTTCAGGAGAGTTCCTGACAAATATCAGGGCATCCTGGCCAAAGTATACCAAGGCCCACCCCTGCGGATAGTTATAAAAATAAACCGCCAGGCCTGATATTTCAGAAGCGCTGCCGGATAGAAATATTGTATTGACCTTATATTTATCAAAGATCCCGGGTATTTTTTCCGTATCGCCGGTTATAATATCATAGTAGTTTTGATAAAATTCCTGCCCGTATAATTCTGTCCTTCCGTCGATAAATACCTTTTTTTGAGGCCCGAGCCGGAAAATAAGATAAGACCCGTGGTTAAAGAAGTTGAATAGGTTTGTTGGCAGGCCTTTTTCAATTGTAAAATCAGCAGCCTCCCGGGGATAATGGTATTTATTCGCTCCGAAAAGAATGCTTTTATAGCGGCGTTCTTGCGGAATATAATAACGGGCTTTAATCAGGCCTTCAGCCATATTTACAATTAATACCAAGATCACAGCACAAACTATCAACCCAACTGCCTTTTTACACCCTTGCCGTTTAATCTCAACAGTATTTAAATTTTTGGCTAATAATTCAGCAGTTAAAAAGAAAGCAAAGAAATTAAAATAGATAACATTCCGGTTGATGTTTACGGATATTGCCAGCAGGATAAGCCAGATAAACACCCGGCTGAATTTAACCCTCCGGAAGTTTAAGATTATTACTGTTAATGATACGGCTATTAGCAGGTAATATGGAAATATTACCGTGAGGCTGCACCGCCATGTCGGCAGCAGTTCGCGGATCTGGCTGTAAAAAAGAGCGGAGTCGTTGTTAAATATTATCCGCAGAGGATAAAGCGCTCCGCCTATGCCGTAAGGGTTGACAAAGCAGGCAGCCAAGGTAAGTAAGAATACATTACGCAGATTATTAAAAACCTCTTTGTCTTTTTCGCCTATCAGGGATATGCCTAGAATTGCCGGGCCTAAGATAAAGAAACCATGGAAGTTAACCCATAAAAGCTGAACAAATACAAGTATGTAAAGCCATTTGGAGCGGCACAGCCGGGCAAGGCCGAAAATAAAAATCGCAAAGAACAAAACAGACAGGTTTTCCGGCCGGATATTAAAACGGATCACCCCTGCCATAACTGTAAGATAAAATAATCCGGCAAGTATTACCAGCTGGCCTCTGTTTTTGTAAACGCTTAAGAATAAAAACATAAATGCCGCGCAGAGAACAATTCCAGAAAATACCAGTAAGCCATCAGCACCAAAGGAATCAAAAATCAAAGAATAGGCAACCTGCAACAGCCAGGAGTGGTCAATCCATGGCTTTGCGGCTAATACAGATGAAAAGGGGTCTGAATAGGGGATTGTAAAGTTGGTTAGAATAAACTTTCCGGTTTTTAGGTGCAACCAGATATCCGGATCAGCAAGCTCTTTAACCATGTTTAGATAAACAAATGCAAAAAGCCCGCCTAATATAAATACGGCTAAAACATGCCCGATTTTATCAGCCAGATTATATTCTCTTTTCATATTCAACTCATTTTAACAATTAATAGGGAAAAAGCAAGTGAAAAACGAATATAAGAAACAGGGCCAGATTTATTTGTTTTAAAATAATAAATAATTCTAACCCTGTTTCCTATTATGTTATACCGTTTTACTTGACATTCAGATTGGACAATGATAAACTGTATTCAGCTATAATAATGTCCAATCTGGAGAGACCATATGGGTTCAGTGCATAAATTAAAACCCGAAATAGTTGAATTTGTTTTAAAGCGCAAACAAAACCAACCTGACCTAAGCTGCCGTAATCTCGCAGAACTTGCCAGCCAAAAATTCAATTTTATTGTATCAAAATCAAGCGTAAACTCTTTGCTTAAAAAAAATGAACTTAGCCTGCCTGTAGGCCGACGGGTAAAGAAGAAAAAAGGCATAATTGAGGCAACAGGATTAGGGTTATTCTTCCTAAAAGCAGCTGATGCGCTTTTAGGAACTGGCTTGGCTATTAGCCGGATTTTAGCCCAAAATAACAAAAGGCCTGTTGCGGAAAATCAGGCATATGTTGATTATATGCTTTATGCGCCTATATTCAAAGAATCTGATAAATACTGGCTTAGTCCCAAATCCGGTTTATGGGCTTTAATTAATAAAAAAATAACGCCAGAAGCAATTTCTTCATATCTGCTTCAATTACAAGGGTTTAAGTCAATTTCGCAGGATATTGCCAGAGAAATATCTGATTTGGCCCAAGAAGTACGCTGTATTAAGCTGACTCTTAAAGATAAGCAAGAGTATTTTATAGATGCACAAATGCATGCAGTCTGGTCTAAATCGCAGGTACCTTTAGCTTTTTCAGCAACATTGGAAAATGTCAGGAAAACAGTAAAACAGGTGTTTATTAACCAAGAGCCATGTGTCTTATTTATGGCTCCGGGCTATGATAAGCCTACCCCTGAATTGTTCAGGTTTATGTCCAATCTGGAAGGTTCTGGCCAAGATCTGGATAAAATTGTTTTATTTGATGAAAAATTAGCAGAATT
Organism: Candidatus Omnitrophota bacterium; assembly: GCA_029561735.1. Lineage (GTDB taxonomy): Bacteria > Omnitrophota > Gorgyraeia > Gygaellales > Profunditerraquicolaceae > JAKQWZ01. The sequence continues at coordinate 16,596 of JAKQWZ010000058.1, read as the reverse complement.
GGAAACTATAAAATGTGAAAATAAACAAAAGAATTATTTTGTTCTTGGGCTTTGGCCATGGCAATTCAGCGATTTCCGGAAAGTAAAATCCACAGGAGAATTCAAATATTATTACTTTGAATGGCTTAAAGAGGATCTTTATGTTGCTAGCACAGAAATTGAGATTACGCAACCTGATGTTAATCAATCGGTTACATTAAGGGGCTATGCTATTAAGCAAAGCCCGGAAGAAAAAATCCGTTTGGTAATCTTAAGCGATATTCCGATGGAAAAAATAAATGCCAAAGAACTAGTTGATCTATATCTGGGGCATTGGTCAAATCTGGAAGAGGGTTTCCAGGATTTTTCCCGTAAAATTGAAAGGCAGTCTAAGCTGCAACCCAATGATTGGCAACCACTTAGAGCACATGCTGGGCTTAATAATAGCACTTGCGATATTGAAAAAATATTTGAACAATATGTAATGCTTTTACATGCTTATGTGCGCAGGTATTTTCTGCCCCAGAGTTATGAAAAAAGCGACTTACCAGCTGTAAAAAACGCTATTTACAGCCTAAAAGCCAAGGCCAGGCTTCATAAGTCTAACCTGCTCATAAGTTTTCTCGTAGATGATAATTATGCTCACTTAAAAGGGCTTAAATATGCCTGTTGCCGGGTCAATGAAAGGCAGATAATTTTACCGGATAAAAGCCGGATTTGGATGGAAAACGCTTTCTAGCCAAAGGTTAAATGACATTGACTTATAGGTATAATAGTGTTATATTTTGTGTGCAGTCAGCAGCACAGCACAGATAGACACTAACCGATGGAGGTCGGTTGTGTATTGTTTAGCTCAGGTGCGTTGCTCGTCGATTTTTTTTTCAATTTCAGAACCTTCTTCTTGGTCAGGGGCGAGGGCGTTAACCGGATTTATCAAAAGCTTTCTTCTTTGGTAAGCCGGTTTTTTATTGAGAGGTTTACAAATGGCCTTAAAAAAGAATTTAAGAAAGGCATCAGGTCAGTCAATAGTAGAATATGCCCTGACTTTCATAGCTTTAGTTGCCGGAATCATAGCGGTATTTCTGGCATTTAACCCGGAGAAAGTGACTTTACATGGCACGTTTAACCAGACAATAAGCGATTCAATAAATGCTATTAATCAATAATGGTATGCTTATGAATAACCGAGGATTTACTACGCTGGAAAATGTGGTTTTAATAATAGTCTTTGCCTTAGGGCTTTTGGCTATGCAGGCGTATTTGCGCCGCTCAATACAGGCACATTGGCGTACTAATGCCGATACTTTTTATGATGAGCAGTATGACAAAGATAAAAGTACGGAGATTTTTGGCAATGCAGTTAATAGCCAGCCTGCAATAGCTTTAACCCTTAACCCCAATCCTTCTTTGGCCGGCGATTACGATGTCAATACACATATTGGGGCATTCAATATTCCGGAAGCAGGCGGCCAGTATGCCAGGCCGACCAGTGTGTTGGCTGGCGGCACATCAGCTAAGCCGGCGGCTATACTGACAGTCGGGCAGTGGCAGGCGCCTTGCACCGGAGAAGGCTGTGTTTATGGTGATGAAGATGATGAATAAAATGAGGAACAAAAGAGGCCAGAATATACTTGAATACACGATACTGATTATTACAGTAGCTGCGGCCTTGATGGCAATGAACCTGTATGTGCGCAGGGCAGTTAATGCCCGCTTGCATGCAGTAGAGCAGGAAATCAACCCGCCGATTATTGTGCAGAATTAGAAAACGGCGGTTAATTTAACAATAGCCAAAAGGAGGTGAAACAGATGCGTAGACGCAGAGCACAGTCAACACTGGAATACGTTCTTGTTTTAACAGCGATTATCGCGGTAGTAGCGGCGTTTGCAGCCGGGTTTTTGAGGACTAAAACCAAGGACAGCCTAGAACACGTAGCAACGCAGATGAATACCCAGGTGCAAAAAATTGATTTTAGCAGCGGTAATTAAAGCCGGAATTTTTCTAAAGGAGGTGTAATCAGATGCGTAAGAAATTCGGTAAAATAGCCCAGACAACTGCAGAGTACGCAGTGCTTATTGCTGTAGTGGTAGGCGCTGTAGTAGCTATGCAGATCTATGTTAGAAGGGGATTGCAGGGAAGAGTAAAAGACGTGGTTGACCGCGTAGAGGGCACGTCTAATAACGGTGAAGAGATTTTCTCCACCGGCCAGTATGAGCCGTATTATTCGGTAAGCGCCGCAACTTCCAGCCGTAATGCACAGGAAACAAAGACCCTGCTTGGCGGAGGAGCCGGTGAAACAACTGCTAATGAGCAGACAACCCAACAGAGGCAGTCAATAACAGGTTGGGATTTAACTGATACTGCGAATATTCCAACTGGCCAATAAGGAGGTGAGGTTAGGATGTTAAGATACAGGAATAAAAAAGCTCAAAGTACCCTTGAATATGCAATTATTATAGCAGTGGTAGTAGGAGCGCTGCTGGCTATTCAGGTATATGTAAAAAGAGGAGTTCAGGGAAGGTTTAAGCAGGCAGCTGATGATATTGGCGAGCAGTTCTCGGCTCAGCAGGGTACGTATACAACCACTACCTGCAGTGCTGTGACTTCTAATGAGGTGACAGCTCCAAAAAACACATGGGGTACGGTGATGACCCAGACTATTTCTGATGTTTCGCAGACGCAAAATGTCGTCAGTACTTCAAATTTGCAGGCTTACAACGCGGAGAATTGGGAATAATAATGCGCAACAAAACGTTTCTAAACATGAAGTTCGGCCAAAGCACCGCGGAATTCGCGGTGCTTGTGGCTGTGGTTGCTGCTGCGCTTATCTCAATGCAGGTGTATCTTAAGCGCGGGATACAGGGCCGGGTTAAAGATCTGGCCAGTCAAATAGCCCCGGATACATCCGGCAGAGGCGCGCAGCAGTATGAGCCGGGGAAAACTATTTCTGAATATCAGACCAATCAGACATCGGCTGTTGTTCAGGAATATAACAACGGAGTAACTGTTACGTATCAGAACGGTGAAGGCGGATCTGCGCCGGAAATAACAGTGAGGAGCGGCTATGAGCGGACTCTTCCGGAAACGCAATAAAAAAGGGCAGGCTACCATTGAGCTGGCAATTTTAGGCTCTGTGGTGATTATTGCCTTGGCGTATTTATTGCAGCAGGGCTATATTTATAATGCTAAGCAGTCGCTGGAAATGTATACTTTCCGCCAGGCTCTGCGGCTTAGCCGCATGTATGAAAGGGGCATTACCCTTACAGTGGCCCGGGATGTTTTTGTCCCGACATTTTTTACTTCTTTGGCCCGCCAAAGGCTTATGGCAACCGCTTCTGTAGAATACAATCCATGGAAGGCATATACCCCTAATAACCCAAATGATATTTCCAGCTACAGGTTGTTCCAGATCGGTGATGCGATGATTGCTAAAGACAGGTATTTTGCAGTACCGCCTACCAAGATGCGGATAGAGACAGTTGAAACCAGCGGCGATGATGCCAAATGGCTCTGGTCTGCTTCAGCAATAAAAGATATTGACCCGCAGAATTTTGAAGGATTAGAGCCAAGGCAAAGGTCTCAAAAAACAGTATCCTCAAATTTAGCCAGGGTTACAGAAACAGAGGCATCCAAAATCATCAGCAAAGATTTAAGCAGTACGGTTTCCATTCCTACAATAATACAATTTGAAGGCAAAGACAGGATTATAGAGGCGCAGCTGGCAGATAACAGCTGGGTGCCTTCGGGAAAAGATGATAAGATCACCAGCATACAGGTAGAAGAAGGGACTATCCCGGCAAATATGAAATTCCAGCTGGAAGAGATTGCCGCGCGCTCAAAAATTACAACAACTTTGCACGGCAACCAGGCAAATTAAACAGGTGTGCTTATGAGAAAATCCGGCGCCGTTGATATTATTAAAGACGAATCCCGGGCTCAAGTCCTGCTTGAGACCGCGATTGTGCTTATTTCCGTAGTTGTTCTGGCAATAGGCTCTATGGCGCTGTTTTCCAATCTCAAGCTTAACCTTATCAGCCGGCAGGATGTTTACCGGCAATCTAATATTACTGCTGTAAATTCTCTGATTACCGAATCGCCGCTGGGAAATGCGACTAATCCGCGGACATATTTAGAATATTCGCCTCATTCCGGAATAATCGTTGACCCTGTCCCGGGCATGGGCATGGGCCAACTTTATGCTGAAGAGCCTTTACTGCAGTTAGCTGATTTGGCTTTTGCCCGCGGAGACCTTATTCTAAATTACGAATTTTATTATAAATTATACCGGGTGTACCAATTGCTCGGCGGGCCTAACGGAGACAATGGCGCAATATTAAGCCTGCCAAGAAGTTCAATATTGCTGGCCAGAAATATAGCCGGGTCTTTGTTAGTTGACTTGGATAAAGGGTACGGTAGTTATGCTGATAATCTGGCAGGCCATAATATTGAGTTGACAGAAAACGGGGAATATATATTTCATATTCCTACCGGAGGCGTGGGTATGATGCAGTATGTTTTGGACAATCCTACTTCCGGCGGGCCGTATGATGATGATTTGGATTGTAACGGCGATCCGCAATGCGAAAATGTAACTCAGGTGCAGAATAACAACAACCGCGATGCTTTATTAAGTTCAGTCAACAGGCTGAAAAACAGATTGCTGCCGAATTTATACCTTTCCCTTCACGGAAATCCCCCGGGTTCAATAGGCTCGTTAGAATATAATATCAGGTATGTATATAATCAATTAAACTCGGCGCTTAGTTCATGGTTTTGCTGGGGGTATATTTGCCCGCGCCTGAATAAAATTAGAAACGCCAGGAATATAGTTGTACCGGCAGTATCTTCTTCTTATACCGAAATTATTGAGAATCCTGATGGCACGTTTACGGATGTCCCTGCTATTTTTTCTGACAGTGTCTGGGCAAATCCTTTGTCTGATGGCGCCTTAGGCGCAGTCAACAGCCTGTATTCAGGCACGCGAGATGACATAACTTATGATTCTGCAGGGGATTTGATGAATTATGTTTCGGTTGCTTTGAGCTATGCCGAGCTTAGCAGCGAGCATAATATTGCCCGTAAGATGCTGGTGCACATAGCCAATTATTTAGAAAATTGCCGTAACAGCTGGGATAATCAGGTGCAAAGAGATTATTATTTAGGATACATAAAAATGGAGGCAAAGGTTTTATATGAGATGGTCAGCTCTACGCAATAATAAGGGCCAGGTTACGCCGTTTCTGATGCTTTTGCTCGGCGTGCTTTTATTGGCTATTGTCGCCACAATGCTTATAGGCGAAGCCGCGTATAATAAGATCCGCCTGAGCAATGTTGCTGACGGGGCATTAATCTCATCAGCTTCAGGTTACAGCCGCAGTTTAAACCAGCTGCGCCAGATAAAGCTGGCAATGGAATTAAACCATTTTGCCATGCAGATGACTTTGTTGTTTGTGCCCAGAGGCGGGATAGGGCTTCCTGATAACAGCTATCGCGGTTGTTCAACCTGCGGCGGCTGGGTAATTCCATTGTGGTGCGGCAAGGGCTGTCCGTTTACATATCCCAGTTTTACTCAGGCTTATATAAGGGCAGGGCAGGTATTTGAACAGGCTGAAGATATAGCAAAAAATATGGCCAAGGATTTGCGTTCAGGGTTAATTGACGGCGTATTTTCCGGCGCGCTTACTGATGAGCCCAAGCCGTTTTTAGAAGCTGAAGTTTCCCGCGACGCAAGCAGCGGCAGGGTAATAGGATTTGATTTTGACAGTTATGCTATAAGAGAATCAAGGTCAACGCTGATCTTGCGCGCATTTAAAGCCGCTGATTATGACGGCTGGTACCTGAATAATACGCTTTCCTATTATTATAGCAAACATAAAGAAAAAGCCTTAAGTTTGATAGATAACCAGGGCAAACCAATTGACCCTTTGAATTATATCGCTACTATGGTTCCGCCGAGCGTCTTTCCTGCTCCGGATGGCAGCGGCACCGAAGCCTATCTGACTATGACTATGCATGGCGTGCCAACCGCAGTTACAGTAGAAGCTGTGCCTAAAATATTAATTTATATATGGGGCAAATGCGCGGGTTGGCCTACGCCTGTTTGTATACCGCTGCCGGGCATCATCCCTAATAAATACTCTTCTTTAAGGATAAATGTTCAGGCAGATGAAGGCGATGGTTATCATTTTGGAATGAAAGTGGCAAAGTCAGTTCCCTATAAAGTTATCTTTTTTGAGCGCCAGTTAGAGACAGTGCATAAAAATAAAGTCTGGATCCGGGGCGGTTTAAGCCAGGGCTGGGAGCCGAAACTGGAGGAGTATGATTATGCAGATTAAAAAAATCCCCATTTTGGCATTATTTGTTATTGTGTTTTTTGCCACAGGTGTTTTTGCGCTGGATGCCCAGCTGTGGAATGCCCCGCTTTTGCCGGATGCTGTTGTGGTCTGGCAAGACCAGCCTGTGGCTGTTTCAGATGTAAATGCCCGGGCAACACTTATGCGCACAAAAATGACGACCGCAGACATACTTGATTTTTATGAAAAAGTTTTTGTTTCGCAGGGCTGGAAGATAAAGGATGTTTTCAGCGAATCAAATATTACTGCTTTTACCAAGGACAATACTTACATGTATGTAGGAGTCCGCGAGCTCGGCAGAGACTCCGGCAGAGACGTTTATTTGGTCAGCAGCCCCGGAGATCTGGCAATATGCAGGATAATGGCAGTTAATATGGCCCAAGACGGCTTAATAACAGAAGATGTGCCGGGCAGGGATTTGGTGGATGTGCCGCGTTATCCGGCAAGCAAAAGGATGATTAATATATTTTCTCCGCAAGAGGGAAACAGTCTGATGTATCAGGCGCAGGCAAGCGTTGATGAAATTGCCCGGTTTTATCAAAACAGCCTTAAGCCCCAAGGGTGGAAACTGGTAAATGTGATTGACCCCAGCCATCCTAAGCTTAAGAAAAAATTGCCTGATGAAGCAGATGTGGATATGGGGGATTTTAAGAATATGGAATTTGAAAAAGGTAAAGGGCTGCTTTCAATAGGCATATATTCAATGGGCAAGGCAAAGAAGCTCTGCCTGATAACTATATTACAGTACAAGGCACAGACCTTAAATAACATGTAGAGGAGGATATTTTATGGTGCTTTTGATTGCCGCGCTTATATTTATTTCAGCTACTCTTTTGGTCATAGAGCTTGTTCCTCTGATCAGGGAAAAGCTGGAATCATGGCGAAAGAAAAAAGAAGAAAAAGTCATGGTCCAGCTGGATGATCTTTTTTATGACAAGAGCCCGGCGCAGATAGTGCGGCTATATTTTATCCTGCCGCCTGTGCTGGCAGGGGTAGGGATTTTCCTGCTTAACTCTTTGATATTCGCAGTGGCTGGTTTTTTCATCGGGCTGGCTATTCCGAACATGATCATAAAGCTGCGTGATTCCCAGCGCAGGATGAAATTCAATAAACAGATACTTGATGCCATAATGCTTTTATCCAGTTCGCTTAAGGGCGGTTTGTCGCTTTTACAGGCATTTGAAGTGCTGGTTGAAGAAATGCCCGCTCCCATATCGCAGGAATTCGGGCTGTTAGTCAGAGAGAATAAAATGGGCGTGACTTTGGAAGAGAGTTTGGTCAGGATGGATAAAAGGATGCATATGGAGGAATTATCCTTAGTCATTAATTCAATACTGGTTGCGCGCGAAACCGGCGGCGACCTGACCAAGGTTTTTAGCCGGCTGTCCACTACTATAAGGGATAACCGGAAATTAAAAGAAAATATCCAGACGCTGACTATGCAGGGAAGGATGCAGGGCGTGATTATGTCAGTGCTGCCATTCTTATTTGTCTGGTGGGTCCTGACTTTTGACAAGCATCATTTTGATATTATGCTTTCAAACGATACCGGAAGGATGCTGCTTTTTGTGGCAGGCGCCTTACAGCTGGTAGGCATGTTTTTAATAAGAAAATTCAGCAAAATAAATATATAAAGGAATGAAATTATGATATTACTGGTTATTTTTATATTATTGTCTTTGAGCGTAATAATGATCTGGCAGGGTATTTATGCCGGGACCGGCTTTGAGGCGCGCGGCATAAAACTGCCGGCTACGTCCAAGTCCGGTTTTGCCCAGAAAATTAATTTGCGAAAGATATTCGGCATATTGGCGCCGCTTATGCATAAGATAATGGAAAAACTGCGGCTGAGCGAATCAATAAAGATGCGGCTGGATGCCAGCCATGTGAGGCTGGCGCCGGCGGAATTTTTTGCCATAAAGATATTCCTGATGATTGCTTTTGGCGTTATTTCTATTGTTGCCACGGGGAAGTTTGAAGTCTTATATATAATTATTGGGTTAGCTGCCGGGTATCTTTTGCCGGAGGTCTACCTTAATCAACAGATCAAAAGAAGAAAATATGCCATTGCCCGGCTTCTGCCGGAAACCGTGGATCTTTTAAGCTTGTGCGTTGAGGCAGGCCTTGATTTTGCCACGGCAGTAGGCTGGATTATTAATAAAGTGCCCAGCAATCCTTTGCTGGAGGAATTTTCTTTTGTGCTGGAGGAAATTAAATGGGGCAAACCCCGGACGCAGGCGTTAAAAGATATGTCCAAACGGCTGAATATCCCTGAGGTCAGCTCGTTTGTGCAGACGCTGGTACAGGCAGAACGCATGGGGACCCCAGTTGCCGAGGCGTTTGCTATTTTGTCAGAAGATACGCGCGCGCAAAGGTTCCAAAGAGGAGAGCGCATTGCTTTACAGGCACCGATGAAAATATTAATCCCTTTGATTTTTTGTATCCTGCCGGTAATCGGAATAATCATCGGCGGGCCGATATTCCTGCAATTTATGGGCGGGAACCTCTTAAAAGGGATGGGCGGTTAAAATGATAAGTTTCAAAAAAAGCAAATTCTTAAAAATTGTCTGTTTGGCGCTGGTATTCTGCTTTGGCTTCCAGCAAACCGGGTTAGCCGAGGTCACTGACCTCAGAGATGAACCCGGAGTTATGGAATATATGTTCACGGCAGTCGGGGCTTATGTATCCAGCCGGGCAATAAAACCGGACTGGAGCGTTGCCCAGGCCTGGACTTATACTTATATTATTCCGGCATTAAGTAAACAAGTGGTTAATATGTTGGGCATCAAAGGCACAACCGGGATGGTAGTGTCTACAATGCTGGCTACTTTAGCCACATCTAAACTGGATTATAGCGCTAGCGCCGAGAAATTAGCCGCAGAAGCAACTTCAAAAACAGCCGAAGAAGCAACTAAGCAGGCAACTCAAGAAGCAGTTAAACCCGAGGCATTATTAAAGTCTATTGCCAAGGATTTCACCAGCGTTTTTAAGACGCTGTTTTCCGCAGGCGGCCCAATCATGAAGGGCGCAATAATAGACGCCCTTACTGCCGGTGTAATGACTGTTATAAAAGAAGCTGTTGCTAAGATGTTCGGCAAGATGAAGAAGTATATTTCTGAAGCGCTTGGATACCTGCTTTCTAAATACGCAGGCCAGCATATAAGGGCGGCACTGCAAAAGCAATTTGCTGTTTTGCTTGGCTTTAGCCCTGTAGGCCCTACTGCCAGCGGAGCTATAAAAGACCCGGTAGAGGTTACTTTGAAAACCGGGGAAGTTAAAGTGCTGCCTCAGGAGGAAGCAAATAAATTACCCGCAGAGACAATTGAAAAAATAGTCAAATTAGAGGGAGATTACTATTTATTTTATAAAAATGTTGCGGTCACCCGTTATTATTATCGCAATGGCGAGCTTGTGAAAACAACAGTTATGGAATTGCGCCCGGATTATATAACCTTAAATCAGGGGATAGCTATTCAAGCCCAACAGTTCAGGCAGCAATCCCGTGCTGATGATATAAGGGTGGCAGTGCAGGTGCTTGCGCGAGCCGCAGGCTTAAAGCGCGAAGTAGCCATACTTATTTCTTCCGGTGCAGGCAGCTGGATGGCAGGGGCATCTGTCGGTGAAGCTGCTATACGCGCGGCAATTTCAGTTATAATACAAAGAATCAGCCGGGAATTTAAAGACCCCATGCATGCAACTTATGTTTTGATGTTTGTTTCAGACCTTGTTAAATATATTATTACCCCGGCAGGGCATGTTGGAAAAGAGCGTTACGCAACCGAACAGGAAGTGCAAAAGTATTTAGCTGCTAATCCCGAGGTAGTAGCAGCTTATTCCCAGCGTTATGAATTATCTTCTGAAGAGGCGCGCAAGCAGTTAACAAAAGACATAATGGCTACAAAGCCTTTATCAATAGACCTTGGCAGAAAAGACGCCTCTTTATTTGACGCGTTTATCACTGCATCGGCAACCCGCGCAGCTATAGATGCATTTAGTTTTGGCAGGGCGCAATACGGCGGCCCGGGCAATTACCTGAATTGGGTCAGCGGCAACGATGTATTTTATCTTAACCGCTATACGGATTACATGAAGGATGTTTATAATGAAGGTTTAGGCTATGCAGAGCTTGCCCAATATATGGGCGCTTACCATAACCAGACAGTTGGTAATGTCTATTCAATGGCAACAGGAGAGGCTTCCAAGGCAATGTATGTTAAACGCATGGAAAAGCGGCATCTGGATGAAATAAACCGCTCACTTGTTTTATTTGATGATACCTATGCCCGAGATGTGCAAGGCGTGCTTCAAGCCACAGGTCAGGTTAAGGAACTGATAGACTCCCGGATCAGCATTGAATTACAGGAGCAGGCAACAATAGAGCAATTACTTTCATTGGCAGAAGCTGAATTGGCTACTTTCAAAGATGAAACGCAGATTAAGCAGATGCAGGATAGCATAGCTAAATTAAATGAACAGTACTCGGCATCAAAAAATAAAATAGCCCAGCTTCAGGAGCAAAGAGATGGTATTGATAAATTAGTGGGGCAGGCCCAGTCAGGAGCCTTGTTTGATCAGGCGCGTAAGCGCGTTATCAGTGAAGCGAAAATGGGCACGCTTATAAGTGTGCTTGCAATGTATGACCCTCTTTTGGCTGCTACAGGCGCAGCTGCTTTATGCAATGATTTTCTTTTACAAGGGATGAATGAAAGGATCAAGGGGCTGCAGGCAATGGCAGAGGCTGTAGGCATAGAAACAGAAAAAGGCAAAGAAATAACAACTATAATAAATAAACTAAAAGACAGTGTAGAAGCATATAGGTTTAATGCGCAAGAAGTAGACAATTTGAGGTCAACCAATGGCTGGCAGCAGCTGGAAGCAATATCCGGCCAGCCTTATGTGTCAATTGACCAGCGGGTTGCAGGCAGGGCAGGCGCATTAGGCGTGGAATTTTCTCCGGATGCAGAGCAGTATTTAGAAGAATTACCAAAAGATATCCTTAAACAAGGTGAAGGCCGGCGCCTTTTTGGGGTAGCAAAATATCTGGATATTATTGGCGGAAATCCGGTTTATTATGCCCGCTGGAGGCCGGAGGAAAAGCCAAGGCCCGAGCCGGTACAGCCTACATTAGCGCGTTCTGATATTCCCATGCCTGTTGTTCCAATTAGCGCGCCTATAGAACATCCTATAGCAGGGCAGCCGCAATTGACTCCAAGGACCACTATGCCGATGACACCTGCGATTGCTCCGCCTGCAGCACAGCCTGTTGCACCTCCGGATCGCATGGTAATCAGCGAGTTTACTCAATTTCCTGATTATGGCCCGGGAGCAGCCCAAGGAGCAAATTATTATAAATCTCAAGGCAAAGATATAGGCGAATTGCCTGTATATCAGGTAGTTAAATATACTAAAACAGATGAATCCGGCAACTTAGTGAATATTGACGGCCGTAATATCGGACGTGTGGAAATCAGGGCCATTAAAGACGGGCAAGTGGTATGGGTAGATACCGGTAGAAGGGTAGATTTGGAAAAAGGCCTTGAATGGACACAAAAAAGCCCTACCCGTACATTTGAAGGCAGAACTACTTTTACGCCTAAAGGCCCTGTAACTGAAACAGAGATCAGGAAAGAAGTTAATCCTCTTGTTTCCCCTCCGGTATCAAAACTTGAGCCTCAATCCGGTTTGCAAAGGATAGATACGCCTTTGCCCGCAGAAACAGCAGTTACAGATAGCGCTGCTGCTTTGCCTTCAGTTGCTGCGAGCGGTTCCGAAGGCATTCAATTTTCTACTGCCCCAAACATAGGCGAAAATGATTTAGAATTTTTTGGCCCAAGAATTACTACGCCTGATAGAGTTGCGCCTCAAACACAATTGTTAAGGCCTGCTCCTCCTGATGCAGGGGTAAGTTTTGCAGCTGATATCCCTGAAATTCCCAATGCCCCGGAAAGCAGGATATCCCTGCCTGATTCTAATCAGCAGCCTGTTGTTATAAATATTAATAGACAAGTACCTTTACCTGTAACAGCGAGCCCAGGCCAGCAGGTTGCTATTCCTGCTTCGGCAGAGTTAGATATGTTACCTTCTTTAATGAGCCAGCCCCAGGCAGAAAAAACATTAAATGAGCCGCGTAATATTACAATGCCCACAATGCCCAGATTATCTCCGCAGGCAGCCCAATATCTGGATTTATATAAAGCTCCCGGTGTAGCCAAGGATTCTAATGCGGCAAGGCAGGCTTATGAAAAGTTAAGAAGAGCCCCTGTGCCTAAGGGCATGTTGGAAGAGCTGCTTCAACAGCTGCCTCCTGATTTTGACCCAACTACGCTGCCTCCTCCGAAATTTGTAAAAAGAAGTGATTTGGTAGGCCAGTATGCGCCTCTTGACAGCTTTAGATCCGGCCAAATAGAATATTACGATGCCTTTGTTCCTGTGTTTGAAAGTAAAGAGCAGGAAATAGTATATTTAATAATGAGCTCTACTAATGAGTCCAGGCCTTATCCATACTATAGCTATACCCAAAATTCTGATCCTACAACCAGAACAGATGTAACCGGCAGAGTAGCACAGCCGAATTGGGCTGAAGGATTTTGGGGGGTTACCCGCCAATTAGGCTTGACTAGTCAAAATCTGCAAGAAAGAAATACCAATATTAACCCATAATCAAGCTTGTTAATGTCCAATCTAAAGTTATTTGGGATGTAAGGAAGTTAAACGTTAATACCTTATTGACCACGGAAATGTCCAATCTGGAACACGGATTACTATAAGGCCTTTTTATCAGCAGTTTGCAGCAAAGCTGTAGCAGCCTGTAGCAAAGCTGTAGGGGGGGTTTAAACCTCCCCTACAGCCCATTCCCATAGCTTGCCTGCAAGCGCCTTAAAGCCAGTCAAATCCCGCAATTATAAGCCTGTTTTCTAAGGAGTTTTGCAAACCTATTCTAAGCTTGAAACTATTTTGATTCCGGGTGTTTTAGCAGGCATGTAACCCTATTAATAGCAACACAAATCCCATATGAAAACACTTTCATTTTTAGAAAAAAAATGCCTTGACATACTATATATATATGTTATATTTGTCGTGTAGCAAGCAGGAACGATAAAGGCAAATCCACTGTGAGGTGGAGGCGCAAAGCCACGGATCTTAAAACATATTTTTTATCTTAAGATGGCCGGGCTGCCGAATAAAGAAGTATTTGACAGCTCGGCTTTTTTATTTTAACCGCTTAAAAAAGAGTTTTAAAAATACTTTAGCAATAAAACAATGAAAAGCGTAACCATCGCTTTAAAAAATCTGGTAGTGGGGGTTAGGGGGAAGTTTTACCTTTTCCTTCTGCATATAGGTAGTTTTATATTTAGAAAGCAGCTGGTTGCAGCCCCTGAAGTAATCGTAACTCCCAGAATAGACGAGCCGCAATTCAGGTCCAATTTTAGATTATGGATCAGGGTTGTGGCTTTTATTATTGTGGCGGTATTTTTGCCGCAGCAGGTTGCTGAAGCAGCCGGGTTTGATGCAGCGGTTATCTGGCAGAAGCCGGCATTTGCCGTAGGCAGTTTGGCTAGCCGGACATTTGCTCCTGGATACACCAAAGACCTGAATACGCTGGATATCCCCCTTACTATAAAGCAGATCCTCAAAGATGTTTCCAACAAGCCAGTAGATGCAATTCAGCTTTCACCCACGGTTACGATAAAACTGGATAAGCCATTAAGCATATCCAATCAGAGGATTGAGGAGATTTATAATTGGCTAAAAGGCAAGCCCTGCGGATCAAAGGCATTATATGAACTGCTGGCTTATCAGGGAGCTAAAGTCACTGAACAGGACATTGCGGTTTTAGCGCTCACAGTTGATATTCTAAACAATATAGTCAAGCCTGAAGGCAATCCGGAAGTGATTAAGAGTTCAATGTATGCCTTGAGCCGGGCTTCAGAATTCTTTGGCCTTAGGCTTTATCCGGTTAAATTGGATCTGTTGGGACAGTCTCCTTCGGGGACAGTCCCTACGCCTTTCATTGCCCATTTGACTAATGAGCATTACATACTGGTAACCAATATCAATGCTGATAAAGTTTATTTTATAGAAGAGCATAAAGAAGAGTTCCTGCCCAAAGAGAAATTCTTATCTGAATTTTCCGGCTATGCCTTGATTCAGGTCAATGACCCTAAATATACAGCTGTTTCTGATGCTGAAGCAATGCATATTATGGGAGCTCGTTCCCGCCGCGACAGGGCCATGGATACCTTTGCTATGTTTGGCGCAGGGGCTATGTTTGCTACCACAAGGATTTCTAACCAGTCTTGGTCAACTTTTGCCCGCAATTACGGCGTTACTTATGCTATGCCGAAACTGCTTAAGGCAGCAGGGCTGAATAAGACCATATCCAATATCGGCGGAGCGTTTTTATCCGGCGCAGTTATCTCCGGAATGGATTTTAAATGGAACCAGAAGGCCATGCTTACGCAGGCTGCTACGTGGGGCGTGACTGCAGCAGTGCAGGAATACGGCTATTCCCAGAAATGGGATAAGAAGGCTTTTGTGGGAATCACCAGCCTTGCTTCAAATATAATCGGCGATTTTACTTTTAAACAATTAGGCGGGAATAAATTCGGGCTCTATCAATTTGGCGATGAATCCCGTCCGGCGTATAAGACAAGCGCAAGTACTTTAGTCGGCAGCGGCCTGCCCAAATATATCGTAATGGATAATTTCAAGGCTTGGTCTATGCCTAAGGCAACCGGATACCTTGGCGATGCAGCCAGATTGTTTATTGAAGATAAGATGGGCAATCATGATTTTGCCAAGGTGCTTGGTTCAGTGGCTTCAAATGTAATTACCGGCGGCAGCGCGAAAAATGTTTTAACCGCATCACTGGTGCAGGGCCTGACATCAGTGGCCTTGACCCGGACTACGCAGGATATGATGGGGCTTGGGCCTTATGCCGGTTCCATCGGCAGCATGCTTTTTACTTCTACTTTGTACGGGCAGTTGAGCAAGATTCAGGGAGAAGGTTCACGCTGGGATCTGGGCAGGGCAATGCTGCAGACCAATATCAGAGGGGCAATCGGCGGTTTCTTTACCGGCGGCATAGCTACTTTGAACAAGGCAGGCAATCTTTATTATTACCAAACCCCTGATGCAAGGTTTGCCTCCAGCTTTATTGATTTTTACCGCACAACCCAAGGCCTGCCGAATACTTCTTGGAATAGAAAAGACTGGAACAAATATACCACGGATCCAACATGGAGGCCTGAAAACAGAGGCTTTGCCAAAGCCCTTGCCAATTCTTTCTTCTCTAATATCCATTATCAGGCATCCAGCAACGTCACGCGCCTTGTGATGAACCGGATCAACGGGGTGTATAACGAGAGACTGGATGACACTTGGATGGAAATAAGTAATTATAGGGGCCAGAGATATAAAGACGGTTCTCTGGAGTTTGATTTGTCCAAGGTAACAGGTAAATCGTATTCTTCATTAGACAGGATTCTTCAGGGGGTGAGGTCACTTAATAGCGGTTCCTTAATACAATCCAGAGAAATCGGGACAGATTGGAAACAGTTTAAGATTGATGAGTATATTTTTAAAGGCATTAAGGACCCGGGGGTTATAAGAGGAACAGGCCAAATCTGGACCAAATTTGTATCTAATGAAGGCACGGCGGCTATACCACAATACAATGCAGCTATTACCGGTGCTGTCTCTGATAAAGAAATAACCCGGGCTTATGCTAGGCCCGGAACCATCGACATAAAAAATACTTTGTTATCTACAACCGGCGGCCTGAATTCCATCAAGCTTGATAATCCACAGATCGCGCTTCAGTTTTATAACGGAAGGATTTTAGGCGTGAATATGCCCAAAGGTTCGCAGTTGGCATTTTTGGATACGACTATAGATAGACCTATTTCTTATTATAATCTCAATGTTTGGGGCCAAGGGTTAGAAATTAAGCCAACAACACAGTTTGGTATATCTTCAATAGGCAATAGCGATCTTTTTGTATATTCAAAGGATCTTTTTAAAAGAACATTAGGAAATGTTATTGTCAATATGAAGATAGATAATGTTGGTGATATAAATAAATTTTTGCTTGGGAATAGCGATCCTATAGGCCATATCGGTTCTGAATTAGGCTACTTTGGTACAACCGGCGCTGCTAATGATCCGATTCATATTTTTGGAAGAGAAGTAGGCGAGAGAGCATACTTGCCGGGACAGGCTGAATTTGACAGAGATTTTGCAGGCAAGACTTTAGCTGATCTG